>JAEZWM010000017.1 GCA_023443025.1 Bacillota bacterium
GATAAATCGTCGTATCAAAGCTCATTCATAAGTAGTAAATTAGTAGTAAATTGAGTGGTTTTGACCTTGATAAAGTGTGATAAGTCCAGTTTTTATGCGGATAACTAGATTTTTATGCTATTTTTAAAAGAAAAAAAAGCATAAAGTTTCACACGGAAACCTTATGCATTTTTTGCAAGTTCTACTAATTTTTTAAATCCTTCCGGATCATGTATAGCCATTTCAGACAATACTTTTCTATTCATTTCGATATTTGCAAGTTTTAGACCATGCATAAATTTGCTGTAACTTAATCCGTTTTGTCTAGCAGCAGCATTGATTCTTGTAATCCATAGTCTTCTGAAATCTCTCTTACGATGTTTACGTCCTATGAACGCATAAGATAAAGATTTAATTACAGCTTGGTTTGCTGTTCTATATAATTTTGATTTTGAACCATAGTAACCTTTAGCTTGTTTTAATACTTTTTTGTGTTTTCTTTTTGTAGCTACACCACGTTTTATTCTTGCCATTTATTTTGCCCCCTTCTACCCTATCTTGGAATCATATTATCAATTCTTTTTTGGTCGCCTTTACTTACAAGTGCTGATTTTCTTAAACTTCTGATTCGCTTAGGTGATTTTTTTCCTGTTATATGGCTTTTGAAAGCATGATATCTTTTTAATTTTCCAGTAGCAGTTCTTTTAAATCTCTTTGCTGAACCTCTGTGTGTTTTCATTTTTGACATAGTCTCATCTCCTATTGCTCAGTGTTAGGGCTCATAAACATAACCATGTTACGACCCTCCATATTAGGTTTTTTATCAACGATACCAGCATCTCCGGTTAGTTCAACAAATTTTTCTAAAACTTGTTTTCCAATTTCTGTATGATGCATTTCTCGTCCTCTAAATCTAACAGAAACTTTAACTCTGTCACCTGATGAGAAGAAATCTTTGGCTTGTCTAGCTTTGACTTCTAAATCATGTGTATCAATATTTGGTGACATCCTTATTTCTTTAACGGTTATAACGCTTTGTTTCTTTCTTGCTTCTTTTTCTCTTTTTACGGCTTCGTATTTATACTTGCCATAATCCATTATCTTACAAACTGGTGGTTTAGCATTTGGAGCAACATTTACCAAATCTAACCTTTTATCCCTAGCCATATCAAGAGCCTTTTGTGTAAGTATAATACCTATCTGTTCTCCGTCAGCACCAACTAGTCTGACTTCTTTTACTCTAATGTCTTCATTGATTTGAAGCTCTTTTATGTCATACACCTCCAAATAAAAAATAGCAGGTAAAAATACCCGCTAATAACCATTGCTAACTAAAGTTAACCATAATTAAAATTTAAACCCGACGACAAAATCATCCAGGTGAGAAGCGGATACTTCTACTTAGTAAAATATCAGGCTCATTCCCGATAACACTACTGTAGTATACAGCATATTAAGTATAATGTCAAATATTTTTTTCTCTAAAACTCTAGAACTTTTGAAATAAAATCTTGGGTTCTTTCGTTTTTTGGATTTTCAAATATTTCTTTAGGACTTCCTTGTTCGGTAATTGATCCGTCAGACATAAAAATCACTCTGTCTGCTACCTGTTTTGCAAAAGCCATTTCGTGAGTGACGACAACCATTGTCATACCATCATGTGCTAAATCCTTCATTACATTTAGGACCTCTCCAACCATTTCAGGATCTAATGCTGAAGTGACTTCATCAAACAACATCAGCTCAGGATCCATAGCTAGTGATCTAGCGATTGCAATTCTCTGTTTCTGACCTCCGGATAGTTGATGGGGATACATATTAATCTTATCAAGTAAGTCCATCCTTGCAAGTAGTTCTTCAGCTTTTTTATTAGCAACATATTTGTCCATTTTCCCTGTTAGAATCGGCGCTAACGAAATATTCTCTAATACTGTTTTATGTGGAAAAAGATGAAAATGCTGAAAAACCATCCCTATTCTCTGTCTCACTTCGTCTATATTTGTCGTCCTATCACCAAGTTTAATTCCCTTAAAATACACATCACCGGATGTCGGTTTCTCGAGATAATTAATACATCTTAAAAGCGTTGACTTACCTGAACCTGATGGCCCTATTAGACCTACTACTTCTTTATCATTAATATCCAGATTTATATTTTTTAAGACTTGTTTTTCGCCAAAGCTTTTATTCACATCAATAATTTTAATCATTGCGGGCAAGTCTCCTTTCGATTATTCCTATTAGATTAGACATCGTAAAAGTCATTAAGAAATAGAATATAGTAGCCCATACAAGTGGCGTTACTCCTTGGTAAGTATTAGCTTGAACTTTTTTTGTCCCAAACATCAATTCAGCTACTCCAATTGTAGATGCAATCGAAGTTTCTTTTATAAGAGTTACAAACTCATTTCCAAGGGCAGGTAATATATTTTTGACTGCTTGAGGAATTATTATTGTCCTCATGGTTTGTCTTTCCGTGAGGCCTAAACTCCTACCGGCTTCCATTTGTCCCTTATCAATTGACTGGATTCCCGATCTAATAATCTCAGATACATAGGCAGCACTATTAAGTGATACAGCTACTAGTCCTGCAGTGAAAGCATTTACCTCAACTTTCAATAAGTCTGGGATTGCAAAATAAACAAGAAGTATTTGTACCATTATAGGTGTTCCTCTTATTAGCTCCACGTATGCCTTAGAAATAATATTTAAAAATCGGTTTTTAGAAACCCTCATCAAACTGATAAATAATCCTAATAAAGTTCCGATTATCAATGATATGAATGATATTAAAAGGGTGTTTTTGATACCGACTATATAATAATACCTATTGTTAATTAATAATTCAAGCATGTTTCCTCCAACTGGTTAAATCATTTAAGGGAGCTATTGTGCTCCCTTTAACTCTTCTATTGATTATATTTTTCGTTAATTTCGTTTGCTTCAATAATCCATTTATCTATTAGTTTTTGTTCAAGTGCTTTTTCAATAATCTCATTTATAATCTCTGTTAAATTATCATTCCCTTTTTTCAAGGCAACTGCAGTACCTTCCGATTCGTCTCCCCATTCTATTCCATCTACAACTACAAGATCATTGTTTACTTTGGCATAGGATTCAGCAACAGGTTTTTCCATAATAACACCATCTATTTTCCCAGTACTAAGTTCCAGAATTAGGTTTGTAATAAGCGGTAGAGTTTTTAGTTCCACTTCTTCAAGCTTTTCTCCAATACCTTCTTGAACAGTTCCAATTTGGGCTCCTAGATGCTTACCTTTAAGGTCCTCAATAGACTTGATCTCTTCAGCTTTTTCTTTAGTAGTTATAATTCCATGAGTTGCATTATAATAAACTTTACTGAAATTAGCTTCTCTTTCAGGATCCGGATTCATTCCCGCAATAACCATGTCGAGTTTACCTACTTCAAGACCTATTAATAGACTTTCAAAAGGCATGTCCACGATTTCAAGCTCTACTTGTAATTCTTGAGCAATGTATTTAGCCAATTCAATATCAAAGCCTACAATTTCTTCTTTACCATCTATTAAGGCAGTAAATTCGTATGGTGGATAATCAGCGGATGTCCCAAGGACTATTTTACCCTTTTCTTGAATTTGCTTTAATGTCTCATCTACGCTTGAATCGGTAACGGAAGGTTTCTCAGCCTTTTCATTTTCATCTTCCTCTTTTACTTCTTCTTTTACAGGTGTTTCTTCTGCTTTCTTTTCTTCGACACTTGTACCTTCTTGGACTTTCTTTTCCTCATTTTGGCCACATGCAGTAAAAACAAAAACAAAAGCAACTAACAATACTAACAAATTAAACTTCTTCATATTTCTCCTCCTAAAAATAAAAAAACTCGCCTCTAACAAGAGACGAGATTGCCCGCGGTGCCACTCTATTTGGTCATAGACCAACTCAACCGATTAACGTATCGTAAAACGTGTTGAGATACTCGCAAATGCTTTGTCTCAACCTCCTCAATAGCTCTTTTTCAACACTATGCTATTTACTGTCTCACACCATCTACAGCTCGCTGAAAATATATAGGGTTTACTTTTCTACATCAAAGGATTTAATTAATATTATTATAATTGTTTTGGCACTTTTGTCAAGAAAATTTATATGATTTAAAAAACTATTAAACCATTAGTTCTGCGAAATACGGATTAATCTGTTTTTCAGTTTCTATAGTAGATGCAGTTCCATGCCCAGGAAATATTTCAATTGAATCGTCCATTAATAGAATCTTATTCTTTATAGATTGCATTATATCATCATAGTTACCGGTTGGAAGATCACTTCTACCTATGCTTCCTCTAAATACGGTATCTCCTGTTATCAGTTTATCACCTATTAGAAAACAACAACTTCCGGCCGTATGTCCAGGTGTGTGAATAACTTTAATATTAAACTCATCACATATACTCTCGCCATCTAAAAAAGTAATATCTGCATTAACTGATACGGGATTTATTGGCATACGAGCACTCATGTTCATCTCAGGATCTGAAAGCAGTTCAACTTCATCCTCATGAACTAGAACTGGTATTTCGTATTTTTCTTTCAATTCATTCACCGCTGCTATATGATCTCCATGCCCATGGGTTAAGAGTATATATTTAGGAATGATTTCCTTTTCATCGATATTTTTAACAATATCCTTGAAATCTCCACCCGGATCAATTATGATTGCTTCACGTCTATTATTTATTACAAAAAAACAATTCGCTGCGTAGACACCGGCCATCATTCTAAAAATTTCCATTAGTTCCCCACTTCCTTCCTAGCTTTATACAAATTTTCAATAAACTTTATTACTATCTATCTGTATGGTTACAGGTCCATCATTAATCAGTTCAACTTGCATATCGGCACCAAACTCTCCTGTCTTAACATCAAAACCTCTATTTTTTATCTCTTCTATAAAATTTAAATACATGTTTTCAGCAAAATCTCCACCGGCAGATTCTGTAAATGAAGGTCTTTTACCTCTTCTAACATCACCATATAGAGTAAACTGAGATACTACAAGAATCTCACCTTTTACATCCTCAAGTGACAGATTCATCTTTCCTTCATTGTCTTCGAAAATCCTTAAACCCACAGTTTTATCAGCTATATACTCCATATCTTTAACGGTATCTCCATGTGTGATACCGACAAAAACAAGTAATCCTTGGCCTATTTCAGATACCACTATGTTGTTTATTGACACTGATGCTCTTTTTACTTTTTGAATTAATGCTCTCATATCACTGCGCCTTTACTCTAAATATTTTAACCGTATCTTCAATTGACATGACTTTCTTAAATAGTTCGTCGATTTGTTCTTTTTGTTTTATTTCAATTAACAGATCTATTAAAAATGTTTTATCCTTGTTAATATGAGCACTTAAACTTGTAATGTTAAGCCCCATATCTTGAATGATTTTAGATATATTAGCTAAATATCCCACTCTGTCATAAGCAAGTATATTAATATGAACATTGAAGAAGCTTTCTTTGCTGGCATCCCATTCAACCGGTATAACTCTATCTATGTCGATTTCGGTCATATTCGGACAATCGGTTCTATGAATTGATACTCCTCTTCCTCGAGTAATATAGCCCAATATTTCATCACCTGGAACAGGATTACAGCATTTTGCAAATTTTACTTCTAAATTGTCTACTCCTTCGAATCTTACACCTTGAGCCGATTTTGATTTATGTTTACTCTCTCTTTGAATGTTAACATCTTCAAGACTCTCATCTACTTTATAGTATTCTTTATGGAGCTCTTTTAGTTTAGGTAAAATCTGCGTTAGCGGTGTGCTACCATATCCAATGGATGCAAATAAATCATCCAAATTATTAAAACTTAGTTTTTTACCAATAGTCTGCAGCCATTCATCTTTAAGAATTTCATTGAAATTATATCCCTGTCTTTTAACTTCTTTTTCTAGTGCATCTCTACCTTTGATAATATTTTCATCTTTTTGAGCTTTCTTAAACCATTGTCTTATCTTATTTCTAGCTTGTGAACTCTTAACTATTTTTAGCCAGTCTTTACTTGGTCCAGATGAATTTGGAGATGTTAAAATTTCAATTATATTTCCATTTTTTAACTTAGTATTGATAGGCACTATCCTACCATCAATTTTCGCACCTACGCAATGGTTTCCAACTGCAGAGTGAACTCTATACGCAAAGTCAATCGGAGTTGATCCTGCCGGTAGACTTATTACATCACCTTTTGGTGAGAAAACATACACTTCATCAGAGAAAAAGTCCCCTTTTAGGGTTTCCATAAACTCTTTTGAATCAGTCAAATCCTTTTGCCAATCCATAAGTAGTCTGAGCCATTGTAATTTTTCATCGAAAGCATCCTTCTTCCGTCCACCTTCTTTATACTTCCAATGCGCAGCAATACCATACTCTGCTGTCTTATGCATATCCCAAGTTCTTATCTGTACTTCAAAAAGTTCTCCTTTAGGACCAAGCACCGTTGTATGAAGAGACTGATACATATTTGCTTTAGGCATGGCTATATAATCTTTAAATCTACCTTGGATTGGTTTCCAAAGTGAGTGTGCAACTCCTAAAACTGAGTAACAGTCTTTAACCGTATTAACTATTACCCTGACGGCAGTTAAATCAAAAATTTGATCAAAGGTTTTGCCTTGTTTTTTTATTTTATTATAAATGCTGTAAATATTTTTTGGTCTGCCTGTAATGTCAGCATCGAAACCCAGCTCTTCTATATTCTCTTTTAGAATCTCTATAATTGAGGCTATATAATCCTCTCGTTCTGCTCGTTTCATGTTAATTAATTCAACGAGTTCATAATATGTTTCAGGTTCAAGATATCTAAGACTTAAATCTTCTAATTCCCATTTGATTGTACTAATCCCTAGTCTGTGAGCAAGAGGAGCATAGATTTCTATAGTTTCAGTAGCTTTTTCAAACTGCTTAGCCTTTGTCATATACTCAAGCGTTCTCATATTATGGAGCCTGTCCGCTAGTTTTATAATTATGACTCTTATATCGTTGGCCATAGCCATGACCATTTTTCTGATGTTTTCAGCTTGAGATTCTTGTTTAGATTTAAATTTTAATCTTTTAAGTTTTGTAACACCATCAACCAGTACGGCAATTTCATTACTAAACTCTCTCTCAACATCCTCGAAAGTAATGTCGGTATCCTCTATGATATCATGCATCATGGCAGCAATGATTGTGGCTTCATCCATGTTCAAACCTATAATAATTAATGCAACATTAATAGGGTGAATAAAATACTCTTCACCGGAATTTCTAAACTGACCTTCATGAGCATTTTTTGTAAAGTAGTATGCTTTTTTAATTAACTCAGGATCATGTTCTATAGAATTTTTCTTCATTTCGTATAATAAATTTTCAAGTGAGATTTTATCCATTTTACCACCCCCTAATTAAAATTACTTCTTAATATTCGATTATACCAAAAAATTAAAACTATTTCATCTTAAATCAATAATTTGCAACTGTATTGACCTATTACCTCTAAATTCATTGACTTTTGGAAAATATACAAGGTCAATATAATTTGGTGTTCTGTCTTTAGTAGAGTAAGCATTTATGCTTCTACCTTTAAATTTATTTACCAAATATTCCTCTATAGATTGAACATCTCCAAAAGCTATACATTCTAAAACCCTGCCATTTTTAAATACATTAAGCTTTATAACATTTTGATTTTTTCCCATTATTTGATAGTTCAATAAATCTAAGTTCTTATCAGCGAAAATGGGTTTGGAATTTGCTTTGCCAAAAGGCTCTAAAATCTCTAGTCCATTAATAAATTCTTCGTTTAAGTTTTCTACGGGATAAGCTACATCTATTGTTATCTCTTTTCGTAGGTTTTCTTTTGTTAAATCACTATTACTATTAATAAAATGATTGAACAGGTTTAGATTATCATATTTTAAGCTTAACCCGGCAGCCATCTTGTGACCTCCAAAAGATATTAATAAATCACCGGCTTCAGTTAATTTATTATGCATATCATAAGCTTCAATGCTTCTGCCTGAACCTTTTATAATACCATCATCTTTTGAATCTGCGAAAACTATAGTTGGTCTATGGAATCTATCTTTTATTCTACCAGCAACTATACCAACTATGCTCTCGTGTGCGTTTTGTGAGTGAGTAACAATTATATCATTTTTATAGAGTCCCTTGTTATTAACTTGCTCTAGCACATCATCATAAGTAGATTGTGTTAGGTCTTTTCTTTCATTATTAAGCCTAACTAACTCACTAGCATAATTTAATACCAAATTCTCATCTTCTTCAAGGAATAGTTCTACACCAAGTCTGGCAGTAGAAAGTCTTCCGGACGCATTTATACATGGACCTATGACAAACCCTAGAGCATACACATCAACGGGCTTATTCCAACTATTTTCAGAAATTAAGGATAGTAATCCAAGATTATCAGTAGAGTTAATTCTTTTTAATCCTTCAACAGTTATGATCCTATTTTCTCCTAAAAGATCTACAACATCACATACTGTACCCATTGCTACAAATTGTAATAGATCATAGCTTTCTTCTAGAGGTACTCCCATTGCACCATATAATCCGCAAATAAGTTTATATGCTACTCCGGCACCGCACAATTCTTTGAAAGGATATTCACAGTCGCTACGTTTTGGATTTATAACTGCATCGGCACTCGGCAAATCCTGGATGCCATTATCTTGTTTAACTTGATGGTGGTCTGTCACAATTACTTTAATTCCATTTTCTTTCGCATATTTAATGGTCTCGTGTGCACTTATGCCATTGTCACATGTAATAATAAGCGAGACTCCATTGTTTTTTGCGGTGTCGACTATTCTTTCATTAATTCCATAACCATCTTCTACCCTATCAGGAATTGCATAGGTAATCCTATCGTGTAATCTACCTATTCCTTTAATGAGTGTCACTGTTGCTGAGTTTCCATCTTGATCATAGTCCCCAACAATGTGAATATGTTCATCATTATCGATAGAATCCATGATAATATCAACAGCAATATCCATATCCGCCATTAAAAAAGGGTCGTGGAGTTCTTCCAGTTTCGGGTTTAAAAATTTATTGATTTCGTCAACAGTACAAACACCTCTATTAACCAATATGTGCAAAATCTCATCACTTAAATCAAGCTCTGATTTAAGCGATGAGATATCCTTATTATATATCATCCATCTATTCAATTTATCACTTACCTTATTTTGAGTTATTAATTAAATACGATTATTATCATCTAGTTTTTCTTCTTTTATTGCTTCCGGTTTTATTATTTTAGCTCCTAGTTCAGTATCTTGATTTTTAGGATCTTCAACTTCTTTTGCTACGATTACTTCATCAGCTTCAAAACCGGTTACTCTATTATCCAATATGCTTTCTTCTAGAGTTTTTGAAGTCCCTGTTCTTAATTCGCTCTCAACAACAGCAACTCTAGCTCGTGCTCTCTCAAGTTCATCTTTGGTAGTATTAAGCTCTTTTTCAAGTGCTTTAATTTTTCTGGAAGCTCTTATTCTATGAACAGCATATATAATAAGCATAAATAATATACCTATTGCTACACAAGATAAGATCAAGACGGCTTGAGACATTTCTATTTTATCAAAAAACAAATCTACTATTACTAGCTGGCTATTTTTAAGTGCAAAAATTGCAACCAATAGCAACAATAATAGTATAAATACAAGTAATACCATTACTTATCTCCTTCCTTGTTGGCAAGAATGGAAAGTGAAAGTTCTAATCTCTTCTTTTCCATTTCACAACCTAATCTGTAAGGCTTATTTAAAGTACCGTTGTTGTAGTATGCATTAGCATGACATCCCCCACTACAATAGAACTTTGCCCAACAACTTTTACAATCATCTTTTGTAAATACATTAGAATTTTTGAATTTTTCTCTTAGTTCAGTGTTAATAATACCATCATTTAAATTTCCCATTAGAAAATCATGATCTCCAACGAATTGATGACATGGGTAAATGTCACCCTCAGGTGTCACTGATATATACTCTGCACCTGCTCCACAGCCAACTGATCTCTTAGCAAGACATGGTCCATCATTTAAATCGATTAGGAAATGGAAGAATAGAAAGTCATCGTCCTCATTAATCTCCATATAAGCTTTTGAAAATTCTTCATACTCTTTTAATATGGTTTCCAAATGTTCTTCTTTTAGTGCATAAGGCTGATTTTCATCAGTTACTACCGGTTCAATCGATATCTTTTTGAAGCCTTGATTGTAAAACTCAAGCGCATCTTTTGAAAAATCTAGATTATTTGCAGTAAAAGTCCCTCTTATATAATAGTCCTTGTCACCTCTTCTCGAGATTAATTTTTTAAACTTAGGTACTATTATATCGAATGATCCCTTTTCATTTATTGTGGGTCTCATCATATCGTTAATTTCTCTTCTTCCATCTAAACTCATAACGACATTAGACATATGTTCATTGATAAAATCTATCTTTTCATCATCTAGCCTAAGTCCATTGGTTGTAATGGTGAATCTAATATTTTTATCATGAACTCGATTTAATTCTTCTCCATAAAGCGTTAGTTCTTTAACTACGTCGAAGTTTAAAAGCGGCTCACCACCAAAAAAATCTACTTCAAGATTTCTTCTATTTCCTGAATTTGCTACTAAAAATTCCAATGCTCTTTTGCCTGTGTCAACTTTCATTAAAGACCTGTCACCACTGAAATCGCCTTGTCCGGCAAAGCAGTACTTGCATCTTAAATCGCAATCATGCGAAACATGTAAACACATAGCCTTAATTATATTTTCAGTATTGTATTTTATATCACCTGCATCTACGGGTTCTGAAAATAAATATCCAGCTTCTTTAAGTCTACTTAATTCATCATGAGTTTCTATAATTTCTTCCTTTTGATAATCCGGTAGCGAATCTATGATATTATCTACCCCGGTATGATAAATATCAATCATTTCATACGCAAGTTTATCCACTACAAATATACTTCCTGAATATATATCTAAAATTAAATATTTTCCATTGGATTCAAATTTATGTATCCTGTTCATTATTCCTCCTGAATAAAAAAAATGGTGATAAACACCACTTTTTACTTTTGTGAGTCTGATGCCTCACACTTTTGATTTCCAACTGTACAAGATGTTTTGCATGCGGATTGACATGAAGTTTGACATTCTCCGCAGCCTGTATGTTTTGTACTGTCTTTGATATTTGATTTTTTAAGTATTTTAATATGCTTCATAGTATCCCCCTTTTTATATGTAGACTAAATGAAAAATAGCTAAGCTATAATTCATTTAATCTTCTACATTTTCCTCTATAACTTCTTCTACCAGCTCAGTTCTTTTTTCTTCATCAGTTAATAATCTATAAACTGCTGATCTAGTGAACTCTATTCTGGTTCTACCTGATGTTTCAATGGTTAGGTAGTCTTGCCCAGCTTTAATAATCTTACCTTTAATACCTCCAACAGTAAGTATTTCATCTCCAACTCTAAGTCCACTTCTCATCTCATGAATTTCTTTTTCTCTTTTCTTTTGAGGTCTAATCATGAAGAAATATAAAAAAGCTAGACCCAAAAGAAGTGGAAGCAGCATAGAAAATTGTTCCAATCCTGGCATATCCTCACCCCTTTAATTTAAATCACTTATAGTAAAGTGTTTATTAACACAATCCTTAATCATTGTTGTAATGATTAATCTATAACCTTTTACTATTATAACCTATTTTAGTCACTATATCCATATTTATTATAAAATTCTTGCTTATACTCAGTGAATCTATCATCTTTTATAGCCATTCGGATATTTTTCATTAAATCTGATAAGAAATATAGATTATGAATGCTCAATAATCTTGATGCTAATATTTCATTGACATTTATGAGATGTCTTATATAGGCCCTTGTATGGTTTTGACATGCATAACAACCACAGTTTTCATCAATAGGCCTAAAGTCATCAGCATATTTTGCATTACGAACAACCATCCTACCTGAGTAGGTAAGTGCTGTTCCATTTCTTGCAATACGAGTAGGTAACACACAATCTGCCATGTCGATACCATGTTCTACAGCTTCAAATAGATAATCAGGAGTACCAACTCCCATTAAATATCTTGGTTTATCCTCAGGTAGAAAGTCAGTTGTGTATTCAAGAATTTCAATCATCAGTTCCTTTGGCTCGCCTACGCTAAGTCCACCAATTGCATATCCCGGGAGATTAATCTCAGTTGTAAGTTCTGCACTCAGTTTTCTTAAATCCTTGTACATTCCCCCTTGGACGATTCCGAAGAGAGCCTGTTCTTCTTTTTTGTGGTATTCTTTACATCTTTTGAGCCATCTAATAGTTCTGTGAAGTGAATTTTCTGTATACTCATAATCAGCAGGATAAGGTACACATTCATCAAATGCCATGATGATATCAGATCCTAAATCATTTTGTATTTCCATGGATTTTTCAGGAGAAATAAACTGTTTAGACCCATCTATATGGGATCTAAACTCTACTCCTTCTTCTGTTATATGTCTTATATCGCTTAAACTAAAAACCTGAAATCCACCACTATCTGTTAAAATTGGCCTTTTCCAATTCATAAACTTATGAAGCCCACCGGCTTTCTTGATTATTTCTTGACCTGGTTTTAAAAAAAGATGATAAGTATTTCCAAGTATTATTTGAGTATCCATGTCGTATAATTCATCAACTGTCATAGCTTTGACAGTGGCTTTTGTTCCAACAGGCATAAATACCGGAGTCTCTATTTCTCCATGCGGAGTCGTTATCTTTCCTAATCTTGCTTTAGTTTTTGTGTCTGTTTTGTATAATTCAAATTTAAAATTCATATTCACTCCAAATTAAATAATCAGCATTGCATCTCCAAAACTGAAGAATCTATAATCGTTCTTAATTGCATCGTCATATGCATTGAGAATCTTTTCTTTTGATGAAAAAGCACTTACCAACATTAATAGCGTTGATTTAGGTAAATGAAAATTCGTAATCAGCGCATCTACAACCTTAAACTCAAACCCCGGGTAGATAAAAATATCCGTCTCTCCACTCATTGGTTCAAGTATATCCTTATCTCTTATTGCTGATTCAAGAGTTCTAATAGTAGTAGTACCAACCGCAATAACTCTTGATCCTCTTTTCTTAGCATCATTGATTGATTTGCAGGTGGCACTAGGAAGATTAAAGTATTCGCTATGCATAATGTGACTCTTAACATCATCTACACTTACAGGACGAAAAGTTCCAAGTCCAACATGTAGAGTAACATATTCTATTATCACACCATTTTCTTTTAGTGATTCTAAAAGTTTTGGTGTGAAGTGCAAGCCCGCAGTTGGTGCTGCAGCCGAACCATCATACTTTGCATAAACCGTTTGGTATCTGTCTTTTTCTTTCAATTTTTCTTTAATATAAGGAGGTAATGGCATTTCTCCTAGTTCATCAAGTCTTTCTTCAAAAATCCCTTCATAATCAAACTCGACTACTCTTGTTCCATCTTCAAGTATCTCCTTAACAACACAGGATAGTTGATCTCCAAAGAGTACTTGCGTTCCTATTTTCATTTTTTTGCCAGGCCTAACTAAACATTCCCACAAATCGCCTGTCCGTCTTTTAAGCATTAATACTTCTATAGTTTCATCTTTATCTTTTCTGTGACCAAATAATCTTGCTGGGATTACTTTAGTATCATTAACAACAAGCACATCACCCGGCTTTAAATAATTACTTATATCGTAGAAATGTCTATGTTCTATTTCACCCGATATCCTATTCATTACGAGTAATTTCGACTGATCCCTGTGGGGAATTGGATGCTGGGCTATCCTTGATTCATCAAGGTTAAAATCAAAATCATCTGTTTTCATCATTTCTCCATAAATTTATAACCAAGATGTTCATAAGCTCTCTTGGTGAGTACTCTCCCTCTTGGTGTTCTAGTTAAAAATCCAATCTGTAGTAAGTAAGGTTCGTATACATCTTCTATGGTTATACTTTCCTCACCTGTAGAGGCCGCTATTGTATCTATACCAACAGGACCGCCATTAAAGTTTTCTATTATTGTTTTAATAAGCCTAATATCAGTGTGATCAAGTCCCAATGAATCAATCTCTAATACATCAAGACCTTTCTGACTCATTTCATGGGTAATAACGCCTTCTCCCATAACTTCAGAATAATCCCTTACTCTCTTCAGTAATCTGTTTGCGATCCTTGGAGTCCCCCTAGATCTTTTTGCAATCTCAATCGCTCCCGATTCTTCTATCGGTACATTTAATATATTCGCAGATCTTTTTACGATGGTTTTTAGACTGTTTTGATTATAGATCTCCAAGTTAAGGAGCACCCCAAACCTGTCTCTAAGAGGACTTGATAATTGTCCTGATCTTGTTGTTGCTCCAATCAGTGTAAAGTGCTCCAGATCGATTCTAAGGCTTCTAGCAGTGGGACCTTTGCCAACTATTATATCAAGTGCAAAATCCTCCATAGCAGGATACAAAACCTCTTCCACACTTCTATTAATTCTATGGATTTCATCAATAAATAATACATCTCCATGAGTTAGATTAGTAAGTATACTAGCTAAGTCACTAGGTCTTTCAATTGCAGGGCCGGAAGTAATCTTTATATTTACCCCCATTTCATTGGCTATAATCCCAGCTAAAGTCGTTTTACCTAGTCCGGGAGGACCATGTAGCAGTACATGATCTATTGGTTCGTTTCTTTGCTTAGCAGCTTTTATAAAAATATCCAGTTTCTTTTTTGCTTTATCTTGTCCGATGTAATCAGACATCCATTTAGGTCTTAACGAGGTTTCAAATTCCTCATCTTCCCTAGTTCCTGCTCCACCTATTATTCTTTCATTTTTGTCCATATACGACTCCTATCTAATGATAAGTATATTTCTTATCTTGCAAGTCTGATAATACATTGCTTTATTATCTCTTCGATTCCCATACCTTCCATATTAAGAGATCTGATAACCTTTATTACATCTGCTCTCATGTATCCGAGATTAGTAAGAGCTTCTATTGCAGACTCTATGTCATTATCAACAGCTACTTCTACTGGTTCACTTATAGTAAATGACATCTTAGATATTTTGTCTGAGAGTTCCAATATAATTCTGGAAGCAGTCTTCTTGCCTACACCAGGAGCCTTGGTTAACATATCTATGTCATTGGATTGAATTGCCGTTGAGATTGATGATACCGATAATGACGAAAGTATTGCAAGTGCAATCTTAGGCCCAATGGAGCTAACAGTTGTTAGAAGCTTAAACATATCGAGCTCTTCATCATCATGAAAACCATAAAGTACTATAGCATCTTCCCTTACCGACATATAAACATGTACCAGGTATGATTCATATAGTGTAAAATTCGAAATTGAATAAGAAGAGGTATTGATTAAATAACCTATACCATTATTATCAAGAACTATGTAATCTTCTCCAATTTTCTTTATATCTCCAATTATATAATCTAACATTTTTGCTCCTTTTGATTTTTTAAAACTATATTACTTAATAATGATAACTACCTCATCTTATACTCTTCTTTAAATTTATGAGCAAAAGAATGGCAAATCGCCACAGCAAGTGCGTCTGCCGCATCGTCAGGCTTTGGAATTTGGTTAAGATTTAATATCATTTTAACTACTTCCTGAATTTGATGTTTTTCTGCCCTACCATAGCCCACAACAGCTTGTTTAATTTGTAATGGCGTATACTCGTAAATTTCTAACCCATTATTAGCAGCTGCAAGTATTTCCACACCTCTGGCTTGACCTACAGTTATTGCCGTTTTAACGTTTTTGTTAAAGAATAGTTCCTCTATTGCAAGTTCCGAAGGATTATACTCTTTAATTATATCAGATATTTCATCATAAATTACTTTAAGTCTAGTCGGTGTATCAGACTTTGAGGATGTATTTATACATCCATATTCTAACATAGTTAATTTATTTCCATCCATTTTTATAAGTCCATATCCGACTATTGCAATCCCCGGATCTATGCCCAAAATTATCATAAGTTCTCCTTAAATTAAAAATCTCTCCTAAGAGAGATTTTTTTCATTAATATCTGTTTAACACTCTATCATTAATGCCATACCAATATGATGATCTATAAATACGAATTATACTCTTAATATATGATGTCATTAGTTTTTGATATAGATTAGTTAACTCCGGTATGGTTAGAAAATCCTCATCATTTATGATTTTATCACTATCATGGTAACTAATCATTAATTGCCGATCTAAATTGTCATTTATTGAATAAATTTTTTTCTTAAGAACTTTTTCACAATAAGAAAAAGTAATTCTTTTAATTCTATCATTTAATATTTTGTCAGAATCCAAAAAATCGTTTAACTCATTCCTAAGTCTTACGACATCAGGATTTTTGGATTCATGAAATAGTATGGATTTTTGGAAAATATCTTCAAGTGGTAGTGTCTTTACAGCTAGGTTTTCTAACTTATTGACCCATTCAGCATCTTGGAATCCACTAGAATACGAATCAATATATACTGATAACTCTAATCTATTTATATCATCGTTTAATAGTTTTGTTACTGTTCGAATTATTAAATCTCTATCTCTTCTATACTTAAGAGTTCTTTTTAAAGACCTCTTTATACTCGTCATACATATGTATTTAGGTCTTAACTTCTTAAGTCTTACTTCATTTTCAAGCATAGCAAGAAGAAGATGCATTGAGTTTATATCATTGTTGTAAAGAAAATTATATTCTAAGCTTTTGTGTAGCTTTTTTATATTTTTTATAGGTAGTGCCATGTCTTCTCCTCCTAGCTGTTCTTACATTATACTACAAAACAATATAAATTTCTTATAAATTTAATCTATTATTAGCATTATTTTTTAAATTAGATCAAATTATGAAATCTGTTTTATAAGAAACCCAAGAGGAATAAAAAAGCGCCTAAAAATGCTTTACATTTTTACGGCGCATTTTAACTAAAATACAAATGCACTTTGTATGTTTCTCTCTAGGTTGTAGAGTTTAATAGTATCAAGTACAAAATAGGACATTCTTAAATTTAAATTAAAAGCAAATTGAAGATCTTGTTCAAAACCGGGATTTAGTGAATATTCCTCAATAACTCTATTTACAAAATCAGTGACTATTTGATTTATATCAAATTTACCATTCTCGTCAGTTCTAAGCTCTATTTGCTCAATGTCATTTATTTTAAATTCAAATCCTTCAGCAATTTGATTTAATCTTTTTTCATAAGTAAGATGTTTAATCATTGCTTCTTGGAAGGTCCACCTTTCATAATGTGGTCTACAAACGAAATCTGAAAGGTAATGCGAAATTATTCCTAACTTCCTACTGAATAGTTTATTTGAAAGTCCATCAAAAATTTCATTTTCAATATCTATAAATCTGCCAAGAAAGATTAATTTTTTAATTTCATTTATAATAAATCCTAAACTTTCATCGGCATAATGTCTGTGTAGTTTGTATTTTGGGTTATAGTCCGGAAGGACAGATCCCCATACGAGCCTTTTCTCATCTAATTCTATATCATAAATTCTTGCTACTTCTTTATTAATATTTCTTGCTATTTCTTTATGTGTTTCAGCAAATATCGTAACCACATCCTTTCGCAATCCTTATTTAGGATATAATATTTACATGTAAAAGTCAAGAAAATTTATGTCAAATATAAATTAACAATACACTAGTTAACTGTCTTTGAAGACATGACTTCACAGAATATTCGCTTGCTATCACGCCGCATTTATTTGTATTTCAATTCACAATCCCATGCTATTAATCCTCTATTTTATCCTAATAACAGAAATAGTTTTTACATAAAAAGGAGTGATGTTTTTATTATTTAACACCACTCCTTTTTATGAAATTAATTACGAAATTTTAATAATTTATTTATTCGGTTTTTCAAAATCACAGTTTGGATTGTTGCAAACTATAAAGTCACCATGTCTATTTTTCTTTCTAGTTAGTAAGTCGTTGCATTTTGGACATTTTTCTCCTGTAGGTTTATTCCAAGATGCGTAATCACATGATGGGTAGTTACTACAACCATAGAAAAGCTTGCCTCTTTTAGACACCTTCTCTACTAGTTCATGACCACACTTAGGACAATTGACTCCTGTACCAATAATAATTGATTTTGTATACTTACAATCCGGAAAACCCGAACAACCTATAAACTTACCATTTCTTCCGGTTTTCTCCACAAGATTTTTACCACATTCAGGACATTTTTCATCTAATACTACATCCTCGATTTTATAATCCTCAGCATCTTTCATTGCCTTGTCTAATAACTTTTCAAAGCCCTCATAAAAATCACCAATAAGAGTTTTCCATTCTGTTTTATCATCAGCAATATTGTCCAAATCTTTTTCCATATTGGCAGTAAATTCTTCATTAACTATTTCTGAAAAATGTTTCGCTAATAGTGCATTTACATTCTCACCTATCTGTGTCGGCATAAACTGCTTATTATCTAGTTCAACATACATTCTAGTTAACAGGTTTTTAATAATTGCTGAATAGGTACTTGGTCTACCTATTCCATCTTCTTCTAGAGCCTTAACTAATGAAGCTTCAGTATATCTGGGTTTGGATTTAGTAAAATGTTGATTTTGATCTATTTTTTTGGATTTTAGTACTTCTCCTACCTCTAATTCAGGCAGTTCAGATTGCTTTTCACTGGTTAACCAAACTTTCATAAAACCATCAAATTTCATAATATTACCACTAGTTCTAAATAATTTGTCATTAGATTTAAACTTAACAGTAGTCACTTCATAAACAGCCTGTTTCATCTGAGAAGCAACTGTTCTGTTCCAAATCATTTCGTAAAGTGCTAATTGGTCTTTGCTAAGAAATTTGCGTAACGAATCCGGGTCTCTATTAACAGAACTTGGTCTAACCGCTTCATGTGCATCTTGAGATCCTGCTTTTTTCTTATCAAATGTTCTTCCTCCATTTGAGTATTCAATACCAAAATTCTCAATAATGTAGTTCTTTGCTTCACCAACAATTGCACCTGATAACCTGGTTGAGTCTGTTCTCATATAGGAAATAAGTCCAACAGTTCCTTCAGAACCGATATACACTCCTTCATAAAGCTGTTGTGCTACACTCATAGTCTTAGAAGTAGAAAAATTTAGCCTTTTATTAGCTTCTTGCTGTAGCGTACTTGTTGTAAACGGCATAAATGGATTCTTTTTTCTTGTTCGTTTATTCACATCTATAACTTCAAATTTATTTTTATCGATGCTATCAACTATTTCTTTTGCAGCTTTTTGATCAGGTATCTTCTTCGTTCTAACTTCCTTACCATTAACTAATTCTCCATAATATGCAGATTTAAAATCAATTTTATTCTTATTAAAAAATGCATCAATACTCCAGTACTCTTCAGGTACAAAGTTTCTAATCTCTTCTTCTCTATCACATATCAATTTAAGCGCTACAGATTGAACTCTACCTGCAGATAAACCATTTTTTATTTTTTTCCAAAGTAGTGGAGATAGTTTGTAACCCACTATTCTATCCAAAACCCTTCTGGCTTGCTGTGCATTTACCAGCTGCATATCAATTTTTCTGGGGTTTTTTATTGATTTTTTAACAAAATCTTTTGTTATCTCACTAAACTCAACTCTGTTAGCTTCATTTATATCAAGGTTTAAAAGGTATGCTAGATGCCAAGAAATCGCTTCTCCTTCTCTATCAGGGTCGGTCGCTAAATAAACTTTTTTAGCATCTTTCGCTTGTTTTTTTAATTCATTTATTTTAGGAGCTCTACCTCTAACATTAATATATTGCGGTTCAAAATCATTTTCTATATCTACTCCAAGCTTGCTCTTAGGTAGATCTCTTAAATGACCAACAGTTGCGACAACTTTATACTTTGAACCAAGCATTTTACTAATGGTTTTTGCCTTTGTAGGCGACTCCACAATTACTAAATTATCAGCCAAAATTATCTCCTCACATGGTTAAAATTCTATGATCCATTTACTATTTACTTCACTTGCCATCCCTTTAAGTTCAAGCAATGTCAGAACACTCAAAATTTCCGATACTTGCAACTTTAAACTCTGAGATAGTTCATCTACACTCATAGATTTTACAAGTATTTGTTCATAAACTATTTTTTCTTCATCTGAAAGATTACTCAAATCTTTATTTATCTTTGCTATATTTTCTTTGATAGCCTTTAGTTCAGGCAGTTCATCAACTATATCATTCACATTGGTTATAATTTTTGCACCATCTCGAATCAATGCATTTGTTCCCTTACTATATAAACTATTTATATTACCGGGTAAACTGAAAACTTCTTTACCTTGTGTAGCAGCATAATTTGCCGTTATCAAAGTGCCTGATTTTTCCTTTGCTTCGATAATTAACAGTCCTATCGATAGACCCGAAATGATTCTATTTCGAAGTGGAAAATGAAACGGCAGGGGTGGTGTTTCTAACCTAAACTCTGATATAACAGCCCCGTTATCCTCCAAAATTCTTTCATATACATTCCTATTTGATGATGGATATATAATATCAACTCCACAGCCCAGCACTCCTATTGTCTTAAGTCCGGCATTCATAGCTGTTACATGAGCCAGTTTATCAACACCTAGGGCTAATCCGGAAATTATATTTACTCCATACTCTCCCAGATCACTTACCAGCTTTTTAACTGCCCATTTTCCATACTCAGTACATTTTCTTGAACCAACTACTGCAATTCCGGGCCTATTATCATTAAGACAACCTTTAATATACAATAGCTTAGGATTATCGTCAATATTTTTTAAAATCTTAGGATATTCTGGATCATATATGGTTGTGTAATTAATTTCATTATTATCCATATATGTTCTATATCTATCAAAATCAAAACCGGTTCCGGTTTCTTCTAATTTTCTTTTGATTCCTCTTTCTATTAAATACTCATTAGATAGAAGATTTGAATTATTTATTATATCGTCTAGGTTTTCATAAGTACTACATATATGATTTAGTTCATCATGGTTTAGTCCGATAGCATTTAAATACAATAATGATTCTCTATTTGACATTGCTACCCCCAATACTTGTTGTCAAGGCTTCTATATCTTATAGCTTCGAGTATATGGTTTTCGGAAATATCGTCAGAACCATCCAAATCCGCAATAGTTCTTGATAACTTTAATATTTTAGTATAGCTTCTTGCTGAAAAATTATACCTATCAAATGCGATTGATACTATTCTTTCCACTTCAGGTTTAAGTTTAATATACTTTTTTATTAATTTAGAACTTAATCGATCATTATTTAAAATATCTTCATCTTTATATCTTTCTAATTGAATATTTCTCGCATTATTGACTCTACTTCTGATAATGCTTGAGCTCTCACCTATCAGCTTATCTGCAAGCTCAGTAAACTGAACCGGTGTTACCTCTATATGTATATCAAATCTGTCAAGTAAAGGTCCGCTAATCTTGTTTAAATATTTAGAAATCATTTGATTTGAACATGTACATTCAACCAGAGGATTACCATGGTTTCCACATGGACATGGATTCATTGAACCAATAAGCATAAAGTTTGCCGGGTAAGTTAGTGTTGCATTGGCTCTGGATACTGTAACTACACCATCTTCCATGGGCTGCCTAAGAACCTCTAGTACATGTTTACTAAATTCCGGTAGTTCGTCCAAAAATAAAACTCCATTATGCGCTAAGCTAACTTCCCCCGGTTTAGGAATCCTTCCTCCTCCTATTAGGGACACTGCAGAAGCTGTATGATGAGGCGATCTAAATGGTCTTTGATCTACTAATCCACAATCTCCAAGTAGACCACTTATAGAGTATATTTTAGTACATTCAATTGATTCATCAAAACTGAGATTTGGAAGAATAGTGGGAAGCCTTTTTGCGGCCATAGTTTTACCGGCTCCGGGTGGACCGATTATAAGGACATTATGTCCTCCGGCTGCTGCCACTTCAAGTGCTCTTTTGAGATTATCCTGTCCTTTTATATCTGAGAAATCAACATCAAATTTTATTTCATTATCCACATAATCAAAGAACGACTGGTGAACTTCAATAAGTTTTTGCTTGTTTAAATGATCTACGATCTGGTTTAGATTATCTGCAGGATATAGATTTACATCTGTTACAAGTGAACATTCAGCAATATTATCTTTAGGTATAATAAAATCACTATATCCTTTTTCACGCATTGCTATAACCATGGGTAGAGCACCTTCAACTGGCATTAACCTACCATCTAGTGCCAATTCTCCAATGAAAATAAGATTCTTATCAATTTCTGTAACAATTACTCCTATGGCATCGATTACTGCCACTGCAATTGCCAAATCTAACTGACTACCCTCTTTTTTTAGCGCTGCAGGAGCTAAGTTTATAGTAATTCTGCCAAGTGGAAACCTATGACCTGAGTTTACAATCGCAGATCTTACTCTTTCTTTTGATTCCTTAATTGATGCATCAGGTAATCCAACTATTGTAAAGTTTGCTAAACCTGTTGCAATGTCCGCTTCAACCTCGATATCATACCCTTCAAGACCCATCAATACACATGTAGTTAATTTAGAATACATTTCACCCTCCATTTAGTCATCAACTTACATCTTAACAAATAAACCTATTTTCTGCAATTAAGTAAAGTAAAAGTGACCAACTGGCCTAAATATGTACACATAAAAAAAGCCCACCTTTTAGTGGACTAATTTATTATTTTTTCTTAGACTCTATCAATTTACTTATTTCTTCAGTAAATTCCATGCTACACCATGGTACCCCATCATCATTACATACACCTTCAGCCATGTCATATAGTCCAAGCTTCTCAGCTTCATCTTTTAACCAAGTATTGAACTCATCTTTTCCAAGTGTGTATTCAGCTAAATTTAGGTTATCTACTGAATCCTCAATAATTTTTACTACATCTTCTCTTTTCATATTCTAACCTCCCTGATAAATTGAATAATAGATATAATCTACTGCTCTTTATATACCCACTTATATTCAATTATCACAAAAAGATAAAAATCGTTAACTATAATTAAAGAAACGGAAACGCATTTTCAATGTAATTAATAGTGTTAGTAGTTGAATATATTTCACAAACATCAAACCTAGGTTGCATGTCTATTAAATTTTTTTGTTTCATAAAAATCTGTGCCGTATTTATAATTCTCTTACGTTGATATCGATTAACAAAATCAGATGGATTTCCAAAAGTATCCGTTTTTCTTGACTTTACTTCTATAAAAGCAACTACATCTCCGTCTACTGCTACAATATCTATTTCACCTATTTTGGTCCTAAAATTTCTATCTATGATCAACAAGCCCTTTTTGGTTATGAAATCAGCGGCTATATCTTCCCCTCTTTTACCGATATTTATACTCATTTTCCAATTCTCCTA
The DNA here is from genome assembly GCA_023443025.1 of Bacillota bacterium. Lineage (GTDB taxonomy): Bacteria > Bacillota > Clostridia > Tissierellales > Peptoniphilaceae > Microaceticoccus. The sequence goes on from JAEZWM010000017.1 coordinate 23,484, forward strand.
AGGATCTTCTCTAAGAAACTCATCCTATGAATTGGCGTTAATCCTAACTCTTCAATTCCTTTAATATGAGCTGCTGTACCATAACCCATATTTGTTTCAAACGAATACCCTGGATACTTTTCACTAAATTCTAAAAAAAGATTATCTCTATAAACCTTGGCAATGATGGAAGCGCATGCGATATTGTAACTTATACCGTCTCCACCTATTAAAGATTTCTGAGGCAGAGTTGTATTTATCTCCTCCAGGTCTATCAATAATAGTTCGGGAATTATCTTGTATTGAAGGTACATGTCATCTAGTGCCGCTCGCATTGCAAGTCTTGTCGCTTGCTTGATATTTATTTTATCTATAATCGTATGATCTATAACCCCAATACCCACAGCTACTGCAGTGTCTCTAATTTCCAAGTCAAGTTTCTCTCTTTTTTTCTTAGATAATTTTTTGGAGTCATTTATTTCAGATATTCTTTCACCATCAGGCATTATAACTGCTGCTGCTACAACGGGACCTGCTAAACAACCCCTACCTACCTCATCTATACCACAAATTATTCTTTCTTTATAAGTATCTTCAATACAGTATTCCATCGCTAACCCTTTCAAGTGTGATACGACCTATTTGGGCGTTTCTAAATTCAGTGAGTAATATCATAGCAATCTTTGAATAATCTAATATCCCACCTCGTAGTAAAGCCCCTCTTTTTCTTCCTATTTCTTCCATTATCTCAAGTGGACTTAAATCGATGGTGCTGATTTTATATCTTTCTTCCAGGAGTTTTGAATCAATTTTATCCAGTCTTTCAACTAATTTAAGCGCCAACTCCTCAGTATCGAGTATTGTATCTTCAATTGCCCCTGTAAAAGCCAAATTTAAACCAACATTTTTATCTTCAAATTTAGGCCATAGCACTCCAGGAGTATCTAAAAGTTCCATTCCATACTTTGATTTTATCCATTGATTAGACCTTGTTACACCTGGCTTATTACCAACTCTTGCACCTCTTCTGCCGGTAAGTGTATTTATAATAGTAGATTTACCTACATTAGGTATGCCCACTATCATCATCTTTATTGTCTTGTCTATTATATTTCTCTTTTTATCTCGTTCTCGTTTTTCAGTTAACTGAGTCTCACAAATCGAACTTATTCTCTCAAGCCCTTTGTTTTTAAGTGCATCTACAATTAGTACTCCATATCCCTTTGATTCAAAGTATCTCTTCCAGTTTTGATTTTCATTTGGATCTGCTAGATCAGATTTATTAAGAATTACAATTCTCGGTTTATCTCCGATCACCTCGTCTAATTTAGGATTTCTACTGCTTATAGGTATTCGTGCATCAATTACTTCTACTATTATATCTACAAGTTTTAAGGATTCTTTTAACTTATCGATTGTTACTTTCATGTGACCGGGGTACCAATTAATATTCATGACTTCCTCCAAATAAAAAAATTGGGACAAGTCCCAATTTTAGTATGATGTCTTTTCTTTTACTTTCGCTGCCTTACCTTGTCTATCTCTTAGGTAGTTAAGCTTAGCTCTTCTAACTTTACCATGTCTTACTACATCAAGTTTTTCGATTCTAGGTGAGTGGATTGGGAATGTCCTTTCAACACCAACACCATAAGATATTCTTCTAACTGTGAATGTAGCTCTTGAGTTAGTACCTTGTTTTTTAAGTACTGTTCCTTCAAAAGTTTGAATTCTCTCTCTAGCGCCTTCTTTGATTCTGTAGTGAACTCTTACTGTGTCACCGACATTAAATTTAAGCTCGTCGTCTCTTAGTTGCGCATCTTCAATTTGTTTAATGATATCCATTTTGTAAAAACCCTCCTTTTCTTACAATGTTCATACTATACAAGCAGAGGAACACCCGTTTTACATACCAAATAAGTATAGCATATATTTTTAGTTATTTCAAATATTTTTGCTACAATAATACTGATCAATTATATAATTTCTTTTCTTAACATAAACCAAGGTTTAATATCTGCATTTATTTTTAGTTTTATTATTTGTTGAGCATGAGGAGCAGACTCTATAAGCTCTCCTTTTTCATTTCTCATATCAATCACTTCATAATCAAAATAATCGGTATTTGGACCAAAAATTTCGAGTTTATCACCAATCTCTATTTTATTCCTTTGTTCTATAGTAGCAATTTTAGTTTCTGTATCATAGTCCAGCACCACTCCAACAAAATCATAAGTCCTAATGTATGATGAAGAACCGTAAATTTGAGCATCGCTGTCCGGTTTATTATAGGCAAATCCGGTTGTAAAATCCCTATGAGATGCCTTTCTAATTTCATCTATCAATTTGTGGGCTAGTTCTTTCGAAAATGTTCCATTATAGTAAGCATCTATTGCCATCCTATAGCTTCTTATGACCGTTGCAACATAGTATTGACTCTTTACCCTGCCTTCTATCTTAACGCTGTCTACTCCGGTTTCAAGTACATTGTCAATCCCAGCCAATAAACATAAGTCCTTTGAATTTAATATAAACGAACCATCCTGACCGTCTTCTATTGGAAAATACTCACCCGGTCTTTTTTCTTCTACCAAGCTATACTTCCACCTACATGCATGGGCACAATCACCTAGGTTAGCATCTCTACCTACCATATAATTGCTCAGTAGACATCTTCCAGAATATGAGATGCACATTGCTCCATGGACAAATACTTCTAATTCCATATCCTCAGGTACATTTTTTTTAATCTCTTTTATTTCTTCTAGAGAAAGTTCTCTGGCAAGAATTACCCTTCTAAGTCCATAATCATACCAAAAGTTCACGGTTTCGTAGTTGGTTACACTGGCCTGAGTACTCAAGTGTACCGGAAGGGTTTTGGTTATACGTCTAATTACTGATACCATCCCTACGTCTGCAGCAATAACTGCATCCACTCCTATTTCTTCCAAATAGCTAACATACTCTTCGATTCCTATCATATCGTCATTATGAGGTATGATATTCATAGTTATATAGATTTTTTTATCTCTACTATGACAGTACTCTACTGCTTCAACAAGCTCTTCATTTGAAAAATTCTTAGAAGCCGTCCTAAGTCCAAAGTTTTTTCCTGCCAAATATACTGCATCAGCACCATATTCAATAGCAGTTTTTAATTTTAATAAGTCTCCAGCAGGAGCTAATAGTTCTACTTTTTTCAAATTTTTTCCCTTTCTAATTCCTTTAAATCGACCTGAGTGACAGCAACGCCATCTCCAACAGGAAGCACTGATGTTGAAAGTCCCTTAGTATTTGTTAGATAAATAAGGTATGATCTCATTGCTCTCACAAGAGTTCTAGCTCTTCGATTCACTAATTCATCATTTGCTATTAATCCCTTAAACAGAACATTATCCGATATAATAACAGCCTCGTCATTGATAAGTTTTATGCATATATCAAAATACTCCTTATAATGACTCTTAGCAGCATCGATAAAGACGAGATCATAGTTTCCATCAAGTCTTTTTAGTACCTCGCTAGCATCTCCGTAATGAAGTGTAATCCTTTTTTCAAGATTACATTCTTTAATATTTAACTGTGCAATACTTAAATTTTCTTCGCTTATATCTATGGTATCTATTATAATTTCTTCTGATATTTTTGCCATCGCAATGGTAGAATATGCTATTGCAGTACCAATTTCGAGTATTCTTTTTGGTTTATGCATACGTATCATAAATTCAAGAAGAGATCTCGATTCAGGCTCTATTATAGGTATGTTATTTTCATGGGCATAGTTCTCCAAACTCAACAAAAAGGGGTCCTGTTCATTATAAAGACCCCTTAGGTAATCTACAATATATGGTTCACAAATCCCGGACATTACTCTTCTTCCAATTGTATAGACTCTACAATTATTTTATTGATATCTTCAAACATCTGTGAAAATCTAAGCTCTGCCATTAGGTATTGTGATAGTTCAGAATTCATCATCAGAGCATTTTGAAGTGTTTGAATTTTCTCTAAACCTTCTGCATCCTGCTCTTCCTTTCCATAGTTATTTAATTGATACTCCATAACTTTAGTTCTAAAATCCTCGATCATTTCCTTATGTGTTGGATTTTTCATAACTTCGCTATTCAATCTTTTAAATTCTAAAAATTCCTCAGAGTTTTTTAAAGCTGACGCAAGCTCATGAGCTTTATCATATATATTCATCTCTTCCTCCATTATACTTCCATTATAATCGGTAAAATCATAGGATTTCTTTTTATTTCGTGATATAGGAATCCTTTTAATGCATCTCTAATACTGTACTTAATAGTACCCCAATCTGTAATATTTTTACTTCCGCATTTTTCAAGTGTTCTTTCAACTACTTTCTTAGCATCGTCCATTAGGTCACCGGATTCTTTAACATATACAAAACCTCTGGAAATAATATCAGGACCTGCTATGACCGACTTATCTTGTTTGTCAATCGTAATTACAACGACCATAAGTCCGTCTTCTGAAAGATGTTTTCTGTCTCTTAGGACTATATTCCCAACATCTCCAACACCTAGTCCATCAACTAGTACATTGCCTGCCGGCACTGTACCTGCTACATTTATACTGGTTTCGTCAAGTTCAAATACAGTTCCATTTGATCCAAAAGCTATATTTCTTTCATCCATACCAAGTTCCATTGCAAGTTTAGCATGTAATTTAAGATGCCTTTGTTCACCGTGGACAGGTATAAAGAATTTCGGTCTTATTAAAGTATGAATCAATTTTAACTCTTCTTTAAAAGCATGGCCAGAAACATGGACATCAGCTAACGCTTGATAAATGATTTTTACGCCAATCTCAGTTAACTTATTCATTACATTAAATACAGTTTTTTCGTTACCCGGGATTGGTGAGGCAGATATTACTACAGTGTCTTCAGGAACCAAATGCACCTGTCTATGATCTCCATTTGCCATTCTAGAAAGCGCAGACATTGGCTCGCCTTGACTTCCGGTTGTAAGTACTACTATCTCGTCCCCGGGATATTTATTAATATTATTGATATCTACTATAGAACCTTCTTTGACTTTAAGATATCCAAGTTCAAGAGCTACCCCCACGGTGTTTATCATCGATCTTCCTGATATTACAATCTTTTTACCAAAATGTTCAGCTGCCATAATCACCTGCTGCACTCTGTGGAGATTCGATGCGAATGTAGCTACTATAATTCTTGACTCCGCTCTTGCAAATATGTCCTTAAAGGTTTCACCAACATGTCTTTCACTCATTGAGTAACCTTCACGTTCAATATTAGTACTATCCGCTAGTAGAACTAGTACTCCTTTGTCCCCAAGAGTTGCCAGCCTTGGTAAATTCATTAAATCTCCATCTATAGGGGTGTAGTCAATCTTAAAGTCCCCGGTAAATATTACTACACCAACCGGTGTTTCTATTGCAAAGGAAACACTGTCAGGAATCGAGTGCGATGCTTGGACCGGTTCTACTTTAAATACTCCGAGTTTAAAAGGAGTTCCTGCATGGATTTCATTTAAGCATTCTGTGTTAAGTTTATGCTCATTAAATTTATTTTTTAAAAGTCCAAGCGTTAATCTAGTCCCATAAACCGGGATATCCATCTTTTTTAATACATATGGAATTGCACCAACATGATCTTCATGGCCATGTGTTAGTATCAATCCTCTTATCTTTTTTTGGTTTTTTTCAAGATAGCTTATATCAGGTATAACAATATCTATACCTAGCATATCTTCATCCGGGAATGTAAGGCCACAGTCTACTATGATGATATCATCACCATACTCTAAAACCGTCATATTTTTCCCGATTTCTGCTAATCCTCCTAATGGAATTATTTTTAATTTTTGTTTATTGTTTTTACTCACTAATTTCTCCTTCGTTATTGCATTCACTGCATATTCCATAAAATTTAAGTTCGTGGTTTTCTATTTTAAAACCATGACTTTTTTCTATTTTTTCTTCTACTTCATCGAGTAGATCTACTCGTACTTCTTCTACTTTAGAACATTTAGAACATATTAAGTGATGGTGATGATGACCCTCAATTTCGTTTACTAGCTCATACCTGGCACCACTATCGTCTATGTTTAACTTTTGCACAATTCCCATATTATCAAATATCAATAGTGTACGATAAACCGTTGCAATTCCAAGATTTTCGTCTTCTATCTCCGCATATTGATGAATTTCTTCAGGAGTTAAGTGTTTGTCCTTGTGTTCTTCAAGTACTTTATATATCAGCATTCTTTGACCGGTAACCTTATATCCTGCTCCTTTAAGAATACTTTTCGCTAAATCATAGTTCATTTTATCCTCTCTTATTGTATCTTTTCGTTTTTAAGCTCTTCGTATATGCTGACAGCATCATTAAACTCTTCATCATCTCCGATTCCTACTAAAACTACTTCACCGGATTTCTCATATTCAATCCTTAATATATAAGGATCGGACTCGCTATCATTCGCTAACACTAAAACAGCATAATCGCTATCATCCATACCAAAAGTATCGATAATTCTAAATTCTTCTACATTACCGGATTCATCCATTAATTCTATTTTATCCATTTGTACTCCTATCTAAATATGTTTGTAAAATATGGCATGCAGCTATTTTATCAACATATTTTTTTCTATTTTCTCTTCTTACTTTTGACTCTATTAATACTTTATTTGCAGATACCGTTGTTAGCCTTTCATCTTCATAAATTATTTTTATACCTGACTTATCCCCAAGTCTATTTGCGAAATTCATAACTCTTTGGGCCTGTTTTCCAATAGTATCATTCATGTTTTTAGGCATACCAACGATAATTGCTTCCACCTCATAACCCTTTAACAGATTAATAACTGAGTCTATATCACTTCCCAGTTCAGTCCTCTTTAAGGTAGTCAACCCTTGAGCAATTATACGCATAGGATCGCTAATTGAGATTCCAATGGTCTTATCTCCAACATCTAAGCCTACAAGTCTTTTCAAAATATCACATCTTTCCACTTGATCCAAGCATGATTTATACGACTTTTATACAAAAATCAGGACAATAATTTGCACAATAGCCACATAGAATACATTTTTCATTTACACATGCTTGTCCTTTAATAATATCTATACCACTGTGTCTACACATATTCACACATCGCGAACAACCAGAGCAATAATCAGCCACAATAAGACGTCTCTTGAGGTTATTAAGAGTCCCTTTAAATCTATCCGGGTATTTACCTGTTTCCATAATTTCAATATTACAGTCCACTTCATCCTTGGACTGCATTCCAAGTGCAAACGAATGGACGAATGGAACTGACATAATATAATTTATTGCTTTTTCAACTTCAGGTATATGATGACCTCCACCAAGTACCTTCATCGCATAAATACCCGAACCATTCTTATAAGATTCTTGTAATTTTGATTCCATATCTTCTCTCGAACCATCTAAAATGCCTAGCCCTGTGTAGTTTAACATCGGATGTATAATATCCAAATTTGGATATTTGTTAAAACCGTCTGCTCCAAAAACCTTATGTGTTGAAATTCCTATAGCTCTAATTACACCTTGACGTTTCTTTTCTTCAAAGAACTCTATAGCCTCATAATGCCCTTTTATAGTATGAATAGATTCCTGTTCATGTAACAAAAATATATCTATGTAATCTGTATTTAACTCTTTAAGAGCTTTCTCTAAGCTCTTTTCCGCTGTCTTTTTATCATATGCATATGTCTTTGTTGAAATGATATAGTTTTGTCTTCCTATATATTTAATCGCTCTGCGAATATATTCATAATTATCATAAAGTTCTGCCGTGTCGATAAAGTTTATACCACGATCGTAAGCATAACTAATAAGCTTTGCGCCATCCTCCAATGAAAGATTTCCCTGATATGGAGTGATTGTTAAAGAACCAAAACAAAGCTTAGAAACTTTTATTTCTGACTTTCCTAATTGTACATATTCCATAATATTTCAACTCGGGAACTTAAGTTCCCGAGTTCCTTACCTACTTTACTCTAGATTCCAAATAGCAATCTAGTAATTCATCGAGCAATTCATCTCTATCTATTTGTCTAATCATATTTCTAGCATTTTCATGACTTGTGATATAAGTTGGGTCGCCTGATAGTATATAGCCTATGATTTGGTTTTTGGGATCATACCCTTTTTTCTCTAGAGCTTCATATACGGACTTAATAATACCAGATATAATTACAGATTTTTCTTTTGGGGCTTCAAACCTCATTGTTTCATTATGCTTATCATTCATGAGACATCCTCCTAACGATTCTTAGTTGTTTATACCCATTTCTATAAGTTTTGTAACAGCTTCAAGTGCTTCATTGATCTTTTGAGTGTCCTTACCTCCTGCGGTAGCAAAATCCGGTCTCCCACCACCATTGCCGCCTGTAATCTTAGAAACTTCTCTTACTATATTTCCTGCATGCAGTCCTTTTTTTACTAAGTCCTTAGTAATAGTTGCAAGGAATGTAGCTTTACCATCAGATTGGTTTGCTAGTACAACTACTGCAGATCCAATCTTATCTCTTAATTGATCCCCAAGTTTTCTTAATGTATCCATGTCTACATCTTCAAACTTGTAAGCTAAATATTTAATACCTTCTACTTCTTCAACTTTATTAAGTATTTCATCTATATTTGATGATCTCATACTCAATTTAATTTTTTCTATTTGTTTTTCTCTTTCTTTCATTTCTTCAACTATATGCTCGGATCTCGCTACTACGTTATTAGGATTCGTTTTTAAATTTTTAGCTATTTGTTCTATCTTGTTTTGTAGTTCGTTGAGATAATCGTAGACATTTGAACCGGTAATAGCCTCTATCCTTCTAACTCCGGCAGCAATACCAGTTTCAGAAAGTATCTTAAACATTTGAATTTCAGAAGTGTTGCTAACATGTGTACCACCACATAGTTCAACTGATTGGTCTCCCATAGCAACGACTCTTACAATGTCCTTATACTTATCTTCAAAAAGTCCAACTGCACCCATTTGGTTAGCATCTCCAAGACTCATCTCGTTGAAAGTGACCTTCATATGTCTATCTATAAGTTCGTTTACAATTTTCTCAACTTTCATTAAATCTTCGGATTTAATAGCTTCAAAGTGCGAAAAGTCAAATCTCAATCTATTCTCATCAACAAGAGAACCTGCTTGATTTACATGTTCACCAAGGACCATTCTCAGTGCCTTATGAAGAAGATGTGTAGCCGAATGATTTTTCATTGTTTTTCTTCGGGTATTTTCGTCAACAATTAGTCCAACAGTGTCACCAATTTTTATTGTTCCATCATTAACTTCAACATAATGGATAATAACATTATCAGCATTCTTTTGTGTATCAACTACATTCGCAGTACCATCAGTGCTGCTTATCCTTCCTCTATCTCCTACCTGGCCACCGCTTTCTGCATAAAAGCATGAAATATCAGTTAGTATTGCACCACGCTGTCCTTTACTAAGCTCATCAACACTTACACCATCTCTATATAGCTCCAGTACTTTAGCTTGTTCAACCATATTTGTATAACCTGTAAATATAGTATTTTTCAGTTCAGTTGTAATTTCTATATCAGAGGTATGGAAACCGCCATCATCATGTCTAGATTCTCTAGATCTTTCTCTTTGTTCTTCCATCATTTTATGGAATCCGGTCTCATCTATTTCTATTTCGTTTTCTTTCGCAATCTCCTTAGTTAAATCCGGCGGAAAACCATAAGTATCATATAATCTAAAAACTTCCTTACCATCAATTTGTTTTATTGAAGATTTATCCAGTTTATCAATTAAACTAGTAAGTCTTTCAAGTCCTTGCATAATTGTCTCTCTAAACTTATCTTCTTCGGCAATTATTATTTTAAATATTCTGTCCTTGTCTCTTTCAAGTTCTGGATAGGTCCCACTATATGATTGGATTACAGGCTCTGCAACTTTAGTTAAAAACTCATCTTTAATACCGATAAGTCTACCATGTCTGACTGCTCTTCTTATTAGTCTTCTAAGTACATAGCCTCTTCCTTCATTGCTTGGAACAACCCCGTCAGAAACAAGAAAAACTACTGCTCTTGTATGATCACTAATTACCCTAATAGATTCATCTACTTTTTCATTCTCTTTATATTTTTTATTGCTAAGTCTTTCAATTTCATGGATTATATTCTTTATAACACCAACTTCGAATATATTGTCTACTCCTTCGCTGACAAGTGCCAGTCTTTCAAGACCCATACCCGTATCTATATTTGGATGCTCAAGTGGATGATAAACGCCATTTTCGTCCTTATCAAACTGAGTAAAAACTAAATTCCAAACCTCCATAAACCTGTCACAATCACACCCGGGTTTACAATCAGGACTACCACAACCGTACTTTTCACCTCTGTCGACATGAATCTCTGAACAAGGTCCACATGGCCCAACTTCAAGTTCCCAGAAATTGTCTTCTTTTCCAAGTCTAACAATTCTTTCTTTTGAAACACCTATTTCTTTCTCCCATATTTCAAATGCTTCGTCATCTTCTTCATAAACGGAAACCCAAAGAACCTCAGGATCTATTTCCATATTTTTTGTCATAAATTCCCAAGCCCAAGCTATCGCTTCTTTTTTAAAATAGTCACCAAATGAAAAATTTCCTAACATTTCGAAAAAAGTTCCATGTCTTGCAGTTTTCCCAACCATTTCTATATCAGCCGTTCTTATACATTTTTGGCTAGATGCTGCTCTGTTCTTTGGCATTTTTTTGGTTCCTATAAAGTAATCCTTTAAGGGAGCCATTCCCGCATTTACCAATAATAAACTATCGTCGTTTACTGGAACAAGCGAAAAGCTTTCAACTATTGTATGATCTTTTTCTCTAAAAAATTCTATAAATTCTTTTCTAAGTTCGTTCATTCCTAATTTTCTCATATATACCCCCGAATAGATTTACATAATTAATTATTATCTTCACGCACTAATTTTAAAAAATTCTCAGTAAGTATTGGTCCCAAATGTCTAAAAATAACCTTAAGTGTAGCAACAATTGGCACCGAGAATATCATCCCTGCTACTCCTGCTACTCCTCCACCTATTATTAAGCAAAGTAATATAACAATAGGATGTAGACCAACTGATTTTCCAAGTATTCTTGGAGCTAAAATATTATTTTCTGCCCACTGGATTAATACAAAAATAATAGCTACCCAAACACCTTTAATTGGACTGTGAATTGAGGCCAGTATTACAGCCGGTAAAAATCCAAGGAAAGGTCCAATGTATGGAACTATATCGGCGACTGCAGTTACTATCCCTACCACGATTGCAAAATCAATTCCAAGAATAAGAAGTATAAGGCCTGTAAGTATACCTACAAAAACCGCCATTAATAGTCTTCCCCTAACAAACTCAGTCAATGTCGTATCTACATCTCTAAATAATGCCAGTGTTTCTTTTTTATATTTCCTAGGTATAGAGTTCTTAGTTTTATTTATAAGCTTCTCTTTGTCCAGCAAGATATAAAAACTTAAAACCGGAACTAAAATAATCCTAAGCATTGAAGAAAAATAGTTTGGTGCTCTATCAGCTAAATTTGATAACCAACCAAAAAATGAAGTTTGAAGTTTAGATATAAACTGTTTGAAGTTTTCATCAAAGTTTTCACTAATCCCATTTAAAAGTGCATTGTCTTTTAATATATTTTCAGTAAATTTAGATATTTTTTCTTGTGTATATTCTAGTATATTAGGTAGTGCTTGGATTAAATTCCTAAGCTCAACAACTGTTTTAGGTATTACAATCCCTAAAAGGATTCCCACCAGACCGATGATCAAAACATATACAATGGCGAGTGCGGCCAGTCTTTTAATACCTTTTCTCTCAAAATAAACCACTAGTGGGTTCAATATATATGCTACAACAATTGCTATAATAATGGTAGTCAAAGTCGTAGGGATAACCGGATAGTTCTTAAACAATAAATATACTATTATCAGAAATCCCATGGCAAATATAGTTCGCATAACATTTGTACGACTTAGAACTATCATATTGTTTGGTTTAACGTATTTATTACCTATATTAATCAAATAGTATATAATAGTTAAAATCAACGCAACCAATAATATACCGATAAGATTAGGTATCGAAATTTGTCCCATTCCTACCTCCTTCTCTACTTTATAAGATAAAATGTCAAAATATAAATTTAAATTTTCTATTATTAAATAATTTTCACAATAAAACAAACTACCTATGTAATTATATCACTTGTTGGTGATAATTCCAATTCATAAATTATAAAAGGCAGTCCTACGACTGCCTCTAATCCTCTTCTATATCATGATGGTCGTGTCCATCATCATCCGGGTCAAAATTCTCTAAGCCTTCAATATGCTTTCCGGTTTTGTTAGAATAATCTAGTAGTGCTGCTTTTATTGCTTGTTCAGCCAATACAGAACAGTGCATTTTAACAGGTGGAAGTCCGTCCAGTGCAGAAGCGACTGCTTTATTTGTTAATTCCATTGCTTCTTTTACGGATTTTCCCTTAATAAGTTCAGTTGCCATGCTAGAAGAAGCTATAGCGGATCCACATCCGAAAGTTAAGAACTTCACATCTTCAATAATTTCATTCTCATCTATCTTTAGATACATTTTCATAATGTCGCCGCATTTTGCATTTCCGACTTCTCCAACACCACTTGGATTTTCTATTTCTCCAACATTTCTTGGATTTCTAAAATGTTCCATTACTTTTTCTGAATACATAATTCTCTCCTTATGCTCTTTGATATAGAGGTGACATATCTCTCAATCTTTGTACTATGCCAACTAATTTTTCAACTACATAATCTACTTCTTCTTCAGTGTTATACTCACTTAGTGACAGCCTAAGTGAACCATGAGCAATCTCATGTGGTAAGCCAATTGCAAGTAATACATGGGACGGATCTAACGAACCTGAAGTGCAGGCAGAGCCACTTGAACCTTGTATACCTTCCATATCAAGCATTAAAAGCAAAGATTCACCTTCGATGTATTTAAAACATATATTGGCATTATTACATAATCTATTTGTAGGATGTCCGTTTAATCTAACCTCTTCAATACTATCCATAATCCCTGAAATAAGCCTATCTCTGAGTTCAGTTATTTTTTTAGTTCTCTCAGTAATAGTCTTTTGACCTATCTCTATGGCTTTAGCTAACCCAACTATATAAGCAACATTTTCAGTGCCCGCTCTTTTCCTTCTCTCTTGAGCTCCTCCATGGATTAAGTTTGGAAGCTTAATTCCTGACCTTACATAGAGTGCTCCAACTCCTTTAGGTGCATGTATTTTGTGACCTGTAAGTGATAGCATATCAATATTTAAATCATTGACATCTATTTCCACATTACCTATTGCTTGTACTGCATCGGTGTGGAATATGATACCATGATCTTTGGCAATTTCTCCAATTTCTTTTATTGGTTGAATTGTACCTATCTCATTATTTGCAAACATTATTGTTATAAGTATGGTATCTTCTCTTATACTATTTTTTAGCTGTTCTAAATTGATAACACCATTTTCATCTACATCCAAATATGTTACATCATAACCATTTTTTTCAAGGTATTCACAGGTATGAAGAACTGCATGATGTTCAATTTTACTGGTAATTATGTGGTTTCCTTTAGATTCATAAGCTTCGGCAACACCTTTTATTGCCCAATTGTTAGATTCTGAAGCACCTGATGTAAAAAAGATTTCTTTCTTTGATGCTCCTAAACTGTTCGCAACGATTTCTCTAGAATCTTCTATGGCAACTTTTGAAACCACACCTAGAGAATAAATACTTGAAGCATTACCATAATTTTCTTTAAGATAAGGCATCATAGCTTCAAGAACTTCATCTGAAATTTTTGTAGTTGCTGCATTGTCCATATATACAGATTTATTCATCAACAGACCCCCGTAATTCTATCTTTTAATTCATCGTCTATCATATCCTGAAGAGTATATGTGTCAACGACGCTATTTATACTATCTTGAATCTTTTTCCAAACTATACGAGCTACACAGTGTTCTTCACTACTACATACATTGTCACCCTCTGCACACTCGGTCGGAGACATATACTGTTCCATAACTCTTAAAATTTCACCAATAAATATTTCATCAGGCTTTTTGGTTAATCTATATCCACCCTGAGCTCCTCTAACACTTTCTACTAAACCGGCTTCTCTTAGCTTTCTAACTAATTGTTCCAAATAGTTTAGAGGCAAGTCTAAATCATTAGAAATTTTAGAAAGTGCAATAGGTTTATCATTAAAATGTTGAGCAAGATAATGCATGACTCTTAAGCCATATCTTCCCCTTGTCGATAATCTCATAATACACCTCCGATTTCTTGTTAATTATATTATATCCGACCATTCTTGTCAAGATTAAAAAAAACCGCTAAATTCAAACGAATTTAACGGTTTTATTAATTGATTTTATAACTTTATATTCTTTAACATATCCTCAGTCATTTTGTCGATATCAAACTCAGGACTCCATCCCCACTCTTCCCTAGCTGCACTATCATCTAGAGAGTTTGGCCAAGAATCAGCAATGGCTTGTCTTACCGGGTCTACTTCGTATTCTAATACAAACTCAGGCATAACTTTTTTGATTGCTCTTTCCAAATCCTCAGGTGCAAAACTCATAGCAGTAACATTGAAAGCATTTCTGTTGATTAGTTTTGCAGGATCTGCTTCCATTAAATCAACTACAGCTTTTAGTGCATCAGGCATGTACATCATATCCATCTTAGTTCCTTCAGCAATAAATGATTTATATTTCTTATTTTTTAGTGCTTCAAAGTAGATATGAACAGCATAATCTGTTGTTCCTCCACCAGGAAGAGTCTTATAAGAAATAATTCCCGGATATCTAACGCCTCTGGTATCAAGTCCAAATCTGTGGTGGTAGTAGTCGCATAGTACTTCTCCAGCAACTTTCGTTACACCATACATAGTATTTGGTCTTTGGATTGTAACTTGAGGTGTATTGTCCTTAGGTGTACTATCTCCAAACGCTGCTATTGAGCTTGGTGTGAAAACTGAACAGTTCTCTTGAACTGCAACATCAAGTACATTTACAAGTCCACCCATGTTTACTTCCCAAGTCTTTT
Organism: Bacillota bacterium; assembly: GCA_023443025.1. GTDB lineage: Bacteria > Bacillota > Clostridia > Tissierellales > Peptoniphilaceae > Microaceticoccus. Next base: position 38,629 of record JAEZWM010000017.1, read on the forward strand.
GAGGTATTTTCTCTCCTGTAGCTGAAAGTATCGCAGCAAGATTTACTATCGTATCAATATTGTAAGTCTTTACCAGTTCATGAAGTCTGTTTCCATCAGTAACATCAAGTGGTTCATACTTAATATCTTCTAATGCATCAACATTTTTATCGCTGATATCCGTAGCAATTATATTGCCAGCTCCGTAGATATCTTTAAAATATAGTGCAAGTTCTGAACCTATTTGTCCTAATGCTCCTGTGATGAGTATTTTTCTGTTTCCCATGTGTGCCTCCTAATATATTTTCCTAAACCTTAATGGTTATAAATAGTTTATCATTGATTGCACAATTTGGAAAGTACTTAATAAATATTTTTTCTAATTGCTTAAATGATTGATTAGTACTTGCTAAGAGCACTAACCCCACCAGCAACTACTATTGGCTTAATTCCAGTGTTTTGTGCAATAAACGATGCCGCAACGGAAGATCTAGCAGATGATTGACAGAGTATAAAGATTTCATTAGCCTTTAACTCATCCAATCTATTTCTAAGTTCTTGTAGTGGTATGTTGATAATATTAGGGATGTTTAGTTCTTCAGTAAGCTCTTCTTTTTTTCTAACATCAAGGGTTGGTGTGTCCGAGTTCTTAAGTCGTTCTTTGTATTCGTCCACACTTATTCTTTCTATTCTTAATAGAGTATTTTCACTTTCATAATCCTCAAGAGTTCCAGTGCCTAATGCTCCTACAACATTGTGGAAACCAGTCCTATAAAGAAGGTTTGCTGCAACTTGAAGATCATCCTCTCCCTTTTCACTAAATAACACTAATTTTTGAGAAGTATCAATCAAATATCCTAAAAAGCTAGGTATATAGTTAGTTGGCATAGATAGTGAGCCGGGAATGCTTCCAGAATGATAATTTAAACTAGATCTTAAATCTATAACAATAGCATCGGTTGGTAGTTTAATTATAGGGGGTAGTTCTACCTTATATATCCCACTACCTTTAAGGTTTTCAACTTCCATAGTTGTAAATGCAGGGTTTTTGTAGTTTATTACTGCATTATGACTTATAAATTCATCTTTTTGCTCATAGAGTGCAGAATTGTGTTTTAGCTCATAACCAATTGTCGAATAAGGAATGTCATCAAGATCATTTCCACATGCAGATCCGGCTCCATGTCCAGGCATTACTAATACTTCATCTCCTAATTTGGCCAATTTATTAAAGATGGAATCATACTGTAGAGCCGCCATCTTCTCTAGGTTTTCCTTTCCATAGAAATCCATTCTACCCACTCCACCATAAAACAGTGAGTCTCCGGTAAAGACCATATATGGTCTACCATCGTATTTTAGCAGATAAGAAAGATGTCCAAGTGTATGACCCGGAGTATGAAGAGGAAATATCTCAAGTAAATCACTGATTACAAATGTATCTTCTTCAGAAATTCTTATTCCATACTCATGACCAAGATCTTCATATCCTGAAATGTAAACATCTGCTCCTGACTTTTCTCCAAGCAATTTAGCTCCGGAGATCATATCTTCATGTCTGTGAGTTTCAAATACATATTTGATTTTAGCATTGTCTTCTGCTGCAAGCCTTAAATAAATCTCTATGTCAGTTTTTGGATCGATTACAGCAGCTACGCCACCATCACTTATGTAGTATGAGAACGATTTTAGTGCATCCGTATTTATTTTTCTAAACTTCATTTTAGTCCTCCTAAAATATATCGTACTTTGACAATATCACATTAATTAAGTAATGTAAACCTAAATTCTAAAAATAAAAAAAGCTCTAAATGCACTATCTGCATTTAGAGCCTTTAATATTACTTTACTATCAAATTAAAAATTCTGCCGGGAACAAATATAACTTTCACTATGTTTTTACCTGCCACATAGTTTTCATATATATCTGTACCTTCAAGTATTTCCATTACTTTTTCTTGATCAGCATCAACCGGTACCATGATTGTACCTCTCATTTTACCCATAACTTGTATAGGAAGTTCAATACTATCGTCTAACAGTTTGTCTTCATCGTACTCCGGCCATTGCATATTGTGAATATATCCGTCATTGCCTATAACTTTCCAAAGCTCCTCTGTAATATGTGGTGCAACCGGATGAAGAAGTAAAAGAAGTACTGAATAATCTGCTTTTGAAATCTCTCCTTGTGCCCTATATTCATTAAGAAGTGTCATTAGTTGAGCAATCGCAGTATTATACTTTAGAGTTTCATAATCTTCGCTTACTTTCTTTATACTTTGGTTGATTATAGTCTCTAACTCCTCAGTGTATCCTTCTGTATCATTTAGGATTTCTTGTAAGTTCCAAACTCTGTCTAAAAACTTTCTGCATCCTTTAACTCCGTTTTCTGACCATGGAACACTCTTTTCAAAGTCACCAATAAACATCTCATATGTTCTGAAAGTGTCTGCTCCGTACTCCTCAACAATCTCATCCGGATTAATAACATTTCCTCTTGATTTAGACATTTTTTCGTTGTTATCGCCAAGTATCATACCATGTGAAGTCCTCTTCATATATGGCTCACTGGTTGGTACTAAACCTAAATCATACAAAAACTTATGCCAAAACCTAGAGTACAGTAAGTGAAGCGTAGTATGCTCCATACCTCCATTGTACCAATCTACAGGAGTAAAATACTTCAGAGCTTCTTTTGATGCGAACTCCATATCATTGTTGGGATCGGTGTATCTTAAGAAATACCAGGATGATCCTGCCCATTGTGGCATGGTATCAGTTTCTCTATGTGCCGGCTTACCACATTTTGGACATGTGGTGTGGACAAAACTTTCAATATTAGATAGTGGTGATTCCCCCGTATCCGATGGCTCATAATTTTCAATCTCTGGTAATAATACAGGAAGTTCTTCATATGGTACAGGAACGAATCCACAATCATCACAGTGTACAATTGGAATTGGTTCTCCCCAGTATCTCTGTCTGGAAAATACCCAGTCTCTTAGCTTATAATTTACTTTTTTCTCACCTAAACCTTTTGATTCTAGGTAATCTGAAATCTTTTCTTGCGCTTCAGATACTTCCAGACCATTAATAATATCAGAATTTACCATAGTTCCTGTCTCTGTATTTGTATATGCTTCTTTAGAAATATCGCCTCCGGCAACAACTTCTACTATGGGTAGTTCGAATTTTTTTGCAAATTCGTAATCCCTTGTATCATGTGCAGGTACGGCCATGATCGCACCGGTACCGTAGCTCATAAGTACATAGTCGGATACCCAAATTGGAATCTCTCTTCCTGTGGCAGGATTTATTGCACTTAATCCATCTATTTCAACACCTGTTTTTTCTGTAACCAGTTCTGATCTTTCAAAGTCAGACTTCTTCATGGTTTGATCACGGTAAGTTCTAATCTCATCTATATTTTTGATCTTGTCTGCATATTTTTCGATTAGTGGGTGCTCAACTGCAATTACCATATAGGTTGATCCATAAATGGTATCCGGTCTAGTTGTAAATACCTTTAGTGATTCATCTGTTCCTTCGACTTTAAAGTCGATATTCATGCCATAGGATCTTCCTATCCAATTTATTTGCTGAGACTTAACCCTTTCAGGGAAGTCAACACCATCTAAATCATCGATAAGCCTATCTGCATATTCAGTAATCTTAAGCATCCACTGATTCTTAACTTTGTGTATAACTTCTGAACCACATCTTTCACAAACGCCACCGACTACTTCTTCATTAGCAAGCCCTACTTTACATGAAGTACACCAATTGATAGGCATTTCTTTTTTATATGCAAGACCATTTTCAAATAGTTTTAAGAATATCCACTGAGTCCATTTATAATAGTTTGGATCTGTAGTATTGATTTCTCTATCCCAATCAAAAGAAAAACCAATTGATTTTAACTGTTTCTTAAATCTTGCAACATTGTTTTTAGTAACAATTGCAGGATGGATTTTATGTTTAATAGCATAGTTTTCTGTAGGCAATCCAAATGCATCCCATCCCATAGGATAAAGAACGTCGTAATTTTGCATCCTTCTTTTTCTTGAAACTACATCGAGAGCTGTATACGGTCTGGGGTGACCTACATGTAGTCCTTCCCCAGATGGATAAGGAAATTCTACTAGAGCATAGAATTTTTCCTTATTATTATCTATTTCTGTTTTAAAAGTCTTATCATTATCCCAGAACTCTTGCCACTTTTTTTCTATGGCATTTGGGTTATATTTTTGCATTTTTGCCTCCTCATATTTACATTAAAAATAAAATACCTATTCCTACAACTGATAATATAGTACCAAATATTTCTATTAATCTAATTCTCTCTTTATATATTATAACTGAAAATGGAAGTATTGTAATCGGCATTATAGATGAAAGCGTAGAAGCAATGCCTGCTTGAGTGTACTGAAGAGCAAGTAGTGACAACCCAACACCAATAAAAGGACCAGTAAGTCCGGCCATTACAACTTTCCAAATCTCTCTTGGAAATTCTAGTGCAGTCGTTATCTTAGTAAAGTCACGAGTTAAAACCATTATAACCAAAAAGATTATAATAGCAGCAATTATCCTAATCCATGTCGCTGCAAATGGATTACTACTACCCATACCTATCTTACTAAACATCAGTCCCCCTGCTTGACCCAGTGCTCCTAGTGCTCCATATAAGATACCTGTTTTTTGTTCTGCTCCTATTGTAATTCCTTTTTCACTCTTTCCAGTAATAACTACGGCAACACCTGTTAAAGTAATTAGCATACCAAGTAACTTTAAAGGTGTAATTATAGTTTGATAAATAATATAATCAAAAATTGCTGCCATTGGAGGGCTCAGAGACATCATTAGCATTGACATCCTAGGTCCAATTAAAAGCATCGATTTAATTAGGAAATAATCTCCAATAAAAAAACCAATGATGCCTGAAATTGAGAGGTAAGTCCAGGAAGTTAGTCCTAGACCTACCGGTAAAAATGTTCCCGTAGTTAATTTTAAAAAAACTGAGATAAAGGCCAGTCCGAAGACAAGTCGTAAAAAGTTAACCGGTCCAAGACCTAGCTTTTTACCGGATGATTCTAGGAACATTCCATTTATAGTCCAGCAGAGTGCTGCCCCTATAGCTGATAATTCACCTATTTTCATCTACTAAAATTCGCAAGAATTCACAGTCCTAGGGAAAGGAATTACGTCTCTAATATTGGTCATTCCGGTTATATACATTAGCATTCTTTCAAATCCAAGTCCATAACCTGCATGTTTTGTCCCGCCGAACTTTCTAAGTTCTAAATACCACCAGTAGTCTTTAGGATCCATGCCATTATCTATTATTTTCTTTTCTAGTACATCGTATCTTTCTTCTCTTTGGCTACCACCTATTATTTCTCCAACTCCAGGTACTAATAAATCCATAGCCGCTACAGTTTTTCCGTCTTCATTTTCTCTCATGTAAAATGCTTTAATCTCTTTTGGATAGTCTTTAATAAATACAGGTCCGTTAACTATCTCTTCTGATATATATCTCTCATGCTCAGTTTGAAGGTCTATACCCCATTTAACCGGATATTGGAAATCTTTATCTGCTTTTTCTAAGATTTCAATAGCTTCAGTATAGCTTAGTACAGCAAAATCAGAGTTTACAATCTTTTCCAATCTATCTATTAATCCTTTTTGAACGAAGCTATCAAAAAACTTCATTTCTTCAGGTGCATTCTCAAGTACGTAATTTATTATATACTTGGTCATGTCCTCCGCCAGCTTCATATTGTCATCTAAATCAGCAAAAGCAATTTCCGGTTCTATCATCCAAAACTCTGCAGCATGCCTTGCAGTGTTTGAGTTTTCTGCTCTAAATGTAGGGCCAAAAGTATATATATTTCTAAATGCTAATGCAAATGCTTCTCCTTCAAGCTGACCACTTACAGTTAAGTGTGCAAGTTTTCCAAAAAAATCTTCAGAATAATCAACTTTGCCATCCTCACCACGAGGTGCATTGTCACAGTCTATGGTAGATACTCTAAACATTTCACCTGCACCTTCTGCATCGCTTGAAGTTATGATAGGTGTATGAGCATAAACAAATCCTCTTTCGTTAAAGAACTTGTGAATTGCAAAAGCGAGCACTGATCTTACCTTGAAAACCGCATTATAAGTATTAGCCCTTGGTCTAAGATGCGCTATAGTTCTAAGATATTCAAAGCTATGTCTTTTCTTTTGTAATGGATAATCGGTACTTGACTCTCCTTCAAGCACAATCTCTGATGCCTGAATCTCAAATGGTTGTTTGGCGTTTGGAGTTTCGATTAGAGTACCTTTAACCTTAATTGCAGTGCTAAGATGATACTTGGTAATTGTTTGGAAATTAGCAAGTGCATCCGTTGCTACCACCTGTACAGGTTTAAAATGCGTTCCATCATTTAATTCAATAAAAGCTAGATTTTTGGTATCTCTCATGTTTTTTATCCAGCCATATACTTCTACTTCACTGTCGTAATACTCTTCTCTTTTGTCATACAGATCTTTAATTGTAATTCCCATTTCTCCTCCTTGATATTAGAGGTGAGCACAGAGCTTAAAAAGCAAGACAATCTTAGTATGCTTTATCATGCTTGTTCACTAATAGAGCTCACATCATTTTAAATAAAGTATAAATAAAAAGAGCTTTCGTCCAAAGGACGAAAGCTTTCGTGATGCCACCTTATTATGTAAGTTATAACGCACTTAACCGTCTATACCTACTTTTTTCGGTATAAAAGCTCGTGAGTGTTCTTCATGATGTGATATGTACCGATTCTCAGCATAATACGGCTCTCTGTAACAATCTCTTCATCACTACTCTCTCAGTCCTTGCATATATGTCTATTAGAAATTATAGTACAGCTTTAAAGACATGTCAATTATTGTATGCTAAATAACTCAAACACTAATCCAAAATTCCGGAAGTCCTTTTAACATCCATTATGAACATAATTCCCTGACCCGGTTTTTCCAGATCCACTTTTTCTCTAATGGCTGAAGTTATAGTGTCAACTTCTTCTCTTTTTATTAGCATCAATACTATTTCTTTTTCAGGCTCGATTACCAATCCAAATATATTATCCGTTTCATGAATTCCTGATCCTCTGCCATGCACTATGGTTGCACCCTTAGCTCCGGCTTTTTGTGCAGCATCAACAACATCTTCCGCCCTACCATTTTCAACTATAACAAAAACCGCCTCATACTTTATGTCTTGTGTGTGTTTTTCCATATCCCCACTCATCCTTTGTATATTACTTCCTAGCATTTTAAAAACGTCAATACTAAATGCGATTCCATGATTTTTCTTATATAATTTGTATTTTTCATTAAGTTTGTTCTGAAGTTCAAAATCCATTTCACTGTTAACAATCATCATAAGGATTTCTTTCTTGTCTTCATTGAGTTCTAAAAAGCTAAGTATACCTGATTTTACAGTCCCATGTGCCGGTATAATAGTTCCTCCGTTCACTCCACATTTTTTCATGAAATCCAACACAGCTGAAGCTTTGTGACGGTCTACTATTACAAAAAGAGCTATATAGTTTCCATCTTTAAATTTGTTTATCACTAGCTTTTCCTCCTCGTGTTTTTATTTCATAAAGCATCCCTAGGATCATAATAGAAAGTACCGGGGTCATAGCTACTGCAGATATTACACCAAATCCATCCATCATAACATCTGCTGTAGGAATCACTCTAGCCGCACCTTGTGCCATAGCCAGTATAAAAGTTGCAGTCATTGGTCCTGAAGCTACGCCACCGGAATCATAAGCAATCCCAACAAAAAGTGGTTTAACTTTAAAACTTAAATAAATAGCAACTAAGAATCCCGGAACAATAATCATCCAAAGCCTCAGAGCCGGTATCATGATTCTAAGCATGGAAAGTGCAACAGCGCTCGCAACTCCAATGCAAAGTGCTACCATGATTACTTTTCTTTGAATGGAACCTGCCGTCACTTCCTCTACTTGGTTAGATAGTACATAAACCGCAGGCTCTGCCATGACTACAACTAGCCCCACAATAAAGCCTACGCTAGGAAGAAGTAGTCTGTTCGGATGAGCAGCCAATGTTTCTCCGATAAGTGATGCTACATCCATAAACCCTGAGTTTACACCAAGTAGAAATATTACTAAACCTAACAAAGTATATATTAAACCAAAGATAATCTTTCTTAATGATCTTTTATCCAATTTGAATGAAATTCTATTTGCAACAATAAATATAATTATCAGAGGCACCAATGCAACGAGTGCGTCTTTTAAAGTGGGAGTAAAGTTATCAATAAATGGCCTGATAATACCTGTCTGTGCAACAAATGCTTCAGCTTCTACTGCGTCAAAATTAAGCTTTACAAAAAACGACATGAGAACTATAGCTAAGACAGGACCTACTGAAGCAATCCCAACTAGTCCAAAACTGTCCTTCTCCCCTTCTACAGAGCCTTTCATTCTTGATACACCAAGTCCTAGAGCAAGTAAAAAGGGTGTTGTCATAGCTCCTGTAGTTGCTCCAGATGAGTCAAAAGCAATTGCTTGATACGCTTCGGGTACAAAAACAAATGATGCAAATAATAGTATATAAAAAAATGCAAAAAATAAATGTATGGGTTTATCGTATAAAATCCTCAAAAAACCAAGACCTACCAAAAAACCCACGCCAAGCGAAACTACAATAACAATTGTCAAACTATTAATAGCTCCACCAAGCACAGCTGATACTTGGTTTGCCAATATCATTAAATCAGGTTCTGCAACTGTTATTATAAACCCAAGGAAAAAGCCCATAAAGAATACTCCAATTGGCTTCTGATGAGCAACTAAATTTCCCATAAGCGATCCTATTTCGGTAATTGCAAGTTCCGCACCCCAAAGAAATACACCAAGTCCAAATATTATCAACACCGACCCTGTCGTAAATCTTATTAGTAGCGGGGTTCCTAACCTAGCTAGAAAAATATTCAATAAGTATACTATCAACATAATCGGAACCACAGATGTTGCGACTTCCTTAAATGTCTTTAGTGGTACTCTCACTATGCATCACCCCCACTTTTATTTTCTTTCTTTTTTATTCTATCGTTCTCTATCAATTCTGCTTCTTGTCCAATATTTTTACCAATGTAAAATCTCTTATCACTAATTTCTTTAGGTAGATAAACTTGATATACATATGCTCCTTCATAAGAATGGGGATATTTATAATCTTTACCATGACCAAGATCTGATGCCCCAGAATAATGAGTATCTCTCAAGTGCAAAGGTACAGGATAGACTTCATTGTTGTTAATATAATCAAGCACTTTGTCTATTGCTGTATATGCTGTGTTTGACTTTGGAGCAAGTGCCAAGTAAATAGCTGCTTCAGATAAAGGAATCCTTCCTTCAGGCATACCAATTTTTTCTACCGCATCATGAGCAGCATTTGCTATAACAAGTGCGTTTGGATCTGCTAGACCGACGTCCTCAGCTGCAGATATAATTAACCTTCTTGCAATAAACCTTGGGTCCTCTCCACCACTAATCATCATTCCCAAATAATAAAGAGTTGCATCCGGATCACTACCCCTAATACTCTTTATAAAAGCAGATGCAATGTTATAATGATTATCTCCATCTCTGTCATATCTAAATGTTTTTGCTTGGCTTGACTCCAGTATGTCTTCTCCGGTGATTACACTTACACCATCTACTATTTTAGACGTTAAAGCAGCAATCTCAAGGGAATTAAGAGCTGTTCTTGCATCACCATTCGAGATTACTTTTAAGTATTCTATTGCTTCAGGCGCTAGCTCAAGACTCATTTTTTTTAAGACTTCGTCATTTTCTATTGCATTTAAAATAATCTCTTCAATATCTTTATTGTCAAGAGGCAAAAGCTCTATAATCTGGCATCTCGACAAAAGTGCTCCATTAACACTAAAATATGGATTTTCAGTCGTAGCACCAATAAGTGTTATTAAACCGCTCTCAACATGAGGTAGCAGTGCATCTTGTTGCGTTTTATTGAATCTATGAATCTCGTCAATAAATAATATTGTGCTTTTATTATAAACCCCTAAATTATCCTCAGCAGTTTTAACGATTTCTCTTATTTCTTTAATGCCGGCACTTACTGCTGATAGTTTTTCGAATTCTGCATTTACTAATTCACTTATTATATACGCAAGTGTGGTTTTGCCTGTTCCGGGTGGTCCGTAAAAAATCAGTGAATTCACGTATCCGGACTCGATTAATCTTCTTAAATGTTTGCCCGGAGCTAGTATATGCTTTTGTCCATAATAATCATCCAGTGACTTAGGCCTCATCCTATCCGCAAGTGGAGCTCGTTTATTTAATTTTTTTTCTCGATTTAAGCTAAATAAATCCATAAAAATCACCACCAAAAAAGCTATGCCAAATGTATTTAGCATAGCATTTATTTAGACATCTTTCAAGTTTTCTAACTCGTCGTAGAATCTACTAACATCTTGAAATTCTCTATAAACTGAAGCAAATCTTACATAAGCAACCTTGTCTAGTTCCCTGAGTTTATCCATAACCATTTCACCAATAATCAAAGAACTTACTTCCCTTTGGTTTAAGTTGTTTAAATCTTGTTCTATCTCAGCTGTTGCCTTTTCGATATTGTCAACACTTACCGGGCGTTTCTCGCAAGATCTAAGCATTCCATTGAATATCTTATTTCTATCAAAAGGTTCTCTTGTATCATCTTTTTTAATAACGATCAATGGCACTTCTTCGTATCTTTCATAGGTTGTAAATCTCTTGTTGCATTTCAAACAAGATCTTCTTCTTCTTATAGACACATTATCTTCAGTGGGTCTTGAATCGACAACTTTAGTGTCCGGATTACTACAATATGGACATTTCATGACGTCTACCTAAAATTCGCGTCTCTTTAAGAAAGTTGGAATATCAATGTCATTGTCGTTTTCTGCTTCTTTTTTTGCTTCTTTAGTAGTATTTACAACAGGTTTTTCAGGATCAAATCCGGTTGCGATAACAGTAATTTTAATATCATCCTTTAATGATTCGTCAATACCCGCACCAAATATGATATTGGCATCTTTGTCTACTGATTCTCTAATTAAGTCAGCAGCTTCATTAATTTCAAAGATTCCAAGTTCAGAACCTGTAACATTTATAAGAACTGATTTTGCTCCGTCAATTGAAGTCTCTAGTAGTGGACTCTTAATCGCTGTTTTTGCTGCTTCAACTGCTCTGTTTTCACCACTAGCAGTTCCAATTCCCATATGTGCAATACCTTGGTTGAACATAATAGATTTAACGTCTGCAAAGTCTAGGTTTATTAAGTTCGGTACTGCTATAAGGTCAGATATACCTTGTATACCATGCATTAAAACTTCATCAGCCATTTCAAAAGCTTCTACCATAGTAGTTCTCTTTTCTGCTATTTGAAGTAGTCTATCATTCGGTATGGTTACAAGTGTGTCAACTTTTTCTTTAAGTAGCTCAACACCTTGTTCAGCTTGGATTTGTCTCTTTCTTCCTTCAAAGGAGAAAGGTTTAGTAACAATACCCACTGTTAGAATTCCAAGTTCTTTTGCCACTTCAGCAACTACAGGTGCAGCACCTGTTCCTGTTCCTCCACCCATACCTGCTGTAATAAATACCATATCAGATCCATTGAGAACATCAGCAATCTCATTTTTACTTTCTTCCGCAGCTTTGGCTCCTACTGAAGGATCTCCACCTGCTCCAAGCCCTCTAGTTAGTTTTGTACCAATTTGTAGTCTTACATCTGCATTTGATGATTCAAGTACTTGCTTATCAGTATTAACTACAACAAATTCTACACCTTTCAGTCCACTCGCTATCATTCTTTGTAGTGCGTTGTTTCCACCACCGCCTACACCTATTACTTTAATCTTAGCTAAGTCATCTGAATATACTTCCATATCAAACATTGTCATGTTCACACTCCCTCTCAAAATAAAATATCTACAAGAAAACAATTCGATTTCTCATTACATGAAGAATTATATCAGAATCTTTTTTTGATTTCCAACCGAAAAAGTCTAAAAAGTCATGAAAAGCCCATTTACAAGCGTAAAATGGGCTTTTTTGAAAAATTGTTGTATTTATAATACATGGTATTAAATTTGATGATTTAGCCATTATACAGTTATGATAACAACGGCAATAAACATGTTGTATTTAAAATACGAAGTTGCTATTCCGTTACAATTACAGGGTTTGAAGTACCATTTAGTATAATTTCTTTAGCTTTTATACCCTTTGACTTTAAATCTACCATGATTTTTTCAAGCAATGAAAACTTATACTCAATATCTTCAATTTTTCCAAAATCGATGATAGTATCGACATTAACTCTCATGTTTAGATTATTATTTGTGTTTCCAAAATCAATTTCCTTTGTAACATTAACAAGCTCTTGATCTAATAGCTTTTTGATAAATTCTAATTCTTTACTATCCTCTGATACTTTATAACCAATAGCAAGAGTTGAATAAGAAGCGTTTGATATTTTGATAAGTTTATCTTTGTCACTTTCTTCTAGCGTAGGTTCGTGTCTGTTTATCATCATATCACCACTTATTATCAAGTAACCTTTATCGACAGCTATATAACCCAGATCTGATGTTTCGCTTAGAGTAATCTTCAGTTTATTAGGAAGAACCTTGCTAGTTTTTACATTAGATATTTTATCTATGCTTTCGACTTTCTTTGTTACTTCTGAAGCATTTAACTTGAAAATATTTTGATTCTTATCAAGTCCTATCGCTTCGATTATTTGTTCATCCGTTACCTCTTTATTCCCATTAACCACAATATTATCGATGGAAAAATAAGGATGGGTATAAGCTAAATACATACCTATCAAAACCAAACCTACGAGTAATATTAAAGATGTTACTAGAAACCACAAGAATGAACGCGGTTTTTTATTTCTACTGGAAACATAGTCATCATGAGTTTGTCTATTTGAAATGTCAGCTTCGTCATATTTTTTCTTTTTAAACATTTGGTCACCTACTTATTTTATAAGAGAATACGCAATATCAACAATATCAGAAGTTGCGTTAGGATTGCCAAGTTTCTTAGCATTTTCACCCATAATGGTCAATGCCTTGTCATCCCTTAATATCTCTTCTATCTTATTATACAATATATCTTCATTTAATTCATCTTCTAATATCATTTCACTTGCACCAATCTCTTCATAAAGCCTTGCATTATACTCTTGGTGATTTTCTGTTGTATAAGCCTTAGGGATTAAAATACTTGCAAGTCCAAGTAACGAAATTTCAGATAAAGTTATCGCCCCTGAGCTTGTAATTATTAAATCAGAAACATCATAGGCACTGGATATATCATGTAAAAATGGATGAATGGATATTCCTTCACGAATATATGATCCCGCTTCATTCATAAAGTTATCATAATGCGATTCACCTGTTGCATGTAATATTTGGAAGTCTATTTGATTTGAATACTTAATGATCATTTGTAGAACTGCTTTATTTAAATCTTCAGATCCATTACTCCCTCCAAAGGAAAAAACAACAGGAACTTCTTTATTAAGTTTATATTTTTCAAAAGACGATTCAGACTTTTTTATATTTTTAAATGAAGCCCTTATCGGATTACCTGTAAGTTTAACCCTATCGGGTTTATTGAAATACTTTCTAGAACTTTCATAGGTAACAGCTACTACGTCCACAAATCTTGAGAGTATACGATTTGTTATACCCGGTAAACTATTTTGTTCATGGATTAGTGTTCTATATCCTCCCGTTGCCGCTCTGAATAGCACGGGGCCGCTTACAAATCCTCCTGTTCCTATAACAAGATCAGGATTAAAACTCTTAATCAGTTTCTTTGCTTGTCCTAGTCCTATTAATAGCTCTCTAAGTGCTATAAAAGAATTCTTATTTAATCTTCTAGGTAGTCCTTTTACTCTTATCGCTTTAAAATCCAGACCTAAATTCGAAGCAATTTTTTGTTCCATAGAATTCTCTGTACCTATATATAAAATCTCTGTGTTTGGGTCTCTTCTTTTTAATTCTTCGATTATGGCAACAGCAGGGTATATATGTCCTCCTGTCCCGCCACCACTAATGATAACTTTCATGATTTCACCTCTTTTTTACATTGGCCCTAGAAATGTTGAGCAGTATACCTACCATCCCGAGAGTTACTATAAGGGATGTTCCACCATAGCTTACAAAGGGCAGTACCAGTCCTGTCGGAGGTAATACACCAAACGCAACTCCCATATTGACTAATGCCTGAAAGCCTATTACAAGAGTGATCCCCGAAGCTAAAAGTTTGCCGAATTCATCTCTTGTTCTGCTTGCTATATCAAATCCAAATTTTATAAAAAGTAAAAATAATATAATTATTATTATCGAGCCTAAAAAACCCAGCTCTTCTGCTATAATAGCAAAAATAAAGTCGTTATGTGATTCAGATAAATAAAGATATTTTTGCCTGCTCTTTCCAAGACCTAATCCAAAAAAACCACCACTACTTACTGCAAAAAGCGCCTGAGATAACTGCCATCCCTTATCATGAAAATCAAGTAAAGGGTTTAAAAGAACCTTAAGTCTGTCCACTCTATAAGCATTCTTCTCTCCATATAAAAACAAATAACCAAATATAGGTATTACCGGAACGGCAATAAGCAAATATCTCAAATCCATACCACTTAGTATATACACGCCCCCTAGACTCGCAATTATAGTTAATGTAGTTGATAGGTTAGGCTGTAAATAAACAGGTAATGCTGACATCGCTATAATAAAAATAACGATTAAAAATCCTGTCTTAAAATCATTTTTTGTGTGTTTCTTTCTAGATAAAAAAGACGAGAGCAAAACAATTGAGGCTATTTTCATCAGGTCAGAAGGCATAAAACTAAGTCCTGCAACCTCTATCCATCTCCTGGCAAAAGTATCATAGGATTTGCCAAGCGGTGTGAAAAGAAGTAAACAAAGAACCATAGCCATACTATATATAACTATAGCCCACCTATTATAAAGTTTATAATCTATAAGAGATGCTACAAACATTGCAATTAATCCTATAAATGCAAAGAATGCTTGTCTAAATGCAAAGTGGTAAGGCTGTTGATTAATATCTAATGCATATGGCCAGCTAGAACTGTATACCATAATTATCCCAATACATAATAACACTAACACTACTGTTAGTAACTTTTTATCCATTTTCCCAAAGTTTACTTTACCAATTTGCATATATACACCTACTCTTACGGATTACAGACTATTAACTATATCTTTAAAGTCATTTCCTCTTTGTTCAAAATTCTTGTACATGCCCCAGCTTGCACATGCAGGTGATAATAACACAGACTTACCTGTAGTAGATAGATCATAAGCCTTTTCAACCGCTTCCTGCATGTTGTCTACCATATAAATATTTGTAAATCCGTATTTCTCTGCACATTTTTTTATTTGTGTAGCTGTTTCTCCAAATAATATTAAATATTCTACTTTATTATCAAAACTTTTTATAAGTTCGTCGAACTCAATTTTTTTATCATATCCACCTGCTATTAACACAACTCCATTGTCAAAAGCTTTAATGGCATTAATCGTTGCATCTACATTGGTTCCTTTTGAATCATTATAGTATTTAACCCCTTGTACTTCTCGTACAAATTCTATTCTATGTTCTACTCCTTTGAAGTTTTTTACAGCATCAGAGATTGTATGATAGTCTATTTTTGCACTTATACAAATACCTATAGCCATCAAAACATTTTCCAAATTATGTTTACCTAATAGAGGAATTTCATCTACATTCATTAATCGATGTTTTTTACCATCATCATAGATTATAGATCCGTCCTCAACATATATTCCCCTATCAAGTACTTTTTCTTTGCTAAAATATAATACATTTAAATCTGAATTTAATTCTATACACGATAGAAATTCATCATCTAAATTTAAAACTATATGGTCTGAATTGGTAGCATTTCTAAAGATTTTCAGTTTAGCATCTTTATATGCTTCATAGCTACCATGCCAGTCCAAGTGATCCGGACTAAGATTCAAAATTCCTGAAATATTTGCTCTAAATAAATCAGTATCCTCTAACTGGAAGCTAGAGCATTCTATTACATAAAAGTCTTCAGGACTATTCTTCTCAAAAACCGGTAACATCCCAATGCCAATATTACCTGCTATATGTGCAACATTTTTTGAATTATTTATAATCTCACCAACCAGAGTTGTTGTTGTAGTTTTTCCATTGGTTCCGGTGATTGCTATTATTTTTCTATCACCAAATAGTCTATAAACTAATTCCAAATCAGAAATCACTTCTCCGGAGTATTCTCTCGCTGCTAAAACAAACTCATTTTGAGGATGTATTCCCGGACTTTTAATAGTGATATCCGGTTTGATTTGAGAGATTTCCTGAATGCTACTAACAGTTTTTACATCTAGTATTTTAGCATCTTTATTTTCAGCAATTATAGATTCAAAATTTGCATCATAAATATATACTTCTGCTCCATGTTCTATAACGGTTTTTGCTGCCGATATACCTGTTATACCGTATCCCAAAATCAATATTTTTTTTCCATTTAGTTTCATCTTAATCTCCATTATATATATGAAATTATACTAATAAGAACAGCTATCGTGCTTACTATAGTAAATGCAGTTACTATTTTTTGTTCATTATATCCTTTTAATTCATAATGATGATGAATTGGGCTCATAAGAAAAACTCTCTTCTTGTTTCTTGTCTTGTAGCTAATCACCTGTATAATCACTGATGCCGCTTCAATTACGTATATAATTCCAAATATAGGCAAGAATAAAGTGGTGTTCGTTGCTATTGCAAGCCCCGCTATTGCCCCTCCTATTGTCATCGATCCCGTATCCCCCATAAAAACAGAGGCTTTATTTGAGTTATAAACCAAAAAACCGAAAATAGCTCCGAGCATTACCAGAACAAATCCACTTATACTTTGAATCCCGATTGATGCCAACAATAAAAACCCAAGAACCGGTACAGTTACAGAACTTACCAATCCATCCAATCCATCTGTCAAGTTTACTGCATTTACAGTCCCAAGTAGAAGGAATGGAAAATATAGGTAAGCTAATATACCAAGTTTTAAATTTTTATCTGTAAATGGAATCCTTATTTCAGCAAATAGTCTTTCATCAAAATTTTTAATCAAGTAAATGAGAATAATACTAAAAATTATTTGAAGTACAATTTTTTGCTTTGCTGTTAGTCCTAGTGATCTTTTCATTACGAGCTTTAAAAAGTCATCTATAAATCCTACTGCTCCAAAACTAAATGTTGAAAATAACACTATTAACAGTGCACCATCAAATTTTCTAAGTACTATGGTTCCTATAATTAGGGTCAGTCCAATTATTACCCCACCCATAGTTGGCGTTCCTTGTTTTGATAAATGAGACTGTGGTCCGTCATCTCTAATATGTTGTCCTATGTGTTGATTTCTCAGAATTGGAATAATAAATCTTCCAATCAATATTGAGCCAAGCGTAGACATCAATACTATAATAGCCATATTTTTAATATCCATATATTACCTCCAAAAGTATTATAACATATTAATTAAGGTTCTGTTTTAATATGCTTTACTAATCTACAGACTCATTCTCCGGGTTTTCTGTCTCTTCTTCCGGATTTTCATTAACTGAACTTTCCTCTACATTTTCCGCCTTTAATATCAGTTCAACGGAAGATTCAGGGTCAACAAGGACTCCGGCTTCTGGTTGATGACTGATTACTATTCCGTCTTCATTTAGACCAAAATGTTTTATCCCAAGTCTATCTAATGTACTTATGGCTTCGGATGCTTGCATTCCAACTAAATCCGGCATCTGAATCCACTGCATTCCACTTTCATCACTCATTAAATCAATTACAAATCCATGTGCTACCAGCTCTCCCGCTTCAGGAGCTTGACTACTTACCAGTGAATCTCTATTCATATTAGGATTTACTACAAAATGTTGAAGTCCCTTTTCTTTTAGAACTTCAGCCGCTCTACTAAGTGGCATCCCAACTACATATGGTATTTCTACTTCACCACTATCATTTTCGTCAACTTTTTCTGTCGGTAGATAACCTTTTATATCGATTATTCCCTTTATAATATTCTTTACAAGAGGTGCAGAAACAACATTTCCACTGCTTGCACCATGTGGTTCATCTACTACAGCTAAGACAATATACTCTGGATCATCGGCTGGAAATATCCCTAAGTATGATGCCACTGTAGTCTCCATTTCATACTTTCCATCTACAAACTTAACACTTGTACCGGTTTTACCACCAATTTTATATCCAGGTATTTTTGCACCATCTGCAGTTCCATGCTCTACGCCATGTACCATCATCTCTCTCATTTTTGCGGATGTTTTTTCAGAAATCACTTGTCTTTTGAATTCTGTAGGTATGACTGACTTTTCATTAGTGTTTACATCTATTACTTCTTTTACAATTCTTGGAGTATATAGTTTTCCGTCGTTAACTACAGCCGATATTGCAGATATCATCTGCATGGGTGTAACTGCAATACCATGGCCATAAGACATTGTAGCGAGCAGTGGTAGATTGATATCATCCACACCGTTTGGTACAATACCTAAAGCTTCAGCAGGAAGCTTGACACCTGTCACTTCTCCAAATCCAAAGTCCCTAATATATTTATACATTTTTTCATGTCCTAATTCCCTTGCCATTTGAATAAATGCCGGATTACAAGAATGATCCATCGCTTCTATTAAGCTCTGCTCTCCATGAGGTTCATACCATCTGTAACACTTCAGTACAACTCCGGGTATATCCGTTACGATACCATTGCAAGTATAAACTGAAGAATCCGTTGCTGTACCTTCTTCAACGGATGCAGCAGCAGTTATAAATTTGAATACCGAACCCGGTTCGTAAATATCATTTACTGCAAAGCTCCTCCACATATCAAAATACGCTTGTATTTGTTCTTCTTCAGTATAAGTGCTCCATCTTTCTTTTTCTTCACCCGTCCTTGCTTTTCTAGGTTCATTCGGGTCGTATTTAGGATAGTTCTCCAACGCAAGGATATCTCCATTTTTAGGGTTCATAACTATAATAGAAAGTTTATTAGGCGAATATTTATTATAGGTCTCTACAGCAAATCTTGTAGCAAGTTCTTGAATACGATCATCTATAGTTAGTACTATATCTGAGCCTTCCCATGCACTATGTTTTTCAAAAGTATCATATGGTATAAGATCTCCAAATGGTGATACAGAAGCTACATTTAAGCCACTTTTACCAAATAATTCTCGATCAAAACTAAGTTCTACACCATTAGAACCGTGATAATCATGTCCTAAAAATCCTAATACATATGGTGCAAAATCCCCTGCAGGGTAAAATCTGGATGGTTCAGATACTATTGATAGCCCTCTGATTTTTGCTTCTTTTATTTTATCAGTTTGTTCATTACTTAACTTTGGTGCTAATTTTACCATTTTATTGGATTCAAGATCCCTTAGAATATCTTCTTTTCTCATATCCAGTACATCAGCTAAAAAGTTAGAAGCACCTTGCTTATCATCGATATCACTCGGATCAACATATAGTGCATTTACATTTACAGATATGGCAAGAGGGTTCATATTAGAATCGAAGATTTTTCCTCTTTTGGGTGCTATTTCTACAACTTTTAACCTTTGGTCTGCAGCCATTTGCTTGTACTCTTCTCCTCCAAATATCTGGAGAGTCGAAAGTCTAACCACAAAAATTAATGCCATAAATACAATTATGGCATAAACTGTGTTGACTCTTTTATTAAAGCTATACTTCTTTGGTCTTCTCGTATTTTTCATTATTATTCCTCACTAAAAACTCCGAATAGTGCAGAGAAAAATGATTTGAATGTTTCCATATTATTTGTTTCAGTTTTTGCCACTTGTACTTCATTGTATCCGGATTCAATTTTTACATGCTGTTGAGTTTTTGGATAATCCATTCCAAGATTTATTTTAGCAAGAGACTCTATTCTCGCAGTGGCTTTATATGGTTCCAACTTTGTAATTAAATAATCCCTTTTAGTCTCGAGCTCTACGACTTCTGCGTTAATCTTACTTAGCTCTGCATTAAGTTCTGTAATTTGGGTGAATCTCATAAGTAAAAGGATTGTTAAACCTATCATGCATATGCAAAGCCCGGAGAATAAAATTGCTTTCTTAGAGTTTGACTTCTTGATTCTTTTATTTAATTCTCTATAATTATTTGCATCATTTATAACTCTAATATTTTTTTTGGGTTGTTTTATTATCTCTTGTCTATTAGCAAATCCCATTTATATCCTCCTTTGTATGGCTTTATAATGCTTTATAGGTAGTTCTTATCTGTAATCAAATTTAATAACTATACTTTTTCTGCTACTCTCAGTTTTGCAGACCTGGAGCGCGGATTTTGTCTTTGCTCTTTAGTCGATGCAATTATCGGTTTTCTATTTATTAATTTCAGCTTCTGTACATGGTTACATACACATACCGGAAAGTCGCTTGGACAGATGCATCCTGTTGTCAGTTCTCTAAAAATATTTTTAACAATGCGATCCTCCAATGAGTGAAATGTTATAACAGCAATTCTACCACCCGGCTTTAGTTTATCAACTAATTTTGGAATAGCCTCTGAAAGCACATCAAGCTCTCTGTTAACTTCTATTCTAACTGCTTGAAAAACTCTTTTTGCAGGATGTCCTGACTTAGAGCGTACTGAAGCAGGGATTGCTCTATCGATAACCTCAACGAGATCCATAGTTGTTTTAATGGGTTTTAGCTTTCTTTGTTCAACTATGAACTCCGCAATTCTTCTCCCCCATTTTTCTTCTCCAAATTTCCAGAAGATATCTTCAAGCTCATCTTTGGTATACTCGTTTATGACATAGTCTGCTGAAAATCTACTACGTTTATCCATCCTCATATCTAATGGCGCATTCATTCTATATGAGAAGCCTCTTGATCCTTTATCTATTTGATAGGACGATACACCTATGTCCATTAGCACACCATCGATTTTCCCTACTCCTAGCTCTTCTAAAATTTCAGCGGCACTTTCGAAATTTGTACGTACGGGAATAAATCTTTCTCCGTAATCACGTAATTTTTCAGTTGAATAGTCAATTGCATCTTGATCTTGGTCTATTCCTATTAGGATTCCGGTGTCTAATAGTTTTAAAATCTCACTTGAATGACCTGCCCCGCCTAGAGTGCAGTCAAGGTATATGCCGCCATGTTTTATATTTAGTCCTTCTATTGTTTCATCCAGCAATACCGGAATATGATTGAAAGTCATTTTGACCTCCTAAAGATTTAAATCAACCATTTTTTCTGTTAGCCTTTCATAGTTAAGGAAGTCATCGTCATTGTAATTCTCCCAATTTTCCTTAGACCAGATTTCAATACGCTTTGCGACACCTATTATATAAACCTCTTTATCAAGCTTAGCATATTCTCTTAAATTTGAAGGGATTAGTATTCTCCCCTGTTTGTCTGTCTCCATAGCACTAGCTCCTGCGTAAAAAAGCCTAGCAAAGCCCCTAGCTTCTTTACGAGATAATTGATTCATAGAATTTATTTTAACTGCTAAATCATCCCATTCATCATTGTCGAAGATAAATAAACAGTTTTCCATCCCTTTTGTGACATAGAAAGTAGATCCCAAGTCGTCTCTAAACTTGGAAGGCATTATAACTCTTCCTTTTGCATCCATGCTATGTTGGTATTCACCTATAAACATAGAATCGC
The DNA here is from genome assembly GCA_023443025.1 of Bacillota bacterium. Classification (GTDB taxonomy): domain Bacteria; phylum Bacillota; class Clostridia; order Tissierellales; family Peptoniphilaceae; genus Microaceticoccus. The sequence goes on from JAEZWM010000017.1 coordinate 60,449, forward strand.
CTCTTTCATATTCAACCACTTTCCACCACTTTTTACCACTTACATATATATTACCCTAAATTTCGGATTAATTCAAGCTTTTTTTACTTTATTAAGTTAAAATATTCCAAACAAAAAAAGCCTAAATCATCGCGATTTAAGCTTTTTTATAAAATTAATTCTTAAAATGGTTAAAAGTGGGAGATTTTATTTAATTTCTTTTTGTTTTTCTTTATAGAATATCCATATAAAAATCCCAATCAGTATTCCAATAATACTTACAATTTGTGAAATCCTTAAACCTAAAAAATAAAGACTGTCTGTTCTAAGTCCTTCAACGAAAAACCTCAAAACCCCATAAAGAATTAGGTATAGTGCAGCCACCTGTCCACTCTTCTTTTGAAATTTCCTTGCAAATATATATAAAAACACAAATATAAGTGCATCACCTACTGATTCATATAAAAAAGTAGGGTGGTAACCAACTCCGTCTATGACTACTGCCCATGGTAAATCAGTTTCATAACCATGTGCTTCCTGATTAATGAAATTCCCCCATCTCCCTATGGCCTGGCCAAGTGCCAACGATGGCGCAGTTATATCTGCTAGCTTTAAAAAAGAGACCTTCTTAATTTTAGCCATAACGTAAGCCGTCACATATGCGGCAATTATTCCTCCGTATATAGCCAGCCCGCCACCTCGTATATTAAATATTTGAAGTGGATTGTCTTTGAAATAAGACCACTGAAAAATAACATAATAGATTCTTGCACCAACTATGGAAAGCGGCAATGCCCAAATTAGTATATCCATAAGTGTATCTGTGCTAAAACCTCTTCTTTTTGCATCCCTTTCTGCTAAAAATATTCCAAGTAGCATCCCTGTTCCTATAAGGATGGCATACCACATAATATCAATTCCAAAAATCGTAAAAGCGACTCTATCAACTCTTGGCGTCATCTCTTAAACCTCTCTTTTTAAAAATTCTCCTTGCAATTAACACTGCCAGATGCACTAACAAGAGCATAGATATATACGTTACCACAATTTTGATTGTCAATTGATTGAAAAAACCTTCAGGTAACATTCTTATCATCATGTCAGTCTCGGGATTTAGCATCCATAAATCATTATCAAAAAAGATATGATGAAATTTGACAAAACTCTCTGAAAAACTGGTTAGTGTTAAGATAAATACCATTAAACTAATTACCCAAATCCCTATCATCGAAAAATTCATATATCTAAAGGATCCTAAAATTCCATATTTATAAAATGTATATCCTACGAGTATAAATAATAGAACTGTGCATATATTTCTTATTATCGTTCCATTTAAAAACAGAACATATACATCTTCCATATGAGCTATTTCTCTTTCGTTATAGTGAGGTTCTAAAAGCTTATTGTCTCCCTTTTTTAGGTAGTCAATTAAATCTGATGTAACCACATCTAATTCCGACTGAGTTATTCCTGCAGCTTCAGATAGATTGTGTTTTAGTTGATATGATTTATAATTGTTTTGATTATATGATATTAACTCTACACTCGTTAATAAAACTGACAAAGCAAGCATAATCGCAATAAGTGTAAAAATTATCTTTTTCAATTATTCTTCGCTCTCCGGTTCGTTCCAATTATGATATACGTCTTGTACATCGTCGTTATCATCCAGAATATCGATTAGCTTCTCCATGTTTTTTATATTATCATCACTATTTATATCGTTGTAATTAGATGGTATATAGTAAAGTTCTGCCTTTATAAATTCTCTGCCATTTTCCAGTAGATTATCCCTTACGATTGAAAAGTCTTCAGTTGATGTTATTATTTCAAAAATTCCATCTTCGGATGTAAAGTCCTCAGCCCCTGCTTCAAGAGCTTCCATCATCATTTCCTCTTCGTCAATGGATTCACCGTCCATAACTAATAGCCCCTTTCTTTCAAACATATAAGAGACTGATCCTGTCTGTCCTAGATTTCCTCCGTATTTATCAAATGCGTGCCTAACTTCAGATGCCGTTCTATTTCTGTTATCTGTAAGACAACTAACCATGACAGCAGTTCCTTCAGGCCCATAACCTTCATAGATCACTTCTTCAAAGTTATCAGACTCACTATCACCTGCTGCTTTTTTTAATGCCCTTTCAATATTATCGTTGGGCATATTTTCTGCTTTTGCTTTTTCAATAGCTGTTTTTAGTGATGCATTGTACTCAGGATCCGGTCCACCTTCCTTAACAGCTACGATTATCATCCTTGCAAGTTTAGTGAAAATCTTACCACGCTTTGCATCTTCCTTGCCTTTTTTATTTTTAATAGTACTCCATTTATTATGTCCTGCCATATTGATGCTCCTTTAAAATAATATTTTGCCGTTTAGCACTGATAAATACTCTTCATCAATGATTTCGTTATGAATATTTCCACTAGTCAGTTCAAGTAGATCATCTATTAAACTCTGATGCTTATCGACTGAGATATAAATAATAATATCTACATCCTGTAAAAATATTTTTTCTACAATATCTACACCATTACCAATTAAATAATTTTCAATGATTCCCAGATTTGTATAATCAAGTTTTAATTTTACTTTGTAATGTAGGACTTTGTCAACAACTAGTGCATTATCAAGTGCAATTTTACATCCGGCGGTATATGCCCTTACCAGACCGCCCTTACCCAATAAAATTCCTCCAAAGTACCTTGTTACAACCACACAAAGGTTTTGAAGTTCTTCATTTATCAAGGTCGTAAGAATAGGCATTCCAGCTGTATGAGACGGTTCTCCATCATCAGAAAAGCGTTGTATGTTTTTACCAATGATATATGCATAGCAGTTATGCGTTGCTGTTTTATGAATTGATTTTATATCTTCCACAAATCCTATTGCCTCTTCTTCTGTTTCTACAGGTTTGCAGTAACCAATAAACCTTGATTTATCGATTATTATTTCATCTTCCCCGTATTTATGCACGGATTTATAGCTTTCAGTCATCTTTTACCACAAACCTTTCAAATATATGTGAATCTTCAGGACTGTACTTGACATACATTTTAATACCATCCTCAGTCATAATCCTTTTGCTAGTATTGTAATTATCTATAATAAAATTAGTAGTAGAAGGGTCATTATATGGTATGAGTATCTTTTCTTCAATCAAATCAGCATTTAAGATTTCATTAATTGCTGTTAAAAGTACTTTTATACCATCATCGTCAAGGGCTGATATAAAGATAGATTTCTCAGATTTGCTATCTGCATTTATAAGTAGAGAATCTTTAACCATATCCATCTTATTATAGACTTTAATAACAGGAATATGTCCAACTTCAAGATCAGCTATTGTCTCGTTAATCGCCTGCTTTTGTCTTTCAAGGTTTTCACTTGAGGCATCGAGGACGACAAGTATTAGGTCTGCATATCTAATCTCTTCTAAAGTACTTTTAAATGCTTCGATCAAGTTTACCGGAATATCTCTTATTAGACCAACGGTATCTGCCAGAATAAAAGAATTTTGATCTTTCGGACTTATTCTTACATGTCTGGTATCTAAAGTTGCAAATAATCTGTCATCCGCATATACTTTTTTTTCGCTATCTTTACCGGTATACTCTATTAATCTATTCATTATCGTTGACTTTCCGGCATTAGTGTAGCCGAGTAATGATACTACGGGCAGTTCTGATGACTTCCTCTGCTTCCTTGTTATCTCTCTATTATCTACTTGTTTTTGTAATCTGGATTTGATAGCAGAAATTTGTCTTCTTATATGTCTACGGTCTGTCTCAAGTTGCTGCTCTCCAGGACCTCTTGTGCCTATTCCACCACCCGTTCTACTTAGATAGTTTCTATATCCGGTCAATCTGGGCAATCTATAATTAGCCTGTGCAAGTTCTACTTGCAATACAGACTCTACACTTTTTGCTCTTAATGCAAATATGTCTAAAATAAGATTTGTTCTGTCGATTATCTTTTTTTCAATTGTATCTTCAAGATTTTTTATTTGAGACCCGGACAACTCATGATTTATAATTATTGAATCGGCTTCCATGTTTTCAGCCAATTCCTTAATTTCAATTGCTTTGCCACTGCCTATAAATGTCTTGGCATCAATCCTATCAGCAGACTGGTCAACCCTTCCTATAACCTCTGCTCCTGCACTTTCTGCGAGTGCTTCAAGTTCATTCATAGAGTCTTCAAATGACCCCCTATTTTCAGGGAGTTTTAATCCTACTATAATTACTTTTTCCTTCATGCTTTCACTTCCATTTCATAACTCAACTATAATTATACATGAACCACATATGATTTAGCAATAATAAGGATTTTGTTGAAATACTTAAAATATTAATAATTATAAATATTTTAAGTCTAACAAATAAGTAATCTTCCTTAAATAGACTATAAGCTCTTTTTTATGTTATAATATGGCTATCAGACATGTACTTTTACATGTCTGATATCATGGAATTTAATATCAAATTAAACTTATCAGAAATAATTATTTATTTTAGCACTTAACATAATTATCTCGAAAAAGGAGGTAGTGATTTGAAACCTGGTTTTAATATCTTTAAAAAGTACTTAAAAATAAGCATATTGGTGCTATTTATGTTTGCAGCTGTCCTTGTTGGATCGGTAGGTGCATCAGTTATAGAAGTAATAAAAGAAACTCCACCTATTGATTTATCAAGGATTGGTGAAGCCCTAAGCGAAAACTCTACCATAGTTGACACAGAAGGCAATCTATTAGAACAAATAGAGACTACGGAGTACAGAGAAGTTCGTAGTATAGCTGATATTCCAAGCCATGTCAAAGATGCATTTATAGCAGTCGAAGATGAAAGATTCTACGATCATATGGGTGTGGACATAGTTGGAATTGGAAAATCTGTACTTGACAACATCTCAGCCGGAGGTATAGTCAGAGGTGGTTCAACAATTACCCAGCAGCTGGCAAGGGATCTTTATTTAAATGACGAAAAGTCACTGGATAGGAAGATAAAAGAAGCTTACATTGCTATGAAAATGAATAAATCTTTAAATAAGGATGAAGTCTTGGAAATCTATCTAAACAGAGTTTTCCTAGGTCAAAATGCATATGGAGTCCAAGCTGCATCTAACACCTATTTTTCAAAAGATTTATCTGAACTTACCATTGCAGAAGCAGCTGCTCTCGCATCGATACCTAAAGCGCCCACCGACTATGCGTTATACTATACGGTCAGACCTGAAGATGCAGGTGAACAGAGAGTACTAGGTGAAATTGATTTAAATGGAGAGAAGTACTTTGCAGTATATAATCCATTTTTTAAAGAAAGACAAGAATATGTACTCTTTAAAATGCATGAACTGGGCAAGATAACTGACGAAGAATATAATGCTGCACTGGAAGAAGATATCGCAAGTGCAATTAATCCACCAGAGCGAAGAATTGCTGACCTGTCAAGCTACTACACTTCCCTTGTTAAGTCACAAGTAGTTGACAAATTAATGACTAAATATAATTTAACAAGAGAAGAAGCGCAAGACAAGTTATACAATGGAGGACTCCAAATAACAGCATCCATTGATTTAGAAATGCAACGAAAATTAGAAGATGTTTATGAGAATTTTACTTCAAACATAATAGATGCACAAACAGAAAATACCGGTGTAAACTTCTTAAACTGGGAACTAAACGATAATAACGATATCGTAAATGTTGCTAACAATGTTATTTATTTCGATAAATCGAATGTATATGACGAAGAAAACAATGTAAAATTTGTTCCAGGGCAATTTGAGTATATAGATGGTGATTTATACTTAACACAGTCTACTATAAGATATGCTGACAGTAGTATAATCGTTCAGCCATTTTATACTATAACTGAATCAGGTGACTTAAAGACTCATGCAAGGTCTTCAATTTCTATAGACCAAGATATGTTGAGTTTGTCCGAAGACGAAAGAATTGTTGTCAAGTCTGAATTTTTAGCTGAACATCCTGACTTTATTATCGAAGGTGAGGAAAATATCTACCTAAATAACACTTACTACTCTGTTGATACAATAGGCACACTTCAGCCACAATCCTCAACAGTTGTAATCGATCATAACAACGGACAGATAAAAGCTATTATAGGAGGAAGAGGACAATCGGGTGCAAGTATCCTCAACAGAGCTTATAATTCCGTAAGACAACCTGGATCTACTATGAAGCCTCTCGCAGTATATGCACCTGCACTAGAAAACGGATACACTCTAAGTACTGTAATAGACGACCTGCCTCATTACAATGATATGAACCAATTGTGGCCTGTAAACTGGTACGGTAACTATAAAGGCATGATGACACTTAGAGAAAGCATTGAAGTCTCTGCAAATGTCAATGCAGTAAAAACACTTGAGAAAATTGGTATAGAAAAATCTAAACAGTATTTAACTAAATTCGGTTTAATAAATGCAGTAAATCCTGAAGCTGATAACTTTATTACCAAGGCCGAAGATCCTTATACAAACGATGAAAACACTGCAGCAATGGCGTTGGGTGGTATGACCTATGGTGTCACAAATGTAGATTTAACAGCTGCATTTGCAGCAGTTGCAAACAAAGGAACTTATCTGGAACCTCTAAGCTTTTCTAAAGTTACCGATAGAAGAGGTAATGTAGTGCTTGAAAATGAATCCAGATCTGAACAAGTTTTAAGTGAAGAGGTAGCATACCTATTAACGGATGCCCTTCACTCCACCACACAACAGGGTATTGCACAAAACGCTCAAGTTGAAGGTTTTGTAGTTGCAGGTAAGACAGGTACATCCGGAACGGAAACAGAAAACCAAGACTCATGGTTTGTCGGTTACACCCCCTACTATACTGTTGGAGTATGGATGGGTTCAGACGACCCTCAACTTAAGTTAAACGAGGTTAGTATTTACTCAACTAAACTTTGGAGCGTAATCAATACTAAAATTCTTGAAGGTAAAGAAAGTAAAAGCTTTACAAAGCCGGCCGATATCGTAGAAGTTGAGGTATGTACAAAATCCGGAATGTTACTGACCGATGCCTGTAGATATGATAGTAGAGATGTAGTAAAGAAAGAATTATTCGTTAAAGGCACAGAACCAAAAAAAGAATGTAATGTACATGTTTGGAAAACCGTCGATAAGAATGATGGACTATTGATTACTGATAGAACACCGGATTCAGAAAAAGTTACAAGATCCTATGTAACGAGAATAAATCCGTACAATCCAGCAGAAAACGACAATATTTATCCTGAAGATTGGTCAATGATGGCACCAACTACCTACTCACCTATCTTCTATAAGACTCCTGCAGAAATTGAAGCAGAGAAAAAGGAAGAAGAAGAAAGGAAGAAAAAAGAAGAAGAGGATAAAAAGAAACAAGAACAACAAAACCAGGATGATAATGATGACGATCAAGATGACGACGGTGAAGATTAAAAACAAAAACCATCTTACAATTAGTAAGGTGGTTTTTTTATGTAGTTAATACTCTTATTTTTTTAACTTTTATATAATCCTATTTTAAATTTAACATTCTATTTATATAGTTGTTTATATAAATTCTTAAAGGAGCCATATTGTGAAAAAAAATAAGGTTTTAATAGCCAATTTGTGTTTATTTTCCTGGTTTGGACTAGATATGGTCGGATTCAATATAAATGGAAATATATTAGTATCGAGCGCTTGGAAAGATGACGGTATCTACTTTATAATTTATTCAATTATTCTAATACTTTTTATTTTTTATGAAAAAGTAGGAAAAAATCTATTACTTATATCTCTTAGTATTTGGTTCATTACTCAATTTTTAAGTCATGAATATTATACACTATTTGGTGGTGGAGAAAAAAAGATAGACTATTTCAGTAATACCATAAAACTATTTAAGAGCAGTACTCTTTATATACCGGATTTATATCATATTGTTCTGCATCTTTTAATAATTATCTCCCTCTTCTATCTAATAATCTATATCCGAAAATCTAAAATTCTTAAATAGTAAAAAATTCACAACCAAACAACAGCTTATAAAAAATAAAAAAGAGCCAAATCAGCTTTTGATTTGGCTCAAATTAATGGATTAGCTATTTTGCAGTTCGCAAGCTTTAACTACTTGATCCAGAAGTATCGTTGTAGTAACTGATCCAACTCCTCCCGGTACAGGGGTTATCATTTTTACATATTCTTCTAAGGATTCAAAGTCAGCATCTCCACCGATCTTACCATCTTTATCTGCACTTACTCCAACATCTATGATAATGCTGTCTTCATCAAAGTACTCTTTTCCCATAGACCTAGCTCTTCCTATTGCTACTACAACTACATCAGCATCTTTTGTGACTTGAGTTAGATCTTTCGTTCTTGAGTGACAGATCATTGGAGTTGCATTTTTGTTTAGTAGCATCATAGCGATTGGTCTACCAAATACCAACGATCTGTTGATAACAGCAACATTTTTACCTTCAAGTTCTACTCCATAGTGCTCCATAACTTTCATTGCAGCCATTGGTGTAGCCGGAACAAGTCTTGAGAAGTCTGACTCAAATACTCTTGCAAGGTTAATTGGATGCATACAATCTACATCTTTGTCAGGGTTGATTGCGTATCTTAACGCTTCTTCATCTATGTGCTTAGGAACTGGTCTAAATAGAAGTATTCCTGAAATTTTATCATCATTATTTAATTGATCAAATAAGTTTAGGATATCTTCAGTTGTTGAATCCACAGGTCTCTCAAATACCTCTGTTTCAATTCCTAAATTGGTACAATTCTTAAGTATCCCTCTCTCATATGAGATGTCATTAGGGTTATCACCAATTCTAACCACTGCAAGTTTCGGAGCATGTCCTCTTCCTTTTAGAGCATTAACTCTCTCAATAATTTCCTCTTTTAGCTTATCAGCTACCGGTTTACCTTTAAGTATTTCTGTCATAATGATCCTCCTTCTTATTTTGGGTATTTTACTAACACGCTTAAGAAAACGTTATTAGTATTCAGGTTGGCAAACTAAGAAAACAATTTCACATTTCTTGTTTGCTATGTATCTAACTAAAAACCATATATCTATTATAACCCATTATTATAAAAAAACAAAATCGACAGCTTTTGCTGTCGATTATCTTAGTTTAATATTCTTCTTACACCAACTACATTGTTTTGGAAATATGATCCGCTTGTGCTGTCTACAACTACTCCTCTTTCTTCAGTAGCAGCATGAACGTACTCACCGTTTCCTACGTAAATTCCTACATGATCAACATGATCTGACCAATCATTTTGGAATAGAATTATGTCCCCCGGTTGGATGTTTTCTTTTGAAACTCCGTAACCATTATTTGCTTGTCCGGTTGTAATTCTTGCAAGTTCAACACCTGCATACTCTCTATATAGATAAGAAGTAAATCCTGAGCAATCAAATCCCGTACTTGGTGAACTTCCTGCCCATACATAAGGTGAACCAACTAAACTATATGCAGCAGAAGTTATGTTTGAGATGGTGTCTCCGCCTTGGAAAATTGGAGCTTCTTCCTCTTCTTGATTATTCTCTTCTTCGATAGGCTCTTCCTCTACTACTTCCTCAGGTACTTCTACTTCTTCCGGTACTTCTACTTCTTCCGGTACCTCAACATCTTCAACTACTTCCTGTTCAGGAACTACAGCTTCAGTTGTTGTTAAGTATGATTCAGAAATATATCCTATCATGCCATTAAAGCTTATTTTGATCCATCCGTCTTCGGCTTCCCCTACAACTTCATGACCTTTTTCAAGATAACCTATGACTTCAGCTGAATTTCCTCTACCGCTTTTAATATTAGTATCTTCAGTAAGCCATCCTTTTAATGACAGTGAGACAGTTGGTTCTTCTTCAGCAGTTTCAATTTCGTCTTCAGGCTTAATTTCCGTAAATTCTTCTGTATCCTCTTTTGTAACTTCTTCTGAAACAACTTCTGTCTCTTTTATTTCAGTATCAGTAATTGTTTCAGTAATTTGAGTAGACTCTTCCACTTCAGCTTTTTCTATAGTTGATAACGATACAGTTGCTGCTTCTACCTTTGTTTCTTCAACTTGAATTTCAGGCTTTTCATTAGCTTGTGCTACCTCTACAATTGCTTTTTCTTCATATGTAGACTTTTTATTATCAGACGCATTAACTTTCTCGTTTGTTTCAAAAACCTCTGTAAACTCTACTTCTTTCTTATCTTTATTATTTGCAATTTTATATTCTATATTTGTCAGTGATTTATTCTTATATGTTTCTATTACCGAACTATCAATTTTGTTGACTAAATCTGTTTCTTCAGTTACTACAGAAGGAGTTTTAATCCCCGCAAATGAAGCAACTGCAAGCAATCCAACAGCCAGTCCTATTTTTCCTCTTTTCACTATATCCCTCCCAAGATCTGTAAAAGAATTCTAACATATAGACAATACTAAATTACTTGAAGTCTAATGTCAAGATAATTAGTTACAATTTGGTTACATTTTTAATTTTGTAACTTTTCTGTAATAATTTATTGTATAACACGCGTTTGTTAAAATTTTTTAATATTTTTTGGCTTACTAATTATCATTTTTTTGCATAACAGTTACAATATAATTATTAATAACTTTGTTGGAAAACATTTACCATTATTAAGGTGTTTTTAATCCTCTAAGCATTATTATAACAGTATCTATCCCACTTTCATTCTTCATGCTTATTACATAGGATATTGGTTATTATATTTCAAACTCTCTAATAAATAGGTATAATTTGAATAAATGAAAACGTTTCATTTATTGTTGCTAAATCTATTTTAATATTATATAATTAGTTCAGGCAACCGGAGTAAAAATGCATAATGTTTGGTTGCACTATGTAAATTTATTCCAAAAAAAGGAGGAATTAGATTTGAACAGATTAAAAAAGTTAAGCCTTATCTTAGCTCTAGTTATGGTATTTGCTATGTTCTTAGGAGCATGTACACCACAAGCAAAAGATGAAGGTAAAACTGAAGAACCGGCTACTGAAGAAAAGGTAGACGAGACTGAAGAAAAGGCTGAAGAAGCTACAGAAGAACCGAAAGAAGAGGAAAAAGAAGGTACTGAGTCAACTGGCGATATCGCTGATTACGAGGTAGTAGTTGCACAAGGTGCTGATCCAAAATCTCTTGACCCTCATGGAACAAACGACCAACCATCTTCAAGAGTTAATAAGCAAATTTATGACACTCTTATTGAGCAAGATTCAAACATGGAATTACAACCCGGACTTGCTGAGTCTTGGGAACAAGTAGATGATACTACTTGGGAATTCAAACTTGTTGAAGGCGTTAAATTCCACAATGGTGAAGAATTAAAAGCTTCTGACGTTGTTTTCTCTATTAAAAGGGAAATCGAATCTCCAAACACTGGACATATAGTTGAGTTCATTAAAGAAATCGAAGCAAAAGACGATTACACTGTAGTTATGAAACTTGATGAGCCATTTGCTCCTATCCTTTCACACTTAGCTCATACTGCTTCTTCAATATTAAATGAAAAAGCTGTTACTGAAGCTGGTGACGACTATGTAAACTCTCCAGTAGGAACCGGTCCATTTAAATTCGTAAGCCAAGATGCTGGTGACAAAGTTACACTAGAAGCTTTCGAAGACTATTACAAAGGACCTGCTAAGTTTAAGACATTAGTTATTAAAAATGTTGCTGAAAACGCTACTAGAACTATCGGTCTTGAAACTGGTGAAATCGACATCGCTTATGATATTGAACCAAACGATTTTGAAGTTGTTCGTGGTAATGATAAACTTGAATTAGTTGAAGCTGAATCACTATCAACCGCTTACATTGGATTCAATACACAAAAAGAGCCGTTCTCAGATGTTAAAGTAAGACAAGCTCTAAACCATGCTGTAAATGTAGAAGAAATCATCGACGTAGTTCTTGAAGGTTCAGGATCTCCTGCATCAAGTCCTATCAACAACAAAGTATTTGGTTTCGACGATTCACTAACAGCTTACGAATATGATCCTGAAAAAGCTAAAGCTCTTCTAGAAGAAGCTGGCCATGCAGATGGATTTACAACTACAATTTGGACAAATGACAATGCAGTAAGAGTTAAGATTGCAGAATTAGTTCAAGCACAACTTGCTGAAGTTGGCGTACAAGCTGAAATAGAAGTAGTTGAATGGGGTGCTTACCTAGACAGAACTGCAGCTGGTGAACATGACATGTTTATCCTTGGTTGGGTAACTGTAACCGGAGATGCTGACTACGGACTATACGCTCTATTCCACAGTACTCAAAAAGGTAGTGCTGGTAACAGAACATTCTTCGAAAACGCTGAAGTAGATAAATTACTTGACGAAGGTAGAAAAGAGTCTGACCCTGCAAAGAGACTTGAAGCATACAAGGCAGCTCAGGAAATTATAGTTAAAGAAGCTCCAGAGATCTTCCTATACTTCCAAGAGCAAAATGCCGGTATACAAAAGACAATAAAAGGTTTTGAACTTCATCCAGCAGGACACCATAGACTGTACACTGTTGAGAAAGATCAATAATTCAGTAAATGGGCCCTTTAAGGGCCCTTTATTATTTAACATGTAAAAGGAGTGACGTAATGCATAAGTACATAATTAAAAGACTACTTCTTTTAATTCCTGTAATTCTAGGTGTAACATTTATAGTTTTCTTCATAATGCATCTAACACCTGGAGATCCCGCTAAGATTGCACTTGGTGAAAATGCTCCACAAGAGCAAGTTGATAAAATGAGAGAAGAAATGGGACTTAATGATCATTTCTTAATCCAATACGCAAATTTTGTAAAAAAAGCAGCTACCGGTGATTTTGGTAGATCATATGACACTAAAAAACCGGTATTCGATGAAGTATTCTCAAGATTTCCGGCTACACTAAAATTAACCATAGCAGGTATAATAATTGCCGTACTAATCGGTATACCGGTAGGTATTATTTCAGCTACCAAGCAGTACTCTATATTAGACTATACAACAATGATACTAGCTCTGCTCGGAGTTTCGATGCCTAACTTCTGGCTCGGATTAATGCTCATACTATTATTCTCCGTACGGTTTGGTATTCTGCCCTCTGGAGGTTCGGGAAGTTTCGCTCATATAATACTACCTGCGATAACGCTTGGTACCGGTGTTGCAGCGATCATAACCAGAATGACCAGATCATCTATGCTTGAGGTTATTAGACAGGACTATATTAGAACAGCTAGAGCAAAAGGTGTTGCTGAGAACGTTGTAATCAATAAGCACGCACTTAAAAATGCTCTAATACCGATTGTAACAGTTATAGGTCTTCAATTTGGTTACCTTCTTGGTGGAGCAGTACTTACAGAAACCGTATTTACTTGGCCCGGAGTTGGTAGATTACTAGTTGAAGCTATAAAGAGAAAGGATACCCCTACAGTGCTTGCATCAGTTGTATTCCTTTCAGTTACATTTAGTATAGTTAACTTATTAGTAGACATTCTATATGCATATCTTGATCCAAGAATCAAGTCACAGTATAGATAAGGAGGATAGCTGAATGGCAAACAACGAGATAAAAAAGTCCAAAACTCAAGTAAAAAGAGGTCCATGGAGAGAGGTCTGGAGAAGACTTAAGAAGAATCACATGGCCATGGTAGGACTTGCAATAATAATTATTTTGATACTTGTGGCAATATTTGCAAATCAAATTGCAGATTATGAAACAGTTGCAATAAAACAAAATACAAAAGATAGACTTCAAGGTCCTTCCGCTAAATACTGGCTGGGTACCGATAACTTCGGAAGAGACATATTCGCTAGATTAGTTCATGGTACTAGGATATCACTTGCCGTCGGGGTTGTCGCAGTAAGTTTTGCGATAGTCATTGGTGGATTCTTAGGAGCTATCGCAGGATTTTACGGTGGAAGAATTGATAATATTATTATGAGGGCTATGGATATCTTCCTCGCTATACCAAGTATACTCTTGGCAATAGCAATTGTATCAGCACTCGGGTCCAATCTATTTAACCTAATGATTGCAATAGGGATTTCGTCCATCCCCTCTTATGCAAGGATAGTAAGAGCTTCTGTTCTTCAAGTTAAGGACGAGGAATTTATTGAAGCAGCAAGAGCAATCGGTGCATCAGATGCAAGAATCATAAGAAAGCATATACTTCCCAACTCTTTAGCTCCTATTATAGTACAAGGAACTCTTGGAGTTGCCGGAGCGATTCTTTCTACTGCAGGCCTTGCATTTATCGGACTTGGAGTACCAAAACCAAGACCTGACTGGGGAGCTATGTTGGCTGATGCTAGAAACTACATGAGAAACGCATCTCATATGGCAACTTTCCCGGGAATTGCAATTGTAATCACAATTCTTGCATTAAACCTTTTAGGTGATGGTTTAAGAGATGCTCTAGACCCAAGGTTAAAGCAATAAGGAGGACCATATGACAGAGAGAATTCTAGAGATTAAGGACCTAGTAGTCCATTATATAACTGAAGAAGGAACAGTTGAAGCTGTTAACGGCTTAAACTTTGGTATCAACTATGGAGAAACCATGGGTTTAGTTGGTGAAACCGGTGCAGGCAAAACAACTACAGCACTTAGTATGCTTAGACTAGTTCCTGATCCACCCGGAAAAATAATAAGTGGTGAAATATTCTTCGAAGGCAAAAACATTCTACAAATGTCTGAAGAAGAAATCAGACAGATTAGAGGTAACAAGATTTCAATGATCTTCCAAGATCCAATGACCTCACTAAACCCGGTTATGTCAGTTGGAGATCAAATAGCAGAAGGTGTACAAATTCATCAAAAACTAAATGAGAAAGATTCGAGAGATAGAGCGCTTCAGATGCTTGAGATGGTAGGTATACCCGGAGAAAGATATCATGAGTTCCCACATCAGTTTTCCGGTGGAATGAAGCAAAGAGTTATAATAGCTATCGCGTTAGCATGTAACCCTACCCTACTCATAGCTGATGAGCCAACCACTGCACTGGATGTTACAATTCAAGCTCAGGTGCTTGAGCTGATGAGAAATCTTAAAGAAGAATTTAATACCGCAATGCTTATGATTACTCACGACCTGGGTGTTGTAGCTGATTCATGTGACAAGGTTGCAGTTATGTATGCAGGTGAAATAATAGAATATGCGATTATTGAAAAATTATTTAATAACCCTTCTCACCCATACACCATAGGTTTATTTGACTCAATACCAAACCTTGAAACAGATGTAGAAAGACTAAAGCCGATTAAAGGCCTTATGCCGGATCCTACTGCTCTTCCAAGCGGATGTAGGTTCCATCCTAGATGTCCGCATGCTAAAGATGTCTGTAGTGTAGAAAATCCGATGTATACAGAAATAGGTGAAGAACATATTGTTAAATGTCATATGTTCGGACCACATAAACATCTATGGGAGGGACAATAATGACAGAAATATTAAGAGTTGAAAATCTTAAAAAGTACTTTAATACTCCCAAAGGATTGTTACACGCAGTAGACGGTGTAAACTTTACAATAAATAAGGGAGATACACTTGGACTGGTAGGTGAATCAGGATGTGGTAAGTCAACCATAGGAAGACTGATTCTTAGATTACTTGAAGCGACAGATGGAAAAGTAACATTTGAAGACAAAAATCTATTTGGTCTATCTAAACAAGAGATGGTCAAAATGAGAGGCGAAATGCAAATAATCTTCCAGGACCCATTCTCTTCACTAAACCCGAGAATGAGCGTTTCAGAAATAATCGGTGAACCACTAGTCATTCATGGCAAGGTTAAAGGTGCAGCCGACTTATCAAAAGCGGTTAAAGACCTAATGGATAGAGTTGGACTGGCTGAAAGACTTAATAACTCCTACCCCCATGAGCTTGACGGTGGACGAAGACAGCGTATTGGTATAGCAAGAGCACTTGCACTTGAACCAAAGTTTATAGTTGCAGATGAACCTGTTTCAGCTCTTGACGTATCAATCCAAGCACAGATACTAAATCTAATGCAAGACTTACAAGATGAATTCGGTTTAACTTACTTATTCATAACCCATGACTTATCAGTAGTTAAGCATTTCTCTGATGATATAGCAGTAATGTATTTAGGACAATTAGTAGAAAAAGCTCCTAAAGGTAAGTTATTTGAAAAACCACTTCATCCATATACTCAAGCATTACTATCAGCAATTCCTGTTCCTTCACTCACACAAAAACGTGAAAGAATACTATTAAAAGGTGAAATCTCATCACCTATCAATCCAAAACCGGGATGTAGATTTGCTAGTAGATGTCCATATGCATTTGATAAATGTACACAAGCAGATCCTGAGTTAATTGAAACAGAACCGGATCACTTTGTTGCTTGCTATATGGTAAATAAATAAATTTAAAAAGCCCCTTTTTCGGGGCTTTTTAAATTGATGTATTAAATTGCTTCTGCTTTCTTTCTCCTAGTTTGAAGGAAATACAATAGTACAATTACAGAAATCCCTACTATATCAGTAATCCATCCGGGACTTAGTAGTGCAAGAGCTGCAGCTAGTAGTATTATTCTTTCATAGAACTTGGCATGATAGAATAGATACCCCTCCATTGCTCCTCCTAAGCATATAATCCCTATAATGGCACTTAGAATATTTGGTATTGCCGAAATAAATGGTAACCATTCAATTACATTTCCTGATGTTCCTGCAACCATAATAAGTGCAGGATTTAAAGCAAATATATATGGTATTATGAAAGCAGCCATTGATAGCTTAAAGGCTTGTACACCTGTCTTCATAGAGTTGGCACCTGCTATACCCGCACCTGCATAAGCAGCAAGAGCGACAGGTGGAGTAACATCTGCCACAACGCCAAAGTATAGTATAAATAGATGTGCAGCCATGAGATTTACATTAAGTTTAGTAAGAGCAGGTACTGCCATTGTAGCAAGTACGATGTATTTAGCAGTGGTTGGTAATCCCATACCGAGTATAAGTGATGCAAACATTGTAAAGAAAAGTGTAAGTAATAGATTACCACCTGAAATTTGAACTATCATTTCCGCAATTCTAAGTCCAAAACCTGTCAGTGTTACAACACCTACAACCATACCTGCACAGGCACAAGCACATATAACCCCAAGAGCGGCTTTTGCACCGGCATCCATCGCTTCTAAAACAGTTCTATAGTTGAAGAAACCATCCTTTTTAATAATAGATGCTATTGAAGCAATCACAACGGCAGCTATAATTCCTACAAGTGCAGCATAGGTTGGAGTATATTGTTTAATTAGCATATAAATTATTATTACTAGTGGCACTACAAGATACCCTGAGGATAAGAATATGTCTTTAACTTTAGGTAATTGCGCTCTTGGAATCCCTTTAAGATTCTTTTTAGAGGCTTCCAAATGCACCATGGTACCTATAGCTATATAGTATAGGATTGCCGGTATCAGTGCAGCTTTTATAATAGATACATATTTAAAACCCGTAAAGTCGGCCATTATGAACGCAGCGGCTCCCATTACAGGGGGCATAATCTGTCCTCCTGTTGAAGATGCTGCCTCAACGGCACCGGCATAGTATGGTTCGTATCCTGTTTTCTTCATTAATGGTATGGTAAATGCTCCCGTAGTTACAGTATTAGCAACTGATGAACCTGAAATTGATCCCATAAGTCCACTAGATAGTACTGAAGTCATAGCAGGTCCGGACTTTGTGTGTCCTGTTAATGAGAATGCAAAGTCTATAAAAAACTTGCCCACCCCGGTTTTATCCAAGAAAGATCCAAATAGTATAAACATAAATACAAATGTAGATGATACAGCTATCGGTGTACCCATAATACCTTCTGTTGTAAGGTACATATGTGAAACAATTCTCTGAATATTAAAACCTCTATGTGCTAGCATTCCCGGCATTTTTCTTCCAAAGTATGCATAAAGAAGGAAAACTATTGTAACTATTGGCAGTTCAGGTCCAACCACTCTCCTTGTTACCTCCAGAGTAAGCAGTATTGCTAAAACCCCAAAAATGTAATCGATCCTAGTCATTTGACCACCTTTTATGGCAATCGCTTCAACATTCATGAAAATATATCCAAATACCACTGCAGCAACTATCATTAGTCCGAAATCAAAAATTGAAGGCCTTTCTTTTTTGCTCCATTTTGAAGCAGGATATAATGCAAGCCCAAGAATAAAAGCAAACAAAATATGAAGAGATCTTTGCTTCATCGATAATAGGGTTCCAAATGCTGCTGTATAAAGATGAAATGCCGACATGGCAATAGCAATAGCGCTAAAAATTATAGCAATTGGTCCCGATAGTTTCCTTAATTTAGAGCTATCTTTATCATACTTATCTAAAAGCTCTTCGACATCTGTTTCTTCGGGAATTAATTCATCTAAATTAATTTCTTCAATGTTTTCAGTATCATTTACTTCATTTATTACTTCTTCTGATAAAGGCTTTACTTCATTATCTTTATCAATATTAGACTTTTTCATGTCATCTTTCAAACACGCCACCCCCTTAATAAGTATTTAAGTAAAATTGTATTTTTTATCCCAAATAATACCGCTTGTCTTGGGACACTAAATTCTGTAAAATTTATTTCTTTATTATCGATTATTAGTATATGATTAGCTCTTACAGCTCCTGTTCTATATATTAAATCATATATAGTTTTATTAATATCATATATAACAAATCCATCTTCAGTTATTTTAAATGGATATGTATTATCAGCAGGTAGTCCTGCGCCAAAGGAACTAAAATGTTCTTCCATTAATACAAGATTATTATTTCTGATAATATATTTTTCAGTTACATCTGTTCTTTCAACTGAATGTGTATAACGAATGCTAACACTGGATCCTTCTTTTATCCTCCATACTCCTAGTACATCACCGGAATCATTGTCTACTGCAACTAGGGTTTTTACAGGAAATAGGATAAAAACAAGAATTATAAGTGTTAAAATGATTAAAAAATATGAGGAAGGAGGTATACTCCTCGCTTCCTCATTTACGCTAAACATTAATCTGCCTTTATTCCTTTTTCATCAAAGAACTTTTGAGCTCCAGGATGAACATCTATAGGCATTCCATCAAGAGCGGATTCTAAAGTAATATCCTTTCCTCTGGCATGTGCTTCAACAATAACATTAGTATTGTCGTAAATCGCTTTTGTCATTTCATATACTATGTTTTCATCCATATCTTTTGGAACTATTAACATAGCCATAACAGCTGTTGCAACTACAGTGTCTTCTTGACCTTTATAATCTCCAGGCTCGATTTCGATTTTGATATAGTAAGGATATTTATCGCTTAGCTCTTTAATTTTAGCTTCGTCCATAGGAATTAGCTTAACGTCTGCAGTTGTTGAAACTTCAGTTACAGCTGATGTTGGAACTGCTGCAGTAACGAAAGCTACATCTACTTGCTTGTTCTTAAGCTGATCTGTTGCTTCTGCAAATGATAGATAGTCTACTTTTGCTAAATCATCGTAGGTTAGTCCATGAATTTCAAGTATTTGTCTTGCATTAACTTCAGTACCTGAACCGGGAGCTCCTACAGCAACTTTTTTGTCTTTTAAATCTTCAATAGTGTTAATGTCAGCATCAGCTCTTGCAATGATTTGTACAACCTCAGGATATAGCGATGCCATTCCAGCTATGTCTTTAACTTCTCCTTTATCGGCAAATGCTTCAATTCCATTGTAAGCATAGTAAGTAACATCATTTTGTACAAATGCAATCTCTGCATCACCTCTAGAGATAAGTTCAACATTCTCTACGGAAGCACCGGTAGATTGAGCAGTTGCTTGTAGTCCTAAATCAGCATTGTTAAGGATTGTAGCAATAGCTCCTCCAAGTGGATAATATGTTCCTGCTACCCCACCTGTAGCGATAGAAACGAATTCTAAATCACCTGTAGCCGGCTTTTCAGCTTCTTCTTTTTCTTCTTCTTTCTTTTCTTCAGTTTCTTCTTTCTTTTCTTCTACTTTCTCTTCAACTTTCTCTTCAACCTTTTCTTCTTTCTCTGCTTCTTGAGCCGGTTGATTATTACATGCTGCCAGGGTAAACACCATGACAAAAACTAATAGAAGCGATATCCACTTCTTATACATACTATTCCCTCCTTTTTTTGGCAAATGAAAACATTTGCAGTCTAACTTAATTATATCATTTCACAATTCAATGTCAAGTTGTAGAGTGATATCTATTTACTACAACTTCGTATAATCCGGATTTTGTAACAGAGATAAACTTTAAGTTTATTTTATATTTTAATGCAGCCTCCCTAAGTGCTTTAACTATTTTCCCATAATCATCTTTTTTCATTCTAATAAAATCTATAAGAACAATCCCTCCTATTCCTCTTATCATCAATTGATACATGATTTCGTCTATAACATCCAGATTGACCTTTACAGCATTTTCCACCTTGGATAAACCGGTAGTATTGCTACTTGAGTTTACATCAATTACCGTTAGTGCTTCAAGTTCATCTATGACTATTTCTGCACCTGATTTTGTTAATATTTTTCTATTAACCTTTTTCCCCAGCTCAAACTGAACAACTCTGTCCTCAATAGCAGAATATTCTCCGGAAAGAACAATCTTTCCTAATAACTCCTGATTGTTTTTAAGCTCATCAAAAATACTGTGAGCATTGACAATTAGTCGATCAAGTCCATCTATGTGCTCCTTTATTTCATTATAATAATCTGGTTTTTGCCAATAAACAATCTTTGGTGTTGGGAGAAAGTTTATTTCTCTCATTATCATATCTGTTCTCATTTCTAGCTGTTTAAGCTCTTTAAGAACATTTTCAATATTTACACCTTCAGCCTCAGTTCTAACTATTATCCCAAACTTTGGTCCATACTCCTCTATAGATTTTTTTAATGTATCAATTATATCTGCTGCAGTTATCTTTCTGGATATATTAATACTTTTTGAATATGGATCTACGATAACATACTTACCTTTTATCAGAATTTTTTCAGATACTCTAGCCTTTTTGTTATTAAACGGCTCATTTATAACTTGAACAAGAATCTGATCTACGCTGTTTGTTTCAAGCTTGTGTTTAAAAGGCATAAGAGCTGTCCCACCTTCTATTTGGACTTCATAAGATTCAAGCCAGGGTAGCTTCTTTACTATCCTGGCTCTTATAATTGAACCTATTGGTATAATTTCGGGATTGTATTCTTTATAATAGATGAGCTTATTGCTTTTAATAACTCCAACTCGTGCTATTTCATTCAAATCTATAAATCCGTAATTCATTTACCCCTCCAAATTAATTTCATTCAAAAACTCATCTGAATACTGTCCGGTTCTTACTATCTTAAGCTCAGTATAATCTATATCTTTGCCGATTAACTCTGAAATTCCACTAATTAAAACATCTGCCCTTAAGTTTGCCCCATCACTTGAATGACAGATATAATTAATATAGTCTTCATCACCTGATGTGACACCTATATCATAAATAAGGGCTCTTATATCAACAGGTATTTCTTCAAACCTCTTTTTCTTTTTATTTCTTTTACGCCGATAAACTACATAGGTTTCCAATTCTTTTAAATTACTTACCGCTACTTCTACTTCTCCAAATTCAAAATCCTCAGGAAAATAAATCTTGTAAGAGGAATATTTAATTTCTTTAGAGATCGAATTATAATTATTTGATATTCTTAAGTCTATTATATCAAGCCCCATCGGCAATTGTTTATTTATTTCATCTATTAATTCCAAAGGGTCAAAATCATTAATAGTTTCGAATTCTATATATTCACAAATGGATTCAACTCCGAGAGGTAAGGGATTTGGTATAGAAAGTTTTGGTGTTGGACTGAACCCTTCTGAATATTTGAGCTGGATTTTTGATCTTTTTATTGCTCTATGAAATAATTTCATTAGATCCAGATGCCCAATAAGCCTCATGTAGTCCGTCTTTTTAAATTTTCCTCTTAAATGCATGGACAATAACCTCCGGGGTAACGTCTATTAACACCACACCCATGACACTTCTCTCTACAGTCTACTGAAACTTCAGCATTAAAAGCTTTTTCTCTCTCTTTAACAAGGAATGCTTTAGTAACACCTATATCAATGAAATCCCATGGAAGTACTTCTGCAGTATTCCTTTCTCTATTTGCATAAAAGCCCATATCAAGTCCCTCTTCTTCAAATGCACTTTCCCACTTATCATAGTTGAAATAATCGCCCCAACCATCAAAATAACATCCACTTATATATGCTCTTTCAATAACTTTACCTACTCTTCTGTCACCTCTTGCTATTACAGCTTCAATTCTACTAACTTTAGGGTCATGATAATTATAGCTGATTTTCTTATCCTTTATTTCAGATTTAAGTAAATTTGCTTTTTCATAAAGTTTATCTAAAGAATCCTGAGCTTCCCACTGAAATGGTGTAAAAGGTTTTGGTACAAAACAAGAACTACTAGCTGTGATTTTTAGATTACCTTTTATTTTAGTTAAATCTCTTTCAAAAAACATATCCTTAATTTTATATGCTATGTCCTTAATACCAAGTACATCAACGATTGTTTCAGTAGGAAGGCCAATCATAAAATAGAGCTTAATAGTAGAATAACCCTCATCAAATGCAAATGATACAGCTCTTTTTATATCTTCCATAGTAATGTTTTTATTTATTACATCTCTCAGTCGCTGAGAACCTGCTTCAGGAGCAAAGGTAAGACCTGTCTTTTTCATCTTTTCAATTTCTTTTAATACACTTAAACTTTTTGAGTCCAGTCTAAGAGAAGGCAGTGAAATCTTTATATTCTCATCTGTGTACCTTTCAACAAGTTTATGAACTAATAATTCCAGTTCCGGAAAATCACATGTTGATAATGAAGAAAGCGAGATACCATCATAGCCGGAATTTTCTAGCATAGTATCAATATGTTCCATTATAGTATCGATATTTTTCTCTCTTATAGGTCTATAAATCATGCCTGCTTGACAAAATCTACATCCACCGGTACATCCCCTAAATATTTCTTCCACTACTCTGTCATGTACGGCTTCAATATTTGGCAATAGCGGTTTAGGGTTGGTATATACGCTGTTGAGGTCTTCAATATATCGCTTATTTATAATGCTCGGTGCATTAGGATCGAGCTTAAGCCTTTCTTTTATAGTACCATCATCATTATATATTTCTTCATAAAGGCTCGGGATATAGATCCCCTCCATACTGGCTGCTGAACGTATAATTTCACCCTTTGTCATATTTTTTTCTTTACAAGCCAGATAATATTCCAATAATTCAATTAAACCTTCCTCGCCTTCACCGATATAAAAGATATCTATAAAGTCAGCAAGTGGTTCAGGATTGTAAGCACAAGGTCCGCCTGCAATCACTATTGGATCTACTTCACTTCTATTCTTTGATCTTAGTTCGAGTCCGGCTAGATCAATCATATTTAGTATATTGGTATAGCTCATCTCGTACTGCAAAGTAAAAGCTAGAAAGTCAAATTCTTTAATAGATTTTTTAGATTCTAATCCATAAAGTTCTATCCCATTTTTACGCATTTCGCTTTCCATATCAGTCCATGGAGCAAACACTCTTTCGCATAACATATTTTCTCTATCATTGATAAGACCATATATTAAGTTTAGCCCATTATAACTCATTGCAATTTCATATATGTCAGGAAAAGCAAACGCGAACTTTAAATCTACTCTATCCCAGTCCTTAATAACTGAATTAACTTCCATTCCTACATATCTTGCTGGTTTATTTACTCGATTGAGTGCGCTATTTAGTCTTTTAATATCAATCATTCTTTATAAATACCTCTTTAATTCTGGTTATAATCCCTTTGGTTTTATATTCTATGGACTCTGTACTATCCAACTTATCATAGATTCTATCAGATTCAGAATCATCCATTTTATTAATCACGCCTATCACGGTGTATCCCATTTCAGACAGCTGCTCTAATTCCTCTAAGTACATCTGATCCTTTAGGATATTTTCTGTATTATCTATTACTATTTTATTTGTTCCTAATGAACTGTTAATTCCACTATCCTTTGAGTAGATATGAATATTTATACCATCTCCAAGTTCCCATTTAGAAACTTCATCACTACAAAGCATTAGGACATGATTATAGTGATCTCTAGCCTCTTCTACTAATTTAATAGTATCAGTATTTTTAAAGCTAATTTTGTCAGGTAAATATGAAGAAGCTAAAATGCTAAAATTATCATCTACTTCTACTACAGACTTAAAGAGACTGACATCGCCATTTAAAAAATCATATACATCATATATCGTTTCATCCTGTACCCCATAATGAATAGGTAGAATTCTGCTACCACTTATCGTATCAACTAAAAGTACCGAGGAATTAGGTCTTATTCTTTCACATAAAGAAATCACTAGCTTTTTAGCTAGTGTTTCCTTACCAAATATTTTAAGTATAATCATTCTACTATCTCACTTTCCGGAACATCAATCGGTTCCGATGTCTCATAATCTTCTGGATTTAATTTTAAATACTCTCCAACAATCTCTCTAACTATAGCAGCATTATTAGAACCGGATCCTGCCTGATAAAGTAATGATGCAATTGCAATCTTCGGTTCATCATATGGCGCAAATGCTACCATCCAGCTATAATCATCAAATCCTTCGTTTGTTTCGGGGTTAATTCCTTCTCTTTCGGCAGTTCCTGTTTTAAGAGCTACTTCTATTGGGAAGTTTCCAAATACCTGTTCTAGTGTCCCATAGTGTGAAGCCATATTCATTCCTTTTCCAACATGTTTAAGATTGTCGTAATTATTAAGGTCAAGTCTGTTTCTAACAGGTTCATTTTTTAGAAGTACTTTAGAGTTGTCATGACTCTTGACTTCTTTTACAACTGAGACCTTATTTCTATACCCACCATTGGCAAAAATAGATACATAATTTGCCATTTGAAGCGGTGTATAAGCATTTTGTCCTTGTCCTATAACAACATTGAGCATATCTGAGATATTCCAAGCCGCTTGGTCGATATAGGTATATTTTATAATATCGACTAGAGTTTCAGTCTTTCCTTCTAATACTTTTTCTACGTCTATATCAAGCTTTTCAAGTCTTTCTTCGATTATTTCTCGACTTGGTGCATCATCTTCATCAACCCAGGATGTTATTGTGTCAATCATTTCTTCAAGTATTACAGGATTTAAGCTCTTTTCAGGCTTTATATAGTCTTGTATATTATCTTCTAAGAAGTACTCAAGTAATGACTTTATAGTTTGTTTCTTTTCTTCAGGATTTGGCATCCTTCCGCCACTCTCGTAAGGAATATTTATTTCTATACCGGTTGGTACATCCAGTCCTAGTTTGATTGCATTCGCACGTATATCATCTATACTTAGCTGAACATTAATTTGGTCACCTGTTTGTGGATTTTCACCTAGTGCCAATACATAGTAGTAATAGTTACAAGAGTCTCTTATAGCATCAAAAACATTTTCATATCCATGAGTCGCTTTTTTTGTATTCCATAGCCAGCACCCAAAGATTGTATCCCCCATCTCAATAAAGCCATTATCTTCGATTTCTCTATATGGATCCATGCCTTTTTCTAAGGCTGCTAACGAGGTCAATAACTTAAATATTGATCCCGGCTGAATTTGAGATTGCATTGCAATGTTTAACAGTGGTCTATCTGCTAGAGGGTTCTTTTCATTTGTAGGAAACAAGCTTTTCCAATCACTTTCCGATATTCCTGTTGCAAAGAGATTTGGATCATATGACTTTTCATTTGCAAGTGCAAGCACTTCACCTGTTTCAACATCAAGTACAACAACCGATCCACTGGACGCATTTATATGAGCTCTGCCTTCCTGTTCATTATGTCTTAATGTAGCCTCTCCCCATTTTGATTCAAAATTGCCACCTGCTTGGAGCTTATCAAGTGTTTGTTTTAAAGCTGTTTCGGCAACTTTTTGAAGTTCTATATCTGTTGTAAGATATACTGAACTTCCTGGTGCAGGAGGTTTTTCATCAAGGGTATTAGTTCTATTTCCTAATGAATCAACTTCGACTACTCTCTTACCATCCACACCTCTAAGTATGGTCTCAAAGCTCTCTTCAATTCCTGTTTTACCGATTAATTCATTTGGATCGTAATTTTTTTCATTTACATAGTTTTGAATCTCATCAGGTTGTGATATTTTTCCCATATAACCTAAAACATGAGCTGCACTCTTACCTTCCGGATAGTATCTAACTGGTTCTATGGATACCTCAATTCCTGAGTTGTTTTTTATCTGTTCCTCAATCTTTGCTATAGTTTTTTCTTGTACATTATAAGCAATATTTATAGGCTGGTAGCCTAAATGACCTTGTTTTTCAATCCTTCTATTTAGTGATATTAGTGCAAGTGCTAGAAAGTCATCATCTTGCTTAATGTCGTAAAACTCTTTCATTTTATTCAGAAGTTCTTCAGGACTTGCACCCGCCTTTAATTTATACTTTTCAAGTAAATCACTTTTATTCTTTACAAATATATAATCCCATTCAATTACTGAAATCTGAGGAAGAATCCCTGCAGTTGTGTTCGTTTCCTGTGCTATATACTTTATTCTTTCATCTGTTATAAAAGCTTCAAGTACTCCAGACTCTTTTGCAAGCCTTACAAGTTTTTCTAGTGGTTTTTCTGAAGTGCTCTCTTCAGGGTTTTCATATTCAATATTCACGACTTCTGTTACGAGGTCTACATTAGCAACTAAACCTATATCCGTTCCTTGTTTCTTTTCAATCATATTGATTAAAATTTCTGCAGGTTTAATAACCTCATTTTTATCTGTGATTTCAAGTTTTTCTAGAAATAACTCCAAAGAATGGTTTGATACTAAATTTACAAAATCATCCTTAGGATTACTCGTAAGGGTAACTTCCGGATATAACTTGTTGAGTTCTACCTTGTTGAGCAAGTATTCCCTATCATCTGAGATTTCAAATTTTTTAATTTTTACATTATCTTTGAGCTTATTTTCAACTAATAATTCATAAACTATTTCCCTGGCATAAGGATGATTAATTATTTTTCTAATCGTAGTTTTATCATTATCAATAAATTGATTAATTATGTCGAGTGGATCTTCCGTACCTTTTAAATCATTCTTTTTTAAAAACTCATCCAGTACTTCAACCCCTGTAAATTCAGCCTTTACACCATTTTCAAGTTCAATGTTTATAGGAAGAGTTATCCCCTTGGAACCTAATGCATTGAGGGCTCTATTTGCCATTATAAAATCATAGTTGACTTCCTCTTGAATCTTCTTCGTTTTGGTTAAGAGCTGAGGTATTAAGTCATTTTCTATAATTATGTTTAAGACCTTATCTTCGGGTGTGGACTCCTCTTTAAAATAATCTTCTTCAGCTTCATAAGAAAATGTATTTAGTTCTAAAGCTGTATCTTCTATATAATTAGTCCCATCCTCTTCTAAGAGCCTTATGAGAGTTAGTAGCTCTTCATTTCGTTTAGTTGCTTCTACTTCTTTCATTTCATCTGCCAAAAGTTGAACCGAAAATGAGGGCCTGGTACCTGCTAAGAGTACTCCATTTCTATCGTAGATGTTCCCCCTAGGTGCTGTAATGTGTATATCTTTTATTCTCTTATTGTCCGATATCTCTCTATACTTACTTCCTTCTACTATCATCAACTTAAAAGCTCCCAACACAAGAGCTGTCATCATAAGTATCAAAATGACAGTTATAATATTGAATCTCCTTAATTGTTCTTGTGATTTATTCATATTACCACCTAATAGAATCTAATATTTGGGAAAATAAAGATCTTTCTAAATACCTTCATAGTTAAAAAGTAAAGTATCGAATTCATAATTATCTCTATAAATATTGGACCTTTGAGATAATTAAGTACTGATGAAAATGTTCCATTAAACAAGCCGGTTCCTAGCATAACTAAAAAATAAAAAACTGTCATCCCTGCCGTGATAAGCATACCGGTCCTATTGTCTTTCAGATTTAATCTGTATTCATTATTGCCTACTATATAACCCATTACAAAATAAATGAGCGCTCTAAATCCGATCACTTTAGAAAAAAGTACATCTTCTATAAGACCGATAAATAGACCGGTATACCCACCTGTATAAGATCCGAATCCTATAGAAAGGGCTGCAACAACAGGTAATGCGAAGTTAGGACTTACTCCAAATAACTCTATCCGAGAAAATATGGTGACCTGTAATATTGTGCTAATAATAACGGCCAATAATATTCTGATTTTATTCATATTTCCCCTCGCTTCTATCGAGTATTAATACTCTGTATAAATTCTTAAAATCAACTTTTGACTCAACTACTATCTGAACTACTAACTCGTCTGTTAGGGTTACATCAATTACATCGCCTATATATATATCTTTAGGAAATACTCCCCCAATTCCTGAAGTTAGAAGCTTATCGCCGATTTTTATGTCTGACTCACTTTCAAAGACATAACCGGATAGCCCCTTTTCATTTCTACCGGTAAGCACTCCACCTTCCTGGGTTCTTGAATTTATAAATGCTATATTTGAATTTTCGTCAATGACGGAGGTGACCTTTGACCAGCTTTTAGCAACCTCTTCAACTTTCCCTACTATGGATTCAATCGATGTAGAATCAGTTAAATTTACTCCGGTGAGTATTACATCTCCAACATTAACTCCGTCATCACTGCCTTTATCAATTGTAAAGTTGATAAAATAATTACTTGGATCTTTCGCAATAATATTAGCACTTTTTAAATCATATTCTGTCTTTTTAATTAGATTGTACTCAGCCTCTAAAAACTCGGCTTTAGCAATGATAGATGAGTATATTGCTATGTCTTCTTTGAGTTTTTGATTCTCTACCTTTAATTCCTCATACTCCGCTCTCATTTGGCGTGTACCAAAAAGATATACGAACAACTCTTTTGACTTGGTAGTTGTAAAAGAAACCGCTCGGTTGACGGGTTCAAAAACCTTTCCTACAGCGCTTTCTGCAACTGATACCATGCCTGTATTTCTTGAACTAATCACCATCATTATTACGAGAATCAATACGGTTATAATAGGAATTATAATTTTCTTTCTATTTTCTGTATTCATAGTCACAACCTACTTTATCCTACGAGACTTTTTGATTTGATTAAAATTCTTAATGATTTCACCGGTTCCTATTCCTGCACTCAACATAGGCTCATCATCAAGGACAAATGGCATATTTATAGATCTTGAAAGAAGCTCCGGTATACCTCTAAGTTTTGAACTTCCTCCGGTAAGTAGTATTCCATTTTTCATTATATCCGAAGATAACTCAGGAGGCGTTCTTTCCAATACGGCTTTTATTCCATCTATTATATCGTAAACGGCAGGCAAAAGCTCTGAAGTCAACCTATTTGAGCTAATAGTAGTTTTCTTTGGCAACCCACTTATGAGGTCCCTTCCGGATACTTCATAGGTTTCATTTGTGTTTTGTTCAATACTACCAATATTTAGTTTGATATCTTCAGCAGTATTGTATCCAATAACTAAATCGTATTCATTCTTAACATGTTCTATTATAATTTGATTTAATGTATCTCCACCTATAAAAACAGATTTAGAGCATACGATTCCTCCAAGTGATATAACAGCGATCTCCGTTGTACCCCCACCTATGTTAACAACCATATTGCCAGCCGGTTCAAACACAGGAAGACCAGCACCTAGTGCAGATGCTAAAGATTCCTCGATTAACAGTACATCCCTAGCTCCTGCTTGAAGCACTGCATCCTCAACCGCTCTTTTTTCAACATCGGTTATCCCTGATGGTATTGAAACTACAACCCTCGATGAAATAAGTGCAAATCCGGATGAAGATTTATCAATAAAATACTTAAGCATTGCTTGAGTAATTTCATAATCGGATATTACGCCTTCTTCAAGGGGTCTCATTGCAACTATATTTCCGGGGGTTTTACCAACCATATCCCAAGCCCTTTGTCCAACAGCGACAATATCTCCATTATTAATATCTATTGCTACTACTGAAGGTTCGTTGATAGTTATTCCTTTTTTATTAATAAAAACCAGTGTATTTATAGTACCTAAATCGATACCTATGTCTCCAGCTACAAGACTGAATAATCTTCTCATAGTATTCTCCTATTAAATAATATTTGCTTCTTTCATACTAAAATACTCATTATAACCAATTATCAAGTGATCAAGTATATTGATTCCCAGTATTTTAGCTCCTTCTATCAGTCTTTCGGTGACAGCGATATCTTCTCTTGAAGGATTTGTGTCTCCAGAAGGATGATTATGTATAAGGATGATTGCATTTGCACTTCTTTTTATAGCCATTCTAAACACTTCTCTTGGATTGACTATCGATCTATTTAAATCTCCAGTAGATATTCTAACTTCTCCTATAACCTGATTTTTAGTATCAAGTAATAGTAGAGAAAAATGCTCTCTTTCTTCGTACTTGTATCTCTCCATAAAAATTTCAGCTACAGATTCCGGAGAACTAATTTTTATATCTCTTATTGATTTCCTACGGCATAATCTTTTACCTAGTTCCAGACCGGCAACAAGTCTTGAAGCTTTTGTCTGCCCTATGCCTTTAATCTCCATGAACTCTTCTACAGTTGCTTCCATAAGCGACTCATGGTTTCCAATATGTACTAGAACTTTATTTGCAAGTTCTATTGCCGATTCGGTTCTTGAACCAGTTCCAATCAGTATTGCAAATAATTCTGTATCACTAAGAGCTTCCCTTCCTTCAAACATGAGTTTCTCAATTGGTCTATCATATTCGTTCAAATCTTTTATTCTAACGCGATTTGTTTCTGTAAAATTAAAATATTCGCTCTTTTCTGTTGATTGTTTAATTGCATTGGGTTCTATTAGTTCTACAACAATATCCTGTAAAAACTCTTCCGTCATTAGCTCCTCCTCATATTTTGAAAGTCAAGTCTCCTCAAATGGTTTGAAATATACTTAGAAGATATACCAACAAAGTATCCTGTAAATAAACCTACAATTATCAATACAGGTAGATAAGAATACATTTTTATATTTTCTGTAATTAGTGCCGCAACAGTTATTTGTGCAAAGTTATGCGCAGAAGCACCAAGTATACTTACACCTATTAAGCTGAATATATTACTAAAATATCTATAAGTGAACCACATAACAACAACTGATAACACTGATCCTGCCATACTATAAAGCATGCTACTTACAGAACCTGCTACCAG
The DNA here is from genome assembly GCA_023443025.1 of Bacillota bacterium. Lineage (GTDB taxonomy): Bacteria > Bacillota > Clostridia > Tissierellales > Peptoniphilaceae > Microaceticoccus. The sequence goes on from JAEZWM010000017.1 coordinate 91,719, forward strand.
CATTAAAACTAAAGATTTCAGCACTGCTACTATAAATCCCTCTTTAAATCCAAATAAAATTAAAGTCACTAAAATAACCATATTTGAAAGCCCAAGTTTAGCACCCGGTGCAATGAAGGGCAATGGTAATGACATCTCGAGTATTGAAAGTGCTAAGGCTGTTGCCACAAGCACCGCTAAGTATATATATCTTCTCATAAAATACCACTATTCTAATAATTTATATGATCTATATCGTCCGGTTCATCTTCATTAATAATTTCTATTACCAATTTGTGAGGTAGACATACCAGGGTTTCACCCGGCTTCGATATCCATCCTTGCTTAACATCGATTTTATCCTTACAATCAGCCTCAATAACTCTAACTTTTTTATCTCCAATTTCGATGATATTATAACCATGATCGGTTTCAATTCTATATGTCTCACCAATTAGGCTGTCAGCTAACTGAATCTTTTTAACTTCACTACCATCAACCTGAACGCTTACGTACGCATTATCTGAAACAACATTATTTTTATTTATAATAAATGTTAATGCAATTGACAAAATCACAAGAGCTATTATTAAAATCTTGTCTCCTATTTTCATTCATTTCTCCTAAAAGATTATATTTATAGTTTATCACTCTTGCTTGCTTTTAACAAGTTTTGATAGTCGTTTTCATTGAATTAATCAAATCTTTTGAATAAAAAAGCATACCACATTTAGTGATATGCTTTTATTAATAATCTTAACTGGCTTCAGCTTCTGCCTCTTTTTTCTCAGCTGCTTTTTTTCTATCTTCTTCAGCTTTTCTTTCAAGACCAGGATATATACATTTAGTTGGGCATTTTGCGATAGCATTGTCTAATGCTTCAACATCTACATTATCAGGATCATACACTGCTGTTGCTAGGAAGTCTTCTACTTCGAATCCTTCCGGATACTGTTTAACACAAATCTTACAGCCTATGCATCCCACCTTACATGCAGCACGAACTGCCTTACCGGGATCGTGACTCTTGCATTTAACTACCGAGTCCATGTCGTATGGGTACATTTCGATTATGTGTTTAGGACATGCTTCAACACATTTTAGACATGCTGTACATTTGTCTTTGTCGATAATTGCAAGTCCATCAACCATTTCAATTGCACCAAACTGACATACATCTTTACAAGTTCCTCCGCCTAGACAGCCGTAAGAACAAGTTTTATTTCCTTCCTGTAGTGCAGCAATTGATCTACAATCCGCAATACCTTCGTAGTTATATTTATTAGAAGCTCTTTCATTAGTTCCTTGGCAAAGTACTACTGCTACTTCTTTAGCAGCTTCTACAGCCTCTTGTCCCATGATTCTTGCAAGATCCTCGATTAATGCTTGACCTCCTATAGGACATTTATCTATTGGCGCTCCATCAAGAGCGATGGCTTTCGCAAGTCCATCACAGCCGGGAAATCCACAAGCACCACAGTTAGCACCTGGAAGTGCATTTCTAACTTCTTCGACTTTTCTATTTACGGCTACATGAAAAACTTTTGAAGCATAGGAAAGAAGTGCTGCAAATGCAATTCCTAACCCCCCTAGAACTGCAACCGGCATTAATATCGTATTTATATTTTCCATTATTTGCCTCCTATACTAAACCTGAGAAGCCCATAAATGCAATCGACATAAGTCCAATTGTAAATAGAGCCGCAGGAACTCCCTTAAAGTACTCAGGAATATCAGCATGTTCAAGTTTTTCTCTAATAGAAGCAAGTACTACTATAGCGATAATAAATCCTATAGATGCTCCTATTGCGTTAGCAACTACTTCGTATATCTTATACTCAGCTTCGATATTAAGTATTGCAACACCGAGCACTACACAGTTAGTTGTGATAAGTGGTAGATAAACTCCAAGAGCATTATAAAGATTTGGAGAAGTCTTTTTAAGTACCATCTCAACAAATTGTACCAATGTTGCAATTACAAGTATAAATACTATCGTTTGTAAGTATTGTAATCCTAATACATCCAGGATAAATCTTTGGATTGCATATGTAATAACAGAAGCCATTGTTATAACAAAAGTTACAGCCAATCCCATTCCAAACGCTGTTTCAGTTTTTTGAGAAACTCCAAGTACCGGACAAATCCCTAAAAACTGAGCTAAAACGAAGTTGTTAACAAATATGGATCCAATTATAATTGTAAAAACATTACTCATTATTTATGTCCTCCTGTTAACTCTTTGTTCTTTGACCTAGTAAGAAGTATGTTAAATACCCCTATCATAATTCCAAGTATGATATATGCCCCAGGTGCTTGTGTGAAGACTCCGATTACATAATCCTCCGGAATGATTCTTGCACCCATAAGTGTTCCAGAGCCAAATAATTCTCTAATAGCTGCCAGTATAACAACAGAAACTGTGTAACCTGCACTTTGTCCAAGAGCATCTACAATAGATTCAACAACAGTTCTCTTAGAAGCAAATGATTCTGCTCTTGCAAGTATTATACAGTTAACAACGATAAGTGGAATAAAGATACCAAGTGCTTGGTTAAGTGCAGGCATAAATGCTTCCATCATCATCTTAACAATCGTTACAAAGGTCGCTATTATTACTATATATGAAGGAATTCTAACTTTATCAGGTATGAAATTCCTAAGTAATGAAACTACAATATTTGAACCAAGTAATACAAATGTTACAGCTGCTCCCATTCCAATTGCATTTACTACTGTTGTAGTAATGGCTAATACAGAACAGAGTCCAACCAGCTGAACGATAACCGGGTTATTCTTAAATATCCCATCAAAAAATACATTTTTCATCTCGTCACCTCTACTTTATTAGCGCTCTGGCAATTTCCATGGTATCATTTAGACCATTTAGGATAGCCTTTGTTGTAATTGTGGACCCACTGATTGCTTGAATGTCATAATCGGTTGAAGGAGACTCTACAGCTGTAAGCTCTTGATCTGTCTTGTTTCCTGTTATGCCTTCTGCAAACCATGGTTCTTCACATTGTTTACCAAATCCAGGTGTCTCTGTATGGTTAAGGACCTTGAAACCTTGAATCTCTCCTTCTTTGGATACTCCAACTATAAATTCAATCGTTCCATCAAAACCACCCTTAGCTACGGTTCTAAAAATATATCCTACTGCATCAGATCCACCCATTACCTTAAATACTTCATGTACAGCATGCTCCTCAGGTTTAATCCCTTCAAGTTCAGAAGCTTCCATGTGCTCAATCTTTTCAGCAGATGGATAAGCATCCTGAAGTGATTCAGCAAGCTTTTTAGCTTGTTGGTCAGCTATTACAGGAGCGGTAAAACCATTTGCCAGTGCAAGAACAAGTCCTGCGACAGCAGTTATAAGAAAAAGTCTTACGACTAGTGTTCTAAGTTCTTTCATCTCTTGCCACCTCCAGAACCAAATGTTTTATCAGAAGTGAATTTTTCTATTAGTGGTACACACATATTCATTATGATAATTGCAAAAGATACTCCTTCAGGATATCCTCCAAACTTTCTAATTATTGCAGTTAAAAGTCCGCATCCAAATGCAAATACCAACTGTCCTTTTCTAGTTACCGGAGCAGATGCATAGTCTGTTGCCATAAAAAATGCTCCAAGTATCAGTCCACCTGTCAATAAGTGGAATAGGATATCATTTACGCTGCCACCAAATAGTACGACTGCTACTAGTGTAGTTGCAATATATACTAGTGGAATTCTTAAACTTATTACTTTTCTAAATACTAAATATGCAGCACCGATTAGTAGTGCAACTTTTGAAACTTCTCCCATTGAACCTGCCATGTTACCAATGAACATATTGATTTCAGTAGGAGTAGGCCCACCTGAAAGTGGAGTTACCATTGAAACCATATCTGTAAGCGGTTCAGTAAATTTCCCCATATCTTTAGCAAAAGAAGCCATTAGAACAGCTCTTGCAGCAAGTGCAGGATTCATAAAGTTAGAGCCAAGTCCTCCGAAGAACTGCTTAACCACTACAATGGCAAATACAGAACCTACAACTAATTTCCATATAGGAAAAGATACCGGTACATTAAGAGCTAAGAGAAGCCCGGTAACAACAGCTGACAAATCTCTAATAGTTATTTCTTTCTTAAATAATTTCTGAATTAATGCTTCGGATGCAACAGCAGCAATTACTGATGCAGCTATTAATAGTAACGCCCTCATTCCGAAAAAGTATACAGCTGCGATACTAGTTGGGACCAATGCAATAATTACATCCAGCATTATTCTAGATACTGTTTCATTCGATCTAATATGAGGAGATGAAGACACAACGAGAAGATCGTCTAGGACGACTTCATTTCCTCTTACTTCAGTGTTTTCCATATTTTCCTCCTATTATACCCTTTGTGATTGTTTTCTTGTTTCTCGTTTACCTAGTCTAATTGTCTCTAATAAAGGTCTTTTAGCTGGACAAATATAAGAACATGAACCACATTCAATACAGTCCATTATCTTAAGTTCGGTTGCAGACTCATAATCTCCATGTCTAACCATTGATTCTAAATAAAGTGGTTGTAAAAATACAGGACAGACATCTAAGCATTTACCACATTTAATACAAGCTTCAACCTTTACAGGTGCAGCCTCTTCTTCGGTCATGACTAGTACCCCACCGGTAGCTTTCACAGTTGGAGCATCAATTGTAAACTGAGCCTCACCCATCATTGGCCCACCGATGATGATCTTACCAGGCTTTACTTTAAAACCACCCGCAGCCTCTATTAAGTAGCTTAATGGTACACCAACTTTAGCCATTACGTTTACAGGTGATTTCAGTGCATTTCCTGTAACAGTTACGATTCTTTCATAAAGAGGCTTTCCTGTTGTTACTGCTTCATAAATACTATGTGATGTGTATGCATTTATAACGACTACTCCAACATCCATTGGAAGACCACCCGAAGGTACATGTCGTTTGGTAGCTGCATCGATAATTCTCTTTTCATCACCTTGTGGGTACTTTGGCTTAAGTGTAACTACTTCGATAGCAGTATCGCCACTAAGTTCACTCTTAAGTGCTTCGATTGCATCCGGCTTATTTGTTTCCACGCAAATATAACCCTTCTCAGCATCTACAGCTTTCATTGCAAGCTTTAAGCCTCCAATTACTTTTTTCGGATTAATTTCCATAATCTTTTGATCGGCTGTTAGATAGGGTTCGCATTCAGCACCATTTACTAGTACTGTGTCAATTTTGATATCCTCCGGAGGAGATAGTTTGATATGGGTAGGAAAAGCAGCACCGCCAAGCCCGGCAATACCGGCCTCTTTAACGATTTCTATAATTTCACTTTTACTAACCTGATCGATGCTTCTGTTTTTCACATCGTATCCAATCTCATCCAGTCCATCTGATTCAATTGTAATTGCATTACATCTTACACCTGATGGAGTAATAATTTCTGAAATAGATTTGACTTCCCCTGATACACTCGAGTGTACAGGAATGGACATAAAAGCTTTGGACTCACCAATTTTCTCTCCAACCAACACACGGTCTCCCACCTTGACCAAACTTTCACAAGGAACCCCGATATGTTGCTGCAGAGCAATGGTTACAGTTGTTGGACTAATACCTGCTTCTACAGGCTTATCGCATGTCAATTCTTTGAAATCATGCATATGTACTCCGCCCTTGAAACTCATGTTTTCAAGACTCATGTAATTCCACCTCTCATTTATTAAATTTTAATTCATTACATTGGTGCAGAAAGGGGGACTCGAACCCCCATGAGCATTCGCTCACTACCCCCTCAAGATAGCGTGTCTACCAATTCCACCACTTCTGCTTTTTGGTCACTGTCCTTATTATATAGTATTTTCAATATTTTTCAATAGCTGAATCATTAAAATACGTATAATATATCACTAAAAGCTCTTGATGATGTCTTTGATAAAAGCTTTATAATTGCTCCAAATCAAGCTTATAGGATTGTCAAACTCGCTTTGGGTTGGTAAATTATTCTCATAGAATAATTTGTAAGTTTTGTAAGTATTCATTACCTTGTTTACATAATTTCTTGTTTCCCCAAAAGGTATATTGTCTAATTTATCCCCGTGGTATGAAATTGAAGGATCTTTTAACCATTCTTCAACATTACCCATCCCGCCGTTATATGCAGCGAGTGCAATTTCTACATCACCGAAATGTTCATATAGATACTCATAATAATAAGCTCCCAGATGGATATTATAGTCAGGATCATGTAGTTTTTCATCATGGTAATCTTCGTTTAACCTTTCAGATATCCACTGTCCTGTATCCGGCAGTATTTGCATAAGACCTTTTGCATTCATAGGCGATACAGCATCGGTATCAAAATCAGACTCGACTTTAATTATTGAAGCTATCATTAGAGGGTCAGAATTATATTGTTTACTATATTTTTCTATTATATCTATATATTTAACCTTTGTGTCAACTGTCTTCATGGTAATTAAAGCCAATGACATTCCAACTGTTAAGATGGCAATAATAATTATCAGCATCAAAATGTTTTTTAGTGCTTTCATCCTTCACCTCATAAATTTAAACTCTTTAATAAATCTTCTGCGTTTTTTTCAAGCGCAGTTAAACTTGAAGAATTATCTATAACAAAATCCGACTTCTTTATTTTTATTTCATCAGGCAATTGCAATTCCATAAACTTCAAAGCTTCATCATAGCTTATATTTGATCTTTGCATTAGTCTTTCTAATCTCGTCTTGGCATCTGCATAAACATAAACAACATAGTTTATATCGATGTATTTGTCTATAACTTCCTTTGATTCAAAGTAGACGGGAAGCTCAAGAAATATAGACTCCCCTGAATACTCTTTAATATCCTTTGCTAAACTTTTAGCGATAATCGGATGTGTAATCGCATTTAGTGTTTTAACAGAATTAGGCTTTAATAGTAAGACTTGCCTTAGTTTTTGCCTATCAATTTCTCCATTACTTAAAATTCCTTTGCCAAAATTTGATATTATAGAATCTCTAACTTCTATTATATCATAAATTTCACCGGTCTTTTCATCTGCGCTTATAACAATATAACCTTTGCTTTTTAAATACTCACAAAGTGCGGATTTTCCTGACGCAATCCCACCTGTTATAACTATGACTTTATTTTGAGTCATACCAAGACGCTCCTACTTCAATATCAGTTTTTAAATCCACCTTTAATCTATGTGCCTGCTCCATTATCTCTCTGACTAATTTTAGAACCTCATCTACTTCATCTTCATGTGCTTCAATAATTAGTTCGTCATGTACTTGAAGAATAAGTCTGGATTTCAATTTTCTTTCTTTAATTACCTCATATACTCTTACCATTGCAATCTTGATGATATCAGCAGCAGAGCCTTGGATTGGTGTATTTAATGCAATTCTTTCTCCAAAACCCCTGATATTAAAATTCTTAGAAGAAAGCTCCGGAACATATCGTCTGCGTTTCAGTATAGTTTCCACGTAGCCATTTTTCTTGCCCTCGTCAACTATGTCTTTCATATATTTTTTTATTCCCGGATAGGTAGCTAGATATTTGTCTATATACTCCTTAGACTCAGCTCTAGGAATACCTAAATCCCTCGATAAACCATAGTCACTGATCCCATAAACTATTCCAAAGTTTACCGCCTTTGCTCTAGATCTCATCAGTGGGGTTACCTCATCCATATCTACATGAAAAACTTCCGAAGCGGTCTTTGTATGAATGTCCTCTCCATTTTCAAATGCTGTTAGCATTACATCATCGTCTGAAAGATGGGCTAATACGCGTAATTCTATCTGAGAATAATCAGCATCTACAAGAATATATCCTCTTGATGCAACAAAAGCTTTTCTAATTTTTCTTCCATCCTCAGTTTTAATTGGTATGTTTTGGAGGTTTGGTTCAGTACTACTTATCCTGCCGGTAGCAGTTATATTTTGTCTAAAAGTAGAATGTATCTTTCCGTCCACTATAAGTGGTACTAAGCCATCTATATAGGTACTCTTTAATTTAGCGGTACTCCTATATTCAAGGATTAGTTTAATAATCTCATGCTGATCATATAACTTGTCCAATACTTCTGCATCTGTGGAGTAACCGGTTTTTGTTTTCTTAATCACAGGAAGTCCCAGTTTGTCAAAAAGTACTTCCCCAAGCTGTTTAGGAGATCCTATATTAAACTCCATACCTGCTAAATCATAAATCTCCGTTTCTAGTTTCTCTATTTTAACATCCAATTCCTTGCCAAGACTTTGAAGTTCCTGGGTATCAACCTTAAAGCCTATCCTCTCCATATCAGCCAGCACTTTTATTAGAGGTAACTCAATATCATAGTAGAGTTCATGCATTTCTCTTTCTTCAACTATTTTATCAAGCTCAGGATATAACTTTTCTGTAATTGTAATATATTCTGCCATGTACCCAAATAATTCTTCATCGGAAAGCATGGACAATGTCTTTTTTTTCTTACCTTTACCAAGCAAATCTTCTAGTGGAGTAAAGCTCTTATTCAAATACTGAAGTGCTTGTCTATCAATGCTAAAACCTGTTTGTGATGGATCTATTAAATAATCAGCTATCATATTATCTCTGTAATTTTCAACATTAATGTTATTTTTCAAAAAGAAAAATAAATCCGATTTAATATCATAAGATAATTTTACAATTTTTTTATCGCTAAATATTTTTGATAGCTCACCTTTAGTTAATACTGACTCAGAATTAGAGTTATCTCCATTATCATCGATTAAATTATCATCAGTCAAGCTTAGCTGTTTTGCCTCACCATTACTATTTAATCTCGTAAGATATACAATCGGGTCATTTGGTATCTTTATGCCAAATGCAACGACTCTAGAGTAGATATAATTCTCACCATCGTAAAATAATTTAAAAGAAAACATTTTTTCTTTTTTTATGGAATCTATTAATTTAGAAAAACCTTCAGCATCAAGTTCTTTGAATTCAGACTTAATATCTGTTGAATTACCCTCTACAGGTAATCTACTTGCAAAAGTTCTAAACTCCAGCCTGTCAAATTTCTCCTTAAGTGCGATGTAATCGGGCTCTCTAAATCTATACTCATCAAGGTTTAAATCTACCGGAGCAGCAGTATAAATTTCACCAAGCTTTTTACTCATCATAGCTATCGCATGATTTTCTTCCAGATTTCTTTTAAGAGCCTTTCCAGAAATATTATCTAAATTCTCGTAAACTTTTTCCATACTGCCATACTCTTTGATGAGTTTTAATGCTGTCTTCTCCCCCACGCCCGGAACACCTGGTATATTATCTGATTGGTCACCCATAAATCCTTTGACATCGATTAACTGTTTTGGTTCAAGACCATATTCTTCTTTGATTTTTTCGGTTGTGTATGATTCTGTTTGAGTAATTCCTCTTTTTGTTAATACAACAGTCGTGTCACTGTCAACAAGCTGAAGATAGTCTCTATCACCTGTGACAATAATCGACTCAATTCCATTATTATTAAACTCATTAGAAAGCGTGCCAATAATATCGTCCGCTTCATAGGCATCCAAATCTAGATGCTTAACACCCATAGAGTCAAGAACATCTTTTAAAATTCCAAACTGTGAACTTAGCTCCGATGGTGTTTCCTGTCTATTTGCCTTATATTCCTTATAGTCTTTTGTTCTAAATGTTGGACCTGACCTATCAAATGCCACAAGAGCATAATCAGGTTTGTACTCATCAATCATCTTATAGTACATACTTAAAAACCCATAGACACCATTGGTATAAATACCGTCTTTAGTAGTAAGGTTTCTTATAGCATAAAAAGCTCTAAATATTAAACTTGAACCATCTATCAGTAAAATTCTTTTCATTTATCCTCCAATATAATTACCTGGTAATATCTTATCTATAATAGTATATAATAACTGTTGTTAAAAATAAAGAAAATAGCCAAATCTATTGTAAAACAAATTATTTTATGCTATTATTACTACACAAGCCGGAGTGATGGAACTGGCAGACGTGCAGGACTCAAAATCCTGTGGTGGCAACACCGTGCGGGTTCGAGCCCCGCTTCCGGCACCATACTATTAATAAGTTCACGTAACTTATTAAGATGTTCATTTTATGCCGTTGTTAAAGGTATGCTTACACGTAACTACTCATAACTTTATATGTTTTTATGGAGTCATAGCATATTTTAAGCATATTTTAGGCATACAAAAAAGACTGCAGATTTAAATTTCCGCAGTCTTTTTTTATTTATTTTTTTGAAAGATTATAATCCTATAAACCAAAGTCTTTTTAAATCTATGCGGTTTTCTTCTTTTCACTATCTGCTCCAGGAGATTCTGCAACAGAAAGTCCAACCAAGGCTATTAACGAACCAAGTGATATAGCACGTAGGACTATTATCAATGTATTTATTCTTTCCATTTCAGTGTCATGTCCCTCAATTAATTTGTCAAGCTCTTCCGTAGGGGTCCCAACAAAAAGCAGTCCTATTACATTGTTATTCACATCGGTTATAGGCTTATATGCGGTGTAATAATTGTCACCCAGAATATTAGCTTCTCCAATATAAGTCTGACCGTTCAAAACAGTTTGATAAGCCATATGATCTTGTCCTAAATATGTACCAACGGCCCTTTCATTGTCATCGCCCATAATATTGGTAGTAATCCTTTTGAAATCGTTACTTTCTTTGACAAAAATACTTGATTTTTCTCCAAGGTCTTCCAGAATTGAGTCTACCAAACCAAATCTTCCTTCAATGCTCACACCTTCACTATCTAAAAGAGTACCCTCACCTTGTTTTAAGGTTCCATAAGTATTATTGACATATTTCATAGTTAAGTCTATGTTGCTCTGCAATTGGTTCTTTAAAAGCCTATTTTTTATATTTTCTATTTCTTGAGTTTGATTTGAGAAACCTAATAACCCCAGTATTAAGTTTGCTAAGAGCGCAGCCATACCTAAATAAGCTATCCATTTCACATTTCTAGTCTTCATGTCTTCTCCTCTTATTAATTAATGATAATTATTATTCTTCGAACTTTCTTTCTATATCTAAAAATACCTTTTTTAATCCAAGCCAAGCAAAACAGGAAATTGCACCAATAGTTCCAAGTCTACCTCCAATACCGGCATAAGCACTACTTGCAGCAATAAATAAAATCCCTGTTATCAGTGAGATTATTGCCATCTCAAAAACATTAAGAGCATTTTCCACCGAGATCATACCTGCATAAGATGCACAAGCAGCTGCTGTAACAAGAGTTCCGGACATTGAAGGAAAAAAGTATGGCAGTAGTAAACCTGAGATTAAGGTAATAGTAGCAGAAGCTATTACGGCTCCTCTCTTCAATATTATTGATACAAAATATGTTGCCATGCCGGCTAGTACCGAAGTTGCCAATATAATTAGTTCATTCATTTCTACCTCTCCTAATTAAAAAATCTAATAATATTTCTGGTTATAATAGTAGATAATGCCGCAGTAGTTCCACCTTTACCACCTATCCCTGCATATATTTGTGCAGTAGTTATTAGTACAGCCGCAGCAATTACACCGGCAAGTGCACCAGACATAAGATTTGGAATTACACTCAGCGAGCTCATACCAACAAAAGATGAAGTATAAGTTATACCGGCCAAATCATTTGGTAAAAAAGTAGCCGCCATAACTCCAACAAGACCATTAGCAATTACTGCCCCATAGCCCATTTTATGATTGATAAACCAGGTTACGGTTACACCTATTACAGAGCAAGCCAATATGTATAAACTTCTTTTGTTAAAAATTGTGGTATTATCTACAGCCTTTATTTTTCTGTAATGATCGGCTAAACTGATTGTAAAAAAAGCTCCGAGAATGATTAGAATCTCAGTCTTGTAAAAGTTTTCCCCGTTGATAGCCGTAGACACTATCAATCCTCCACCGGTTGCAATAAATGCAAATAGTCCCAATAAATTTGCATTGTTCTTGTTAAAAAATTTGCTCATAATAATTTATCAGAAGACAAATCTTCTACTTCTGAACCCTCCTTTATGATTATTAATAAATTCTGATTTCCTAATCTTTAGTGTGATAATTGCATATAATAATATCCACTTATAATTAGTCAATCCTCTTTACTATTATACATTGTATCATAATAATGCATACAATTGGTACAATTTTATATAAAAAAAACAGGATATTATATGAAAAATATTTTAACGATTTTCTGTTAACTGTGATATAATCGATACAAAAGAATAAATCGGAGGGAATATGGATAAAAATATTTTAGTTAATGACTTGTTAAATTTTTTAAACGATTCACCAACCTGTTATCAAGCAGTAGATGCTATCAAGAAAAAGTTAGATAATGCCGGCTTTAAAGAACTAAGGAAATCAGAAAGTTGGAATCTTGAAGAAAATGGTGAGTATTACATTATTAATAACGACTCTGCCATAATAGCATTTAGAATTGGCAGTGTGGATGGAGAAGTTTTTAAATTCCATATAATAGGATCACATAGCGATTCACCAACTTTTAGAGTGAAACCTAAAGCAGAGATGAAAACCAAAGATTCATATCTAAAACTAAACACGGAAGTCTATGGCGGCCCCATACTTTCAACATGGTTTGATAGGCCTCTATCACTTGCAGGAAGAGTAATGATTTCAGGTTCTGATCCTTTTACACCTGAAATAAAACTATTAAATATAGATCGAGACCTGCTTACTATTCCCAATGTAGCCATACACATGAACAGAGATATAAACTCAGGATATTCTTACAATGCACAGGTGGACACACTTCCCCTACTTGGAATGATTAATAAAAAGCTTGAAGAGGATAATGTATTGCTCAAGCTTATTGCCGGTGAACTTGGCATTTCAGAAGATGAAATACTAGAATTTGATCTGTTTTTATACTCAAGGGAGTCTGCTAGCCTACTCGGTTTAAATAACGAGTTTATTTCAAGTGGACGAATCGATAACCTTGCAATGGCACATGCATCGATTATGGCATTAATTGAAACCGGTGATTCCACCACTTCAAATGTGGTTGTAGTTACTGATAACGAAGAAGTTGGAAGCATGTCAAGACAAGGAGCAGACAGTCCGTTTATTTCTGATACCTTAAAGAGGATAGTTTTAAATGTATCCGATGACCCTGAAGAATACTATAAAGCAGTATCCAAAAGTTTTATGATATCAGCGGATATGGCTCATGCACTACATCCAAACCACCCTGATAAATCAGACCCTACCGTATATCCTATTATAAACAAAGGTCCGGCTATAAAAATAGCTGCTTCAAAATCCTATACTTCAGATGCATACTCTATTTCTGTCTACAAGCAGATATGCAAAAATGCCGGAGTTCCTGTTCAGGAATTTACAAATAGATCTGATGCAAGAGGTGGATCTACCATAGGTCCGATAACTTCAAAACATATAGATATCGCAGCGGTAGACATCGGTAATCCCGCACTAGGCATGCACTCTGTAAGAGAGTTGTCAGGAGTCGATGATCATCACTATATTTATTTAAGCTTCGTAGAATTTTTCAAATAGATAAAACCAGAGGATTTTCCCTCTGGTTTTATCTATAATTAGTTACTTCTTTTATATAATCACAGCTTAAATCACATCCGTATGCCTGTGCACTATGTTCACCATTATTGATATTAACATAGATCTCTACTTCTTCTGTGTTTGCCATTGAGATCATCTGATCAAAATTAAGTGCGTACGAGACACCATTCTCATACATGATTGCTTCCTGATCTTTCCACTTATAACTTATTTTTGTTTTCATAAAATCAAACTCTTTATTAGTATAACCCATATTGGCTAAAATTCTAGCACCATATGCATCCAATCCATTCATAGCTGCCTTGTATCTGGTGCTTGCTATCACTGCTTTTGCTAATGTTCTTGCATCTTCTTTGGTTTTTGCTCCAACAAAAGTACAAACAAGTAACTTAGATGCACCTTCTCCATCAGATGCTATCATTCTTGCCATAATCCTTAAGGAATCAGTAAGGAGTTTTAAGAACTTATAATAGTCACTGTTCTTTTCGGTAATAGTTTTGTTTCCGGCAAGTCCTGAACTCATAATTAAAAATGTATCATTTGTGGACATATCACCATCGATGCTTATCATGTTAAAAGTCTCATCCACAGCTTCCGCTAAAGCATCCTGTAAAAGCTCTTTTGTAATTGCTATATCCGTCGTGGCAAAGTTGATTGTAGTTCCCATATTGGGATGTATCATCCCACTACCTTTTCCAATACAAGATAATAGCACAGTATGCTCATCAAAATAAGATTCCACAGTTAGAGTTTTGGGATAACTGTCGGAGGTCATAATCGCTCTGGATACGCCTTTGGAATTGTCTCTTCCGAGTTCCGGCATTTGCTCAAATCCTTTTTCAATTAAACTAAAGTCTATCTCCTTACCAATCTTACCTGTACAAGCAGGGAGGATTTCAGTAGATTTAATTTTCAATAGTTTAGCTGCCATATCACATACCTTTTCCGCTTTTTCGTATGCATTGGGCACACATGCATTTGCAACACCACTTATGCCCAAAAATGCTCTTGAGGTTTCGCTTTTTATATTATCCATACAGTATACCACTGTTCCGCTCTTGACCGAATTTTTTGTAAATACACCCGCAGCAAGAGCCGGTACTTCTGATAGTACTAGCATCATATCCTCTTTACCGGAATCGCTACCATTGAGATTAACAGAAGTTGCCGTAGCGGTAAACCCACGAGGAGCCGTGATATCGCTCTCTAGAATTTTCATAACTTTCACCTTCACTTTATGTTTTTCAGTTTATTATGCTACCATGATAATACAAAATTGATATATTAGTCAATTCAAAAATTTAAGTTCCGCAGTATGTTTTGTAACTCATCTTTTCTCTTAAATCCATAGGCACAGTAAACTCGTTATCAACTTTTATACTATAGTCATAAAGGTTTTTGAGACTTTCTATTAGTCTCTTTGCAAAGCTGTAATCTCCCTCATTTTCGACTAGTTTAATGGCTTTTTCAACCAGGTGATTCCTTGGTATGAGCACCGGATTGTTTCTCTCCATTAGCTGACTAACTGCAATCTGTCCCATCTGTTCTCCACGCAGCCTCTTTTCCCACTCGTTTTCAAATTCTTTAAACGCATCAGTATTAAACCTTTCATCATATTTATAATCACCGGTTGTGAGCATATGAAAGGTATTAGTATAATCTAGATTTGACGAGAACATAAAATTCAGGAGCTTATTTATTAATAATAGGTCAGTATCTATAGGATCGAAAATTCCAATTTTAGATGCCATCGCACTTAGATAGTATGAATTATATTTCTCATCAAAACCGTCGATCAGATTCTGTGCAATTTCAATTCCTTCATCTTTATTGTCGGAAAAGATATCTACAAATAGTTCCACCAACCTAGCTAGGTTCCATTTTGCTATCTGTGGTTGATTGGAGAATTTGTACCTCCCCATTGTGTCGATAGAACTAAAAACCTCATCCGGATTATAATAATCGATAAATGCACATGGACCATAATCAAAAGTAATTCCGATTATACTTACATTGTCGGTATTCATAACACCATGTATAAAACCGACTCTCATCCATTCACTTACAAGCTTAGCTTGTAGGTCTATTACCTTATCAAGAAATGAGATATAATCATCATCTTTATAATATCTTTGTATCACATAGTCAGCTAAACTACGTACCAAATCACTTCCACCTACTTCGTAAGCGTACTGAAATGTCCCAACTCTGATGTGACTTTTGGATACCCTTGTAAGGACTGCACCGGGTTTTATCGTTTGTCGTCTCACCGGTTCTCCTGTTTCAACAACAGCCAGACTTCTGGAAGACGGGATACCTAGAGAATTCATACCCTCGCTAATAATATACTCCCTTAGCATGCTACCGGCTGTAGCTCTGCCATCTCCGCCTCTGGAATAAGGGTTTCTTCCCGAGCCCTTCAGTTGTATATCCCAGAGCTCCCCCAGAGGATCTTCCCACTCTCCAAGCAGCACGGCTCTCCCATCACCAAGTCTTGTAAAATAACCAAACTGATGACCCGAGTATGCTTGAGCAATGGGATTCCACCCGTCCGGTATTTTATTACCGGCAAATATTTCAGGCATATTGATCAATTCTTGTACAGGCATTCCAAGTTGCTCGGCAAGTTCTTCATTGAAAATAGTCATTACATTTTCACTAACCGGTTCAGGTAATACCTTCTTGTAGAATCTATTATCCAATTTATTATAATAATCACTTTTTAGTTCAAATTTCATGATAACCTCCGTATTTATCTAATTTAGATTTACCCAATAATACGCCCATCAATCTAATATAGAGGAATAGAGAAACAAACGTATTTGAAAAAATAGTCATTATTATATAGAATGATATAGAATTCAAGTTTTGTAATAATATAAATAAGGAGTTTATGATGGATAGAGATAATATTTCATTAACAGAAGGCAACCTTTTTGAGTCGTTATTAAAATTTTCAATACCATTTATCATTGCAAATCTTATACAGGCACTCTACGGAGCTGTGGACATGCTAATTATCGGTCTTTTCACCGATACAGCAGCTCTTTCAGGCGTAGCTGTAGCAACACAGGTCATGCAAATCGTAAATGGTATAGTCTTAGGTCTGACCATGGGAGGAACGATTCTCGTAGGACAGTACTATGGAGCTAAAAGATATAAGGACACTCAAAAAACAATAGGAAATTTGATGATTCTCGGTGTTTTTGTTTCACTTTTAATAGCAGTCGGTATGTATATATTTAAAGATCAGCTTTTAAACCTTTTAAACACGCCGTCAGAGGCTTTTATCGATGCAAGAAATTACGTACTTATCGCATCGGCAGGAACAATCTTTATCTTTGGATACAATGCTGTAAGCGCTGTACTTCGTGGACTTGGGGACTCTAAAAGACCGGTTTATTTTATTTCAGTAGCATGTGTAATAAACATTCTTCTAGACATATTATTCGTAGCAAAATTCGGTCTAAGAGCATCAGGAGCTGCTTTTGCTACGGTAATATCTCAATTAATAAGTCTTTTAATTGCACTTTGGTATCTTACAAAAAGATCGGACTACTTTAAGATTACTGCTGAGAACTTCAGAATAGATTTAAGTAGAATCAATAAAATACTTAGAGTAAGCTTACCTCTCGCACTACAAGAGGTACTTCTTTGGGGATCATTTCTTGTTATTGCTGCAATTGCAAACAGCATGGGAGTAAATGAATCTGCAGCGGTTGGAATAGTTGCAAAGTTTGAAACCTTCTCCATGCTTCCACCAATGGCACTATCATACGCATTAGCTGCAATGACAGCACAAAATATAGGAGCTCAAAAACCGGAAAGAGCACTGTCAGCTCTCAAAATAAGCATAGGAATGTCACTAGTCAGCGCATTTGTCTTTCTACTGTGGGCACAACTACATCCTCAGTCCATCATGGCAATCTTTGGTGCAGACCCAGGTGTTACCCTGGCAGGTGCACAGTACCTTAAACTATACAGTATTGACTTCCTATTGGTAGCTTTTAAATTTAATTTTAATGGATTTTTAAACGGTTCAGGAAGAACGACTTTTGCAATGCTTAACGGAATCTTTTCATCAGTATTTGTAAGGATTCCACTAGCATACCTATTGGGATATAAAATGGGTAAAAGTCTTTACGGTTTAGGTTTATCAGTTCCACTTGCATCAATCCTATCTATACTGTTTTCAATCCTATTTATTAGAACAGGTAAATGGAAAGAACAGATTATAAAATAATGAGGAGGCGAACGGCTCCCAGACTGAAGACAAACTCCAGAAAGTGAGTTTGCCTTCAGTCTGTTTCTTAAAAGAACTGTAATCTTTATTACATAAAAATATAATCTAGACAAAGGCTCATTTTCGATTTCAGAAGTAAATGTTTCGACTTGCAATAATGTTATATTTAATAAGATTGATGTAAGTATAAAAACATCAGACGATTGCAGCTGCCTGATGTTAATACTTAGTGATTATTTTATATACCACCTATATTTGATAAAGAACTAACTTTCAATATTTGCATAATCTTATATCGTTCCTCTATAACTTAGGATAACAATTATAACAAATAAAAGAATATAGTTTAACCAAGAATTAATATCTTTAATTCTTAATGCTTCTATTATTCCTTTAGATTTTACTCCTTCTTTACAACTTGTTGGTCTGATAAATATCATCGTTATCATAATCGAAATCAGCGAAGTATTTTTAAGTACTCCTTTATAAGTTAGGATTAGTATGCCTAATAGAAACAATAATCGTTGTATACTTAGTTCATTTTTAATTTTATTCATTTTTTAACCATCCTTATACTTATCTGGTAATTTATAAATATTTGTGAAGCTTTTAATATGGGCAATATGGTTCCCAAGCACCTCGAATACATATTTTCCATTTAGGGACATAACATCCTACTAGTATGCCAGCAGCACAAATAGCTGATCCTAACTTTGATAACCCGGCTATAAATGCACAAGATGCACCTAATATTTTTTGACAGTTCGGAGTATCATATCCCCCACCTGTTGCGTATTCATAACATACCCATGTAGCACAATTAAAATCCACTACTCCATTTATCTCTTGTTCAGCCTCTACTTTTTTAACTTTATAGGCATTAATGTTTTGATTAAATACATTATTATCTTGGATAGGCAACCCCTTTTTAGACAAAACTATACTTAACATGATATGTATTTTTTATCTGCTATTAAAATCCTTTTAGCACTGTTTTCTCCATATTCGATTGGTGGAGTATAACCTAAGGAACTATGAACTCTTATGTTATTGTAACAATAAACATATTCCGTTAATTTTAGCTGCAATTGATCTAAGGTATCAAATTTATTCTGATATATAAATTCTGTTTTAAGTATTTTGTTGGTTTCTTCACTTACTGTATTATCATAAGGGTTCCCTTTATTGCTTAATAATCTCTAGCATCAAAATTTCTATCCAGTATATTTAAGATGGTAGGTTCATTGCACTCATTATTATGAACTTTATATGCTACTACTGTATAATTAGATACTAGTGCATTTTCCTTCATAATTCTAGAGATTCTTCTTCTAGAAACTTGATAGCCTAGCTTTTCTAATTCTACTTTGATTTTACGTGTCCCATAATTATTTCGGCTAAGCCTAAATATTTCTTTGGCATAATTTGTAATTATAAGGCTTTCATTACAAATGCTAGATACTTTCTTATTTAGGTGACATTATATTAAATTTCTTTGGACCTTTAATAATTTACACATAGCACTAATACTGTATTTCTCTATATAAGAAATGATAAGGTTTACTTTTTGCCTAGTATTATTGCAGCTTGCATTTAAGTGACTCGCTAGAATCCTTATTTTCTTAGTGAAACTTATCCTTTAGGGCAAATATCATTTTCAATTTCAGGCAGACGTACCTTTTTTCTACGTTCAATCAATTCTTTATCTTCTGCAGTCCCATTGTCGTCAACGTCGAATGCATTAGAATTATTGTACCTTAATACCCAAGTCCTAATAGTTGGTGCAGATACACCGTATTCTTCAGATAAGCTTCTATAGGTGTGATTACCTTGTTATAGATCTTTACTAGTTGCTTTTTAAAGTCTTCATCATATCTCTTTCTGGTCATTAAAATCTCCTCCTGATTTTATTGTACCATATTAAGTAAAGATCTGTCCTATTTAGGATAACTTATCCAGCCTACTTAATCATCCTATAATCTTAAATATAGGATTTTCGTCTATAAAATGCATTTTTAATTTTGCATGATAAAGAAATCTACAATTAACTTTAATATGAATATCCTGAAAATTAGTACTACACACTACTTTTTTTCTTTAAAAACATGGGCAATACAAGTATAAAACCTAATGTTCAGTTCTGCTAACGTCATCACCATCTAAAATTCTTATCTCATACTCTTTATGATCTTTTAAAATTTGTTCACTTGGCTTAGCATAAACATTTCCAATGGTTAATAAAAATATCATAATCATACAAATAATTATATTTAATCTTTTTTTCATAAGTTTCCTCCACTAATTTGAATATTATATAGGCTTCTCTATATCCTTGTGTATCCATTTTACTACAATAAACGATAATTACTAGGTCATATTTGAACTTGACAACTAACTGCAAGTAT
Source organism: Bacillota bacterium (assembly GCA_023443025.1). GTDB lineage: Bacteria > Bacillota > Clostridia > Tissierellales > Peptoniphilaceae > Microaceticoccus. The sequence goes on from JAEZWM010000017.1 coordinate 111,941, forward strand.
GATATAATTTTTATTTACTATAATTACAGATTCAATCAATCAGTATAGTTGCATTGGAGTTATAAAATGTTATTAGATAAAAATATTGGTAAAAAGATAAAGTTTTATAGAAATTTAAGAAATGAAAAACTAGAAGATATGGAAGAAAAATTAGGTCTTTCTTTAAGTACATTAAAAAGAATTGAGGCTAATGGTGACTCTGTTAGTCTATTTAATTTAAATCTAATCTGCACTTATTTGAGAATAGACATTACAGATATTATAAATAGTTGCTTACATGAAGATTATATTCTAGCAAAAGAAACTTTAAAAATTATTGAATCAAAAATTAACAGATATAATTATCAAATTTATGACGAGTTAGATATTCTTTCAACCATAAATAAATCTTCTATTTTAAGTGACTACCTGGCATTAAATTCCATATTAGATTTTTATAATTATTTAGTCAACTTTGAAAATGGTAACATTAATGTTATATATAATGAATTAAAAAATATTTTAAAAAACAAAAACTCATTATTATTGTCAAATAGATTGTTCAGCGTTGTAAATGATGAAAGATATAAAATGCTGTACGCAAACACATGCGCTTCTGTTGGTAATATAAAAGAAACTATCAGTATTCATAAAGAAATAATTGCTACATCTAATTCACCATTTATAATTGCAAAAGCTAGAATTAATTTAGCAAAACATTATTATGCAAACAAAGATTATAGATCTGCTTATGAGTGTACACTTGAGACAATTCCTTATCTTTATAAGCATTCAATAATAGATAAGCTTCAAGCAGCATTCTGGATGAAAGGTATATGTGAACTTAAATTAAACCTTGATTTTACTCATAGTATAGAATCAGCTGTGAATAGCGCATATTATTCCCGTTTAAATGATCAGTATAACATATATAAAAATTATGCTAGAGATCATTTTGATTTAGATATCAAAGTACCTAATTCAACAATTACAATATACTAAAACCAGGCAGTGCAGTTATTACAACTACACTGCCTTTTGTTTTACTTTCTCCAAAATGTCTTTACATCTGCTTTATCTACTATATTGTACTCTACCATCTTTTTTATAAGTCCATAATTTACTTCTTCTTTCCATGGGAATTTTATTATCATCTTTCCATAGTCGTAACCGCAAGCACTTATTTTTTCTTTAAATACATCTATTGTTTTGCCTTCCGGGGATACTGAAAAGTGGTTCTTAGCCGTGCTGAATCCTATAATAAATGTACCATGATGCGTAAACATAGGCTGATTCCAAGCTATTCTTTTTTCCAGCTCCGGGAAGTCTACTTCAATTTTTTCTAATATATCTGAAAGTATCTTTCTATGCTCCGGATTCTCTATCTTTTCTAAATATTCACTAAATTCTTTCATCTCTTTCTCCCTTTGAAATCTATCCTTGGTGCAAGCGTACACAAGAACATTCCTGATATTATTAATACTATTCCTATGATACCTGTAGTGCTTGGAAGTGGATCTTTTAAAAGTGTAACTCCGACTATTATCGTAAAAATAAGTTCCGCACTTTGAGTAGTCTCAACTATGGCCAGTTTTTCCTTGTCTTCTCTTACCATCCCTGTAGCTTTAAAGAATAATACTGTGGCAATTACACCTGAAGATACAGCTATAAGAAATGTTTGGAAAATTTGTCCTGCACTTGGCGGTCCACCTGTTACAAGAGCATAGATTGCAACTATGTTCCAAAATGGCACGGTCATAAGCGCCATGCCAAACACTCTTTGTATGCTATTTAACTTACCTTTTGTTAGCTTGAGCATTCCCCTATTACCAAATGGGTATGCGATAGCAGCAATACTCATGGATATAAGAGTAAAGAATGATTCGCTAATATCTACGACACGTGCATTTTCCATCTGAAGCAGTACTACTCCCAGTATTATTAGACTTGAAAATAAAAGGGGTTTTGTTGGGATTGGTTCTCCGAAGACAGGAGTTAAAAGCATGCCAAATACTATGGTAAGCTGCCAGAACGAGGCCGCTAACCATGATTCTCCATAAACCGTTGATAGTGATAGCGCGAAGTAAAACAGACTGAAGCCTATATTACTAAATATAAACCAAGGTAAAAAATTCTCCTTAATACTTAGAAATACACCCTTGAGCTCTCCTTTTACGAGTAAATAGATATAAAGTATTATGATTACAAAGAGGTATCTCATAACTCCTGACCATAAAAATGATCCTCCGCCAAGACTCATGCTTCTGTTGATAACAAAGGTAAAGGAAAAGAAGAACGATGCTAGTATCCCGTATATAATCGGTATTCTTAAATTTGTATTTGTTTTTAATTTATTATTCATATATGCCCTCTATTTTCTTTTCTATTTAGACTCATTATCCTGTATACCCTTAATTTGAAAGTTCTAATTTTATCTTTTGCTCACTAGTTATATCCTTTTATACAATAGGTTATTTTGATATACTAGTCTTGGTGATAAAATGCAAGACAGAGTTATCTTTCATGTGGATATGGACGCTTTTTTTGCATCTGTTGAGGAACTGGATAATCCAAACTTAAAAAAATATCCTGTAATCGTTGCAGGCCGTTCCGGCAGGGGTGTTGTAACCACTGCTAATTATAATGCCAGAAAATACGGCCTTCATTCTGCGATGCCTGTTTTTATTGCTAAAAAACTTTGTCCTCATGTCGTTATAGTGCCGGTAAGAAAAAATAGGTATAGTGAGCTGTCGAAGAAAATACACAGTATCCTTCTTAATACTACATCTCTTACAGAAATGGTTTCACTGGATGAGGCTTACATGGATATGACTAATTTAACCGATTCACCCATAGATGCAGCCAAAGCCATACAAAAGAGAGTCTATGACGAACTGGGTCTCACTATGTCGATAGGTATTTCTTATAATAAATTCTTAGCTAAGATTGCTTCTGACTGGAATAAACCAAATGGTATAAAAGAGATTACACCTGAAATGGTTCCGTCGATACTCTTAGATCTACCTTTAAGTAAAGTACATGGACTGGGCAATGTTTCTATTAAAAGATTTAATAATATCGGAATTTTCAATGTAGATGACCTTTATTCTCTTTCTGAAGAGTTTTTAAATGAATTCCTCGGGGTTCATGGTACGGAAATTTACAATAGAATCCGCGGAATTGACGATAGAGCGGTAAAGCCTGTACGTGAAAGGAAATCCATTGGAACCGAATCAACTTTTGCTCAGGATATATCTAAGCTTTCAGAATTGGAAGTACTCCTCGATGATTATTCTAAAGAGGTATGGGAACTACTGCTGAAAAAAGGCTTTATGACAAAAACTCTAACCGTCAAGCTTAAAGATGACGCTTTCGCATCCAGGTCTAAATCTGAAACTCTCATAGAGTATACTGATGATTTGGATTTAATTACAATTAAAGCACGACAACTGCTTGAATCTCTTTATGTGGACGGTAATTATAGATTGATGGGTTTGACCGCTTCCAACCTTATTGAAAATACTTTTAAACAGCTTAGTCTATTTGACTATAAGGAACAATAAAAGCCGGCGTTGCCGGCTTTTAAACGCTTTCTATGGTTTTGGATAACTCTTCCATAGCTGTATAATTCGTTAAGAAGTATGTTTTTATATCTGATTTTTTCAGTTCTGTAATTGTATTTCTAATGTCTGTCGTTCTTTCAATTTTTGATGGTTCTATTCCCGCTTTTATTATGGCGTCATAGAGATGTTCAGCTGCTTCTCCATGTATATAAATCTTCTTTAGCTTTTCCTTTTTAAACGGTTCATAATCCACAGCTTCAAGCCATGTTATATCTTCCCCATCTGCAGGTCTATTGTTTACATTTATAAAGACATTAAACTCTGAAGTATCTTTGTCAATAAAAGCGATAGATCTATTGAAACCGGCAGGGTTTTTTACTAGATTCAAAATAGTTTCATGCACACCAAAAGTAATGCTTTCCATCCTTCCGCTTCCTATTTTGTAGTCTCTTATCGCCTTATCTATGATGGTGTCCGTGATGCCCATCTCCTTTGCATATGAAACTGCAGCGAGTATATTAAATATAAAATAGTCACTTCCATATGGAGTATGGTATGCGAATCCGTTTAAGTTAAATGTCTTATTTTCTAAATCTACATCTGTCGCTAGATAATCGATACTCGGTGTTTTAAATCCACAATTACAAGTATAGTGACCTATCTTGTCATAAAAAGCCTTGTTATAATGAAGAGTTTCACTACAAGCCGGACATGCTACAGATACACTTGAACCCTCTTGATCAAAGCTATCGACGCCGTAATAGATTTTTTCATTTTCTATTAAATCCATCCCCATTTTTACTAATAGCGGGTCGTTGGCATTAATTATTAGTGTTGTGTCTTTAGGGATTGCTTCTTTAATTTTCTCTACAAGTTTATTTAAGTCACCAAATCTATCTAACTGATCTTCAAAGAGATTGGTTAATACTAAATAGTTTGGTTTTATACTACTTGTAACCTGTTTAAGAAATCCTTCATCTACTTCAAGTACGGCGATGTCAGCATCGACAGTACCCGTCATAGTTGACTTTTCTACAAGGGTTGTAAGTATGCCTTGCGGCATATTTGCACCTTCGCTATTATGTGCTACCTTGTAAGATGCCCTCTCCATAACTGCAGATATAAAGTGGGTTGTCGATGTTTTTCCGTTTGTTCCTGTTACCATTACAACATTTGGTGGTTGTTGAAGCTTTTTAATCAATTCCGGATCAATCCTTGATGCGATGTATCCAGGTAAACTTGATCCTCTCTTTAAAATTCTTCCAACTATCAGTGTAATTTTTGCAATAAGAATAGCAATTACTTTCATAAATTCCTCTTTCCGTCTAAATTTTACTTACCAAGCATAATAGTGATATCCATGATGTTTTCATTGATATCCATGAGTTTTTTTCTTATTTCTTTATATTTTTCATCATCCAAATCATCCAATTTGGTAAGTTTTTTATTTTCATCAAGTGATTGTAGTCCGATTTGTAAATCTACTAATTCTTTTTGAATATCCATCTTTTGAGCTTGATATTCATTGTCTTTTTCTAAACCATCACGAACCGGATCGAGAGTGTAGCTTTTCCATAGCTCAGCTATCTCAGTCTTAATTCCAAGATTTTCATTTAAAGTATTTGCGAGTGGTAATGACTGTTCCGTTTCACCATGTACCAGAAATATCTTTTTAGGCTTATTGTTCATTTTATTTACCCATTCAAGTAACATAGGCTCATCGGCATGTCCTGAGAATCCTTCCATTCTATGGATTTCACAATTGACTGCTATTTCTTCACCAAGTAGTTTTACCTTTTCTGCACCATCCAGTAGAATTCTACCTAGTGAACCTTCAGCTTGATAGCCGACGAAGATAACTGCAGATTTTGGATCCCATAGATTATGCTTAAGGTGATGTCTAACTCTACCTGCTGTTGCCATCCCACTTGAGGAGATGATAACCCTTGGGAATCTAACGTTATTTAGCATTTTTGATTCCTCAACTGATTTAACATAATTTAAATTAGGAAAATCAAATACATTGTCACCTGCAAGTATTAACGATTTTGCTTCGCTATCAAATGCATAGGAGTTGTTCATAAATGCTTTTGTTGCAAGTATAGCCATTGGACTGTCGATATAGATAGGAATCTTTCTATATTCTTCAATCCTCTTTCCATGCTCATAGTACTTATTTAGTTCGTAGATTAGTTCTTGTGTTCTTCCTACAGCGAAAGACGGTATGATAACAGAACCACCTCTAGTCGTTACTTTGTCTATGACATCGATAAGTTTATTTATACTGGTTTCAAATTCTTCGTGTACAGTATTACCATATGTGGACTCGAGAATTAAATAATCTGCTCCATTAATAAATTCAGGATCGTTTATTATAGGTCTATTTGGCATACCTAGGTCACCGGAAAACACAAGCTTGCTAGTTCTCCCGTTTTCTTTAATCCAAATCTCTACTATTGATGACCCTAAAATGTGTCCGGCATCCTTAAATCTTACCGATATGTTTTCATTTAATTCTATATTATATCCATAGTGATTTCCCACGAAGTGCTTCATGGTATCATCGACATCTTTCATTGTATAAAGCGGTTCTATGTCTTTCTTACCACTTCTTTGTCTTTTTTTGTTTTCCCACTCAGCATCATTTTCTTGGATTTTTGCACTGTCAGCAAGCATTACACCACAGAGATCTACAGTAGGTTTTGTAGCATAAATTCTACCTCTAAAACCTTCCCTTACAAGCTTTGGTAGTCTTCCACTATGATCAATATGTGCATGTGATAGAATTACAAAGTCAATCTCTTCCGGATCAAATTTAAATTTTTCATCATTTAATAATTCTAATTCCCTGGAACCTTGAAACATTCCACAGTCAATTAGAAACTTTTCGTTTTCGGTTTCAACTAGTATATTAGAGCCTGTAACTTCTTTTGCTGCTCCTAAAAAAGTAATTTTCATAGTTATTTCCTTCTATTTTCTAAAATTTGTTCTACATATACATCCTTGTTAGATATATTTCCATAAATGGCTACTCCAACTAGATTTTCATCTGAAATTTCTCCGGACCCATAGAAAAGTGCTAATTTCCCATCTTTATTTTCTGAAACACTATAATTTTCATCATTTGAGGTTTCACCATAAGTAAATAGTTGTTTTTCTCCTATTTCTACTATATTTATTTCATCCGGATATCTATATCTTACTTTTCCTCCAAGCATATTCTCGCCCGCTGTTTTACCTTGTTTTAATGAAGAGTCCCACTGTCCAACAAGCTGTTTATCAAACTCCACACAATCCCCTGCAGCGTATATGTCTTCCGCAGTAGTTTCTAGATACTCATTTACTTTTATTCCGATATCATAATCTATATTTGAACCCATTATAAATTCAATATTGGATTTAATACCTTTATTTAAAACAAGTAAATCAACTTTTATTCTTTCTCCTTTTGAAGTTTCAATCTCAGATATAGCTTCTTTACCAATTACATCTTTTATCACAGAATCTGTATATACTCTTATTCCTAATGCTTCAATATCTTTGGTAATTAAGCTAGATAATTCACTGTTTAATGATGGATATAATATTGTTTGACCATGCTCGATAATCGAAACATCTTTTCCCATCTTTTTCAAAAGCAGTGCTTCTTGTATTCCTGCAATACTAGCACCTACTATTACAACATTTTTAGGATTTACAAATTCCTCAAAAATTAAATCTTGAGGTGTTTTAATCATAATTACATTTTCCATATCTCCATATTCAACTACAGGAAGTACTATTCTACTACCGGTAGCTATAAGGAGTTTGGAAAATCTTATACTTCTCATATCATCCAAATGGACTGTTTTTGTTTCGGTATCAATTTTTACAACATTTGCGTTAAATACCATTTCTATATCATTTTGGAAGTACCAATCTATAGACTGCATCCACATATCCTTATCAATAAAATCATCATATGCAGGAGAAGATAGTCTATCTTTGTACTTTTCTAAATCTTTATTCTTTGAGATCAGGGTAATCATACTGTCAGGATCCTTTTCTCTGATTACTCTCGTAGCACTATAACCTGCTATTCCTGAACCTATAATTAAATATTCAGTTCTATCCATTTTTTCACCTCTTTTATATTATCAAAATATTAAGTGCCAGTCATTCTGTATTAATAATATCACATCATACGAATACATTTCAATAATGAAACTTTAAAGCTCTCATTAAAAATGAGAGCTTGTTCATTATTCTGAAATTACATCCGTCCAGATCTTATCGTATAGCACTATTGTCTCGCCGGGATCGTTAAATACCTCAAGTTTCATTTTGTCCAGTTCCGGGAATACAATTGGTGAGTTTTTCATTTCATCTTCAAGTAAATCTCTTGCAGGAAGATTAGGAGTAGAGTATCCTACATAGTCAGCAAGCTTCGCTGCGACTTCAGGTTTACCCATATACTCAATAAATTTATGAGCGTTTTCTACATTTTTTGCATTTGCAGGTATAACCATGGAGTCAAACCATAGGTTTGAACCTTCCTTTGGCACTGCATAGTCAAGGTCTTCGTTTTGCCTAACAGCATCATAAGCATCTCCCGAGTACATTACTGCAAGTTCTGCTTCGCCTCCAACTATTAAATCTTTTGTTTGATCAACTTGGTAAGCCATTACTAGTGGCTTTTGTTCAATGAGTAACTGCTTTGCTTCTTCAAGTTCTGTTTCGTTTTTAGTGTTAAGAGAATATCCCAGTTTTAAAAGTGCAATACCTATTGAATCCCTTGAACTCTCAAGCATAACTATTTCATTTTTATAGTTTTCATTCCAAAGAATATCCCATGAGTCAACGGTTTCTTTAACCTCTGATTTATTATAAACTATTCCCAGAGTTCCCCATAGATATGGTATAGAGTATTTGGATTCAGGATCATAACTCATATTCATAAGCGATGGATCGATGTTTTTAATCGTATTTATTTTGCTTTTATCAAGCGGTAGAAGTAAATCTTCTTTGATCATTCTTTCTATCATATAGTCTGATGGAATAATTACATCGTATGCATCTCCACCTTTTTTAAGTTTTACATATAAATCCTCATTGGTCACGAATGTATCGTATTTTACTTTTATTCCAGTTTCTTTTTCAAAGTCATCAAGTATACTTTTATCCATATACTCTCCCCAATTGTATACATTGACAACATTTTCAGAGCTACCTCCACCGCATCCTGTTATTAAGACTGCAGATAGTAAAATCAGTACAAATAATTTTCTCATCTTATTCCTCCTCTTTGGTTTTTTTATTAATCAAAACAAGTAGAATCAACATCGTTAAAAACATCAATGTTGATAGTGCATTTATGATCGGGTTGATTCCCCTTCTCGCCATTGAAAATACGGTTGTTGAAATATTTGCAACTCCATGCCCTGTTGTGAAAAACGAAATTACAAAATCATCTATAGATAATGTAAATGCGAGCATTGCACCGGTTACAATTCCAGGCATGATCTCAGGAAGAACTACTTTAGTAAAAGCCTGAAATGGTGTTGCTCCCAAGTCCATAGCTGCTTCAGGTAAATGCCTGTTCATCTGTTTGAGTTTAGGTAAAACAGAAAGTACTACATATGGTATCGTAAAAGCAATATGAGATAGTAGCATAGTAAATAATCCAAACTTTAGCTTTAATACCCCATAAAGTACCATTAGTGAAACTGCTGTAACTATATCAGGGTTTAATACCGGTATATAGTTGAAATTTAAAATGGTATTTCTTGCTCTTTTGCTGAAGTTAGAAAGACCCATCGCCGCAAAAACTCCGGTGATTGTAGAGATTATAGTCGTTAATACAGCTACCAAAAGTGTATGGTAGAGCGCAGCCATTACCTCTCTATCTTTAAAGAGCTCTGCATACCATTTAAGCGTAAATCCTCCCCATTGTCCTCTTAGCTTAGAGTCGTTAAATGAATATACTATCAGTACGATAATCGGTGCGTAGAGAAAAAGAAATGTAAGAACTAAATAAAAATTTCTAAATCTATTTTTTACCATAATTCTCCACCACCTTCTTCTCCAAATTTATTTGTAATAAGCATGGAAACAACTATTAGAACCATGAGTATCATGCTCATAGATGAGCCAAAATGCCAGTCTCCTGTAACTCTAAACTGCTGCTCTATTATATTTCCTATTAAGTTTACTTTGTTTCCTCCAAGAAGTGAAGAAATTTCAAATGTGGATACTGCCGGTATGAATACCATGGTTATACCGGTTATTACACCTGGTATACTCATAGGAAAGATTACTTTCCAGAAGGTATAATTATCATTTGCTCCTAAATCCCATGCTGCTTCTTCCAATTCATGCTCTACCTTAGCAAGCACTGAGTATATGGGAAGGACCATAAAAGGTAAAAAGTTATAAACCATTCCCAGCATAACCGCCCCTTCCGTATACAGCAAGTCAAGTGGCTCCATACCAAAGAACCCGATCACAGTGTTGATCAATCCATTCTTACTAAGAATGCTAAGCCATGCATAAGTTCTAAGTAGGAAGTTCATCCACATTGGAATGATAACAAGCAGTATCATAGTGTTTTGTATATTTGTCTTTAATCTTGATATATAGTATGCCATCGGGTATCCGATTAGTAAACATAGTACGGTTGTATAAAGAGCTATCTTTAATGATTTTAATAGTATTACCAAGTATTGAGGTGTAAAGAATCTTGTAAAACTCTCAAGACTAAAACTCATATCTCTAAATGAGTCTATATTACCCGTAGTTATTGAATAATATAGTACGAGTATTAGTGGTACTATTATAAAAATCAAAAGCCATACCAGATATGGATATGCCATCTTTTTAAATCTCATTTGTCACCTGCTTTCATGATATGAATGCTGTCCGGCTCAAGCAACAGTCCAACTTCATTTCCAACTTCAGAGTTCCTGGTTGAATGTACAAGGTATTCAAATCCATCAACATCCACGATCATCTCGTAATGAACTCCCATAAAGACTAGTGATTTTACTTCACCTACAAGCATACCCTTATCAGGACTTGTGATTTCTATATCCTCAGGTCTAATAACTACTTCGACATTTTCCATTGGCTCAAATCCGCTATCAAGACATACAAAGTCAACTCCTGAAAAATTAACCAATAAGTCCTTTTTCATAATTCCATCTATTATATTGGACTCACCTATAAAATCGGCAACAAAAGAGTTAACGGGTTCGTTATATATGTCTACAGGAGTTCCTATTTGTTGAATTTTACCTTGATCCATAACTACAATGGTGTCGGACATCGTAAGAGCCTCTTCTTGATCATGAGTAACGTATATAAATGTAATTCCAACTCTCTGCTGAATGGCTTTAAGCTCATGCTGCATTTCTTTTCTAAGTTTAAGGTCTAAAGCTCCTAGTGGTTCATCCAGTAATAATAGATTTGGCTCATTAACTAGTGCTCTGGCAATTGCAATCCTCTGTTGTTGACCTCCGCTTAATTTATCGATTCTTCTTTTTTCAAATCCTTTAAGGTTTACAAGTCTTAGGATTTCTTTAACCTTAGTGTCTATTTCGTTTTTATTTAATTTTTTTATTCTAAGTCCAAAAGCAATATTGTCATATACATTTAGATGCGGGAAAAGTGCATACTTTTGAAAAACAGTATTGAGCTGTCTTTCGTATGGTGGAAGATTTGTAATGTCATGTCCATCAAAGATCACTTGGCCTTCATCCGGTGTTTCAAACCCCCCTATGATACGTAATGTTGTAGTTTTTCCACAACCGCTTGGTCCCAGAAGTGTTAAAAACTCTCCTTTATTTACATATAGGCTGATATTATCTAGGACTTTATCTTCTCCAAATGATTTTGTAATATTATTAAGCTTTATTATATTTGTCATATTTCCTCCTAAAATCCTGGTGGTGAAGATATCCAAATAACTTCAACCGTACTTTTTGTATTGTTTTTTAACTGTCTAGTGCCGTTTGTGTCCATATAAAAGCATTCACCGGCTTTTACTATAAATTCCTCTTCATTCGATATAAGTGACACCGTCCCCTTTATTACATACCCAAATTCTTGCCCTTCATACGGAGTATATATTTTTGTTTCTCCTCCGGATTCTATTCTAAGCCTGATGGGTTCCATATCATTTTTTTGAGCATTAGGCACTATCCATGATATTTCAGTTCCAAGTTCTTCGTCTTTAGATACAAAGTAGTCCTCTTCTTTAAAAACTATCTTTGATGGTTTTTGTTCATTAAAAAAGTCTCCCAAATTTGTTCCTAAAGCTTCTAGTAAATCCTGTAAGGACGCAACAGATGGTGAGGTTAAATCCCTCTCTACTTGAGAAATAAAACCCTTAGTAAGCTCAGATCTTTCAGCTAATTCCTCTTGAGTAAGTCCAAGTTGTAATCTATGCTGTTTTAATCTCTCTCCTATTTCCATATGTTCCTCCTTTTATATTAAATATAATGTTTAGTATATTAAACTTGCACATACCATTATACATTATAAATGCCATTAGTCAATATTATTGTTGTAAAATTTTTATTTTAAGATAAGAATTTACAGTCTATATTTTATAATTTAAATAGTATAGAGCTCAATAAAAAAGACAGCAATTGCTGTCTTTTATGGTTGGTAAAATCCAACTTTTCTATATACTTTTCTAAGTGTTTTTTGTGCTGCATATGAAGCTCGTTCAGCATTTTGCTTACAGATTTTTGATAGATATTCTTTATCGGCTATGATTTCATTATATCTATCTTGAATGGGTGATAAAGATTCAGCAATTAATTCTCCCAGCTCCTCTTTGAATCTTCCATAGTTTTCGCCGTTATATTTCTCAACTACTTTTTCAGGCTCCACTCCACTAAATGAAGAGTAGATGTTAATCAGGTTCATTAATCCTAATTGTTCTTCCGAGTATCTAAATTCTCCAATAGAATCGGTTACTGCTCTTTTGACCTTTCTGATAATAGCATCCTTATCATCAAGTATAAAAATACTTGCATTTACGTCTTCGTCTGATTTACTCATCTTTGCAGTCGGGTCTTTAAGACTCATTATCCTTCCACCGCTATCGGGTATAAGCGGCTCCGGAACTACAAATGTAGGGCTATACTTATTATTAAACCTCTCGGCAAGATCTCTGGTAAGCTCCAGATGCTGTTTTTGGTCACTACCAACAGGAACAAAGTCTGCTTGGTATAGAAGGATATCCGCAGCCATTAGCACCGGATATGTGAAAAGACCGACATTCTGGTTGTCAGGATTTTTGCTAATCTTTTCTTTATACTGAGTCATTCGAGACAACTGTCCCATATAGGTTATAGTGTTTAAGACCCATGCCAGTTCTGCGTGCTCCGGCACATGTGACTGCATGTAAAGCACTGATTTTTCAGGATCTATTCCGGTAGCAATATAAAGTGCCATAAGAGACAAGCTGTTTTTCCTTAGTTCTGCGGGTACTTGATTAACAGTAATCGAATGCATATCAACTACACAGTAGTAGCAGTTGTACTCTTCTTGTAGTTTGCTAAAGTACTGTATCGCACCTAAATAATTCCCAATTGTTAAATCTCCTGAGGGCTGGACCCCACTAAATACAATTTTCTTCTCCATATTACCTCTCCTTTATAATAAAAAAACCTGTCCACTCCAAAGGAGCAAACAGGTAGTTTACGGTACCATCCTTAATTTTGGGTCTATTGACCCCTCATCGAGCACTAATATGCTCTAACCTTATAACGCAGGTTTACGACCTTAGGTACTATTTTCTCTAAGGGTTCTCATGAGTCCATTCGCATATGCTTTACTCTCTCCCTCTCACCAATAGGAGCTCTCTGTGCAGCTTGTCATATGTTACTAATCTCAATTAAAGAATCTAAGAATATATTACAATAATACTTTATTTTTGTCAATTAGTCCTCTTTTATTATTCTTATCTTCTCCATATTCATGATTGCTTCATCTACTAATCTGTCTACATCCAGTGATTCCTCTGAAATTTCCAAATCTATAATTTTAGGTTTGATAACGGGCTTTTTAGGAAGGAAAATTGTACATGAGTCTTCATAAGGGAGTATTGAAGTTTCATAAGTTCCAATGAAATTAGATATTTCAATTATGTCGGATTTATCATTTCCGATTAATGGTCTCATAATAGGTATGTCTGTAACAACATTTACTGCAGTTAAGCTTTCGATTGTCTGACTAGCAACTTGTCCTAGACTCTCTCCAGTAATTATCATTTGATGTCCTTCTTCTTTTGCTATCTTGTCTGCTATTCTCATCATAAAACGTCTCGATAAAACTGTCATTTCTCTTGCAGGGCATTTATCATTGATTTCTGTTTGAATTGGTAAAATATTTACACTGTACATAGTTATAGGACCCACATAGTCAGAAACTATCTCAACCAATTTCATTACTTTTTCAAGTGATCTTTCACCGGTGTAAGGATATGAATGAAAATGCAGAGCTGAAATTTCTACTCCTCTCTTGGCCATTTGAAAGGCTGCTACAGGGCTGTCAATACCTCCTGAAAACAGAACCAAACCTCTGCCACTGCTTCCCATTGGAAGTCCACCCAATCCTTTATATCTCTTAGAATATACATATACACTATCTTTAATGTCTACAAATACTTCTATTTCAGGAGTATGAACATCTACTTTGAAGTTGCTGAACTCCTTTAGTATATGAGCACCAAACATTCTGTTCAACTCTGGAGATATTGGTTTAAACCCCTTGTCCACTCGATTAGTGATAACTTTAAAAGTTTTATGTTCAGTATATTTTTTCATTTCTTCTGAAAGAGCAGAATAAATCTCATCAATGTCTTTATCAACTCTAATACATGGGCTTATATATATTAGACCAAATACTTTTTGTATTTGTTTTATCATCTCTGGAAAATCGGCTTCATCTGCCTCGATATATACTTTTCCTTGCTCCATATAGAGATGATAATTAAATCCTGCTATTCTATTTTTGATTTTTTTAATTGCTCTGTTTACAAAAATTCTTCTATTTGCACCTTTGAGCACTAATTCACCAAAACTTACACTTAGTACTTTATCCATTATTTAAAAACCTTTCTTATTTTTTCAATGTTTTTTTCAAGTAATTTTATTAATATGTCACATTCCTCAACTGTATTATAGTGAGATATAGAAATCCTTATTGAACCATCTAAAAAGTCTTTTGGGACTCCTATACCTTCTAATACTCTACTTTTTTTATTTTTACTACACGCAGACCCTGCAGATACACAAATTCCATCATCATCCATCATTCTAAGAAGAATCTCAGACTTTATCCCCCTAAATCCTACATTTAAAATATATGGTGAACAGTTTTCCATTGGAGAATTAAACCTGTGGTCCTTTATATTAGTAATCCCATTTATTATTCTCTCCCTGAGCTCTCTAACATAATTTACGTCTTTCAAATGTTCAGCTTCTGAAATTTTAGCAGCTTTAGCTAAGGCCATAATTCCGGGTACATTTTGGGTGCCGGGGCTAATTCCTTTTTCTTGCCCTCCTCCAAAAATTACCGGACTAAGATTAAGATTTTTTCTTATATATAAAGCACCTATACCTTTTGGAGCATGTATTTTATGACCTGATATAGAGTATATATCGACATTAGTCTTAGATAGATCTATAGGTATTTTAGAGTATCCTTGTACTCCATCTACATGAAATATAGCTTTGGATCTTGATTTTATTAAATTACCTAATTCCTTAAGATTTTGAATAGTTCCAATTTCATTATTAACATGCATTATAGAAACTAGAGCGGTTTCTTCATTTAACATTTCCCTTAAATGTTCTTGGTCAACAAATCCATACTCATCTACTCTTACAATTTTTATTTGTCTTTTTATATTATAGTGCTTTATTACATTGAAAACAGATGAGTGTTCTATTTCTGTAGTTATAACACTGCCCGAGTCACCTCTGGATAGGATTGAGTTTAGTGCAAGATTGTTGCCCCATGTTCCACCGGGAGTAAAGTACAACTCTTCTTTTAAAACACTTAGTGTCTTAGCGATAACTTCCCTTGCCAATTCAATATTGTTTTCTGCAGTTAACCCAAATCTATAAACACCGGATGGATTTGCATATTCTTTTGTTAAAAACTTCATCATATATTCAGCAACTTCATCTCTTACTTTCGTTGTTGCAGCATTGTCAAAATAAATCACATATAGCTCCTTCACAATTATAAATAATTCATCTAATTATATCACTTACAGCCGCATTGGTAAAATTTATATTTTCACCCAATTGTTGTATAATGGTCTTGGAGGATAAAATGATAATAAAAAGTGAATATATAAATATAAATAATTTAAAGAATAATGATATAGTTATAGACATAGAAACCACAGGATTTTCAAGTAAACAACATAAAATTTCAATGCTTGGAATGGTAGGATTTGACACTTTAATCAAATCTTTTTATTTTAAACAAATATTTTCAGAAAACCATGATGATGAAATTAATCTACTTTCCGAATTTTTAAAAACTATTGATAGTAATCATAGAATTATGAGCTTTAATGGCTTACAATTTGATATTCCATTTATTCAAAATAGATTAACTCATCATGGTTTTGATTATGTAATATTAAAGCATGATCATATTGATCTGTTCGATTATATGCGTAAGAATAAAATATTTACCGGTACTAAACCGGTAGGTCAAAAAGCGTTAGAGAAACAATATATGCTTGAAAGGCCTTTTGAAATGTCCGGTAAAACAGCTGTTGATTTATATAAATCATATGTAAAGAAACCTAATATAGAGATTTATGAAAAAATGAGTTTATACAATAGATTAGACGTATTATATCTAGCAAAATTATTCGATATTTACTTTAATTCCCAAAATCTAAAAACCATATCATACTTTAAGGGTGAAACTCAGTATCATGCTCTGATAGACTCTATCTCACAAGAGAAAGATATTATTAC
Source organism: Bacillota bacterium (assembly GCA_023443025.1). Classification (GTDB taxonomy): domain Bacteria; phylum Bacillota; class Clostridia; order Tissierellales; family Peptoniphilaceae; genus Microaceticoccus. The sequence goes on from JAEZWM010000017.1 coordinate 128,475, forward strand.
AATTGAATTAACTTCAGATCAATGCTTTGAATATGAAATGGAAGATATAAGGAATTATTATGTACTTAAATGGAATAGAAGTAATCTGTCAATAAAAATGAATACTATAACAGGCTTAATTTCAGAACAAACTATTGGTACATGTTTTAATTATAGTGATTTTAATAAAGGTATAGTTAAAGAACAAAGCATACTAAAGGATAATTTAATATTAGTAAAAGATTTGGATTATAAAATAGAAAATTTAAAGATAATTATTAAAGAAATGATACTAGATGCTTTGAGAAAATTTAATTTCTAAAAAGAAGCAAAAAAAAAGAACTTGGCTAAAGCTAAGTTCTTTTGGTGGGCCTTCGGGGACTTGAACCCAGGACCTACCGGTTATGAGCCGGGCGCTCTAACCAACTGAGCTAAAGGCCCATATTAAAAATATGGATGGTGGACCTGGGTGGACTCGAACCACCGACCTCACGCTTATCAGGCGTGCGCTCTAACCAGCTGAGCTACAGGTCCATGTTTGGCAGGGGTAGCAGGATTTGAACCCACGACATTCGGTTTTGGAGACCGACGTTCTACCACTGAACTATACCCCTAAACCTTATTCAAAGGGCACCCTACCCTATTATGGTGCCCAGAGCCGGAATCGAACCAGCGACACGTGGATTTTCAATCCACTGCTCTACCGACTGAGCTATCTGGGCAAATATATGTATTATTTTACTTCACACACCTATTGGCGGAGAAGGGGGGATTTGAACCCCCGCACCCCGTGAAGGGTCTACTCCCTTAGCAGGGGAGCCTCTTCAGCCACTTGAGTACTTCTCCGGGTTGCGATATGGCTTTATGGCGGAGAGGGAGGGATTCGAACCCCCGTGGGCTTGCACCCTAACGGTTTTCAAGACCGCCCCGTTATGACCACTTCGGTACCTCTCCGGATTAGATGTGAGAATTTAGACGTTAGAAGTTAGATTAAAAACTTCGTTTTTCTAATTCTCACTTAAAAAATATGGTGACCCATCCGCGACTCGAACGCGGGACACCCTGATTAAAAGTCAGGTGCTCTGCCGACTGAGCTAATGGGTCGTATTGGTTGGGGTGACAGGACTCGAACCTGTGGAATGCCAGAGTCAAAGTCTGGTGCCTTACCGACTTGGCTACACCCCATTAAATGGCGCGCCTAAGAGGATTCGAACCTCTGACACACGGATTAGAAGTCCGTTGCTCTATCCAACTGAGCTATAGGCGCTCATAAGTGGAGCGGGTGAAGGGAATCGAACCCTCGCAACCAGCTTGGAAGGCTGGGGCTCTACCACTGAGCTACACCCGCACGATAATCGCTACAAACAATTTCTGCGAGCGACGATAGTTCTAAGTGAATCAGAATCTATAAGTAATAATATGGTGGAGGAGAGTGGATTTGAACCACTGAAAGCATAGCTAACGGATTTACAGTCCGTCCCCTTTGGCCAACTTGGGTACTCCTCCAAATGGAGCTGGTGAGAGGACTTGAACCCCCAACCTACTGATTACAAGTCAGTTGCTCTACCAATTGAGCTACACCAGCATGTGTTGTTTTCGTATTTAGGATATTAAGTTTTTATATGTGGTTTCTTAACCCAGCATGTGTTATTCAAACTATTTTATTTAGTTTTTACATGGTTTTAAATACTATTTTTGAACACTTGTATATTATAAGTGATTCTCTTAACCTTGTCAAGGAGTTTTTGTAAAAAAATTGGCGACCTGGAAGGGACTCGAACCCTCGACCTCCAGCGTGACAGGCTGGCATTCTAACCAACTGAACTACCAGGCCGTGATATTATAACAAATGTAGTTCTAAAATTATGTATTTAATTATTTAAAGTTCTCGTTCAGTTGGACCAACTCATAGCCCTAACCCCACGAACGATAGTGAGTGGCGGTAGGTCTTGCGCCGATGTTTCCCAAGAGAGATGCTTTTTCTCGATTGGC
>JAEZWM010000053.1 GCA_023443025.1 Bacillota bacterium
CTTTGAACGTTTGGTGTAAAATCATATTGTAGGTTACATAGGGTTTTGATTTATTTTTTATAGCGCAGCGATATATAAATCACCGGAGGAACCGAAATACGATTTTACCCAATAAGTGAACGGAAGAAAAATTGCAACTTGTTCGGAGCCTTTCTTTTGTCTTTTGTTTCTACTCCTGAATTTAGATAAACCAAGCTCTTAAAGATAAATATAGACTCGATTTGATCCATATGTCATACTTTAATTTGTAGCTAATGTAATTGGAAGTGAGGGCACTTCCTCTTCGTCTATGCCATAAGATATAAATCAATTAGGATAATATAAGATTGGATTTGTTTTGATAGAATGTGCATGGTTTAGGAGATTTAAAGTAAGGGAAAATCGTAGTTTTCCCCTACGTGTGTGGTGCAGGCGGTGTGATATTTATTTGATTAATATAAGATTGGCTTTGATTTGATAGAATGTGCGTGGTTTAAAATATTTAAGGAAATGGCGATTTGGGAATCGCCGCTACATTTGTGATGCAATAGATTTGATTTTAATTTGGTTAATATAAGATAAACTTTTATTCAATAGAATGTGCGTGGTTTAGGAGATTTAAAGTAAGGGAAAATCGGAGTTTTCCACTACGTTTGTGGTGCAGGTGGTGTGATATTTATTTGGTTAATAAATGATTAGCTTTGTTTTGATAGAATGTTCGCGGTTTAAAAGATTTAAGGAAATGGCGATTTGGGAATCGCCGTTACTATTTTAGAGGTGAGAAATTAGATGTTAGACATTCGGAAATAAATCTTTGATTTCTCACTGCTCGAACGTATTTTATATCTATCCGAAGCAAATTATTTCTTTGCTTCTTTCGTTCCAAATTTAAAAGCTGTAGTGGCGATCCCCCTGCATCCCAAGGTAAATGTGAGAACCCGAAGCTTAGAATCATTTAACATAATTACAACTTGTTAGGAGCCTTTCTTTTGTTTCTACTCCTGAATATAGATAAACCAAGCTATTAAAGGTAAATTTAGACTCGATTTGATTCGTTTGTCATATTTTAATTTATACCTGAGTTAATTGGAAGTGAGTTTCTTTTAACTTTTCTTTAATAGAGCGGGAACAATCTCAACGCCTGATAATGACGAAGAATCTTCTATCTCTTCTCCCGTATCTTGATTTACAAGGCGAAAATTAATTGTACCTGTCAAGCCTTCTTTTATTTGATGATCCATTTGACCATGTTTTGGTGCTGAAAGAGCTACTTTAATATCTATCTTTGCTTTGATGTGCAAGATAAAATTTCTTTTTTTGAGTGCTAATTCTATTTTATCTTCGCTCATGTCGTGAATAGTGCAGGATGCACCATTGTAAGTAGCAAAACGGTAATGCTTCCCTTCTATCCATAAGTGACAGATAAAACCATTAAAACTAAGTGGCCCTAAAGGGATATCCGCCCATGAGAAAAACAAGGATGAAGGTCGCCTGTTAAAATGGTTTGATTGTAGCCAAATATATGATTTAGGGAAAGACTGTCCCCAATCTTTTTCAAGGTATCCTATACCTCCATCGAAAGATATATTTCTTCCGTTTATTTTTAAATACCCTTTAAGTGTATGATGCAAGCTTCCTATACCATGTATACATTCCATAAAAGGAAGATATGAGAAAGGTCCCATAATAGTTGGAGAAATAGTAGTTGTTGGTAGTTTTGTAAATGTTCCAAAAGTAATATCGCATTGGATCTCACAATCAGAAGCATCTAATTTAGATTCATTTGTGATATTAAGATGAATGCCTTCTTCAGAAAATATATTGTCTCCTATTTTAACAGAAAAAGGATTGTCAGTATATTGGAAAGACTGCATTGGAAATTCTAATTGTTTAGTTCGAATTTTCCATTCTCCATTATTTTCTGCAATAATTATCTGAAGCATTGCTTTTTCCTCATGCTCAGTTCGCATCATACTTGGAATAACTGATAGAATTAGCCTTTCATCTGCAGAAACCTGTTTAAAATACCAACCTTCAAAGTAGTTTTTTCGTTTTTGATTCTGAAAAGATAATTGTCTGTCTTGTCTGGTTCTATCCATAGTGATAGTCCTCCTTTTAAAAAATGCAGACATTATCTTATAGTGCTGTTACGCTTTTTAAAGACCTTGTCTGCATTCATTTAACTTTATTTTCAATTTTAGATATACTTATTTACTTTGATTTTATTGATATAGAGTTTAAAGGCAAATTCTATTCAAACTCGATAGTTCCAGGTGGTTTATCCGTAATATCATAAAGCACCCTTACTACTCCGTCTACTTCATCACAGATTCTTTTAGAGATTTTTCTTAGTAGTGAGTGTGGAATTTCGTGCCAAGTTGCTTCCATAGCGTCTTCAGTGTCTACTGCTCTAAGCATGATTGCATAGGAATAGCTTCTTTCTCCTCCTACTTTACCTACAGCTTTAAAATCAGGAATCGCAGCAAAATATTGCCAGATTTCATTGTTTAAACCTGCCTTTTCAATTTCTTCTCTGTATATATAATCTGCTTCTTTAAGGATTTCTAGTTTTTCTCTTGTAACTTCTCCTAGTACTCTAACACCAAGTCCCGGACCGGGGAATGGTTGTCTACCAACTACTTCTTCAGGTATTCCTAGTCCTCTTCCAACTTGTCTAACTTCCTCTTTGTAAAGTGTTTTGAGCGGTTCTACGAGTTCAAAGTTTACATCTTCAGGCAGCCCACCTACATTGTGATGACTTTTAACTAATTTTTCTCCATCTAATCCACTTTCAGCTATGTCTGGATATATGGTGCCTTGAACCAAGAAATCATAATCTTCAAGTTTTGATTGTTCTTCTTCAAACACTCTTATAAACTCTTCACCGATAATCTTTCTTTTTTGTTCAGGATCGCTAACTCCTACCAGTTTATTTAGGAATCTGTCTTGCGCTTCTACTACGATTAAGTTTATATGGAAAGTGTCTCTAAAGACCCTCTCTACTTGTTCTCTTTCGCCTTTTCTAAGAAGACCATGGTCTACAAATACACATGTTAGTCTGTCGCCGATGGCTCTGTGAACAAGCACTGCACAAACTGCAGAATCTACTCCTCCGGAAAGTGCGCAGATGGCTTTTTTGTCACCTATTTGTTCACGAATTTCTTCTATTGATCTGTCAATAAATGCTTTCATTTAATCACCTACATTGAAGTATAGTTTGGAGATTCTTTGGTGATAGTGATGTCATGTGGATGGTTTTCTATTAAAGAAGCTGAGGTAATTTTTACGTATTTTGTATTATTCTGTAAATCTTGAATATCTTTCGCTCCAACATAACCCATACCCGCTCTTAATCCACCTACTAGCTGATAAACAACTTCACCAAGTGACCCCTTGTAAGCAACTCTACCTTCAACTCCTTCAGGAACAAGTTTGTCAGCTTTTTCCTGGAAGTATCTATCGGTGGAGCCTGCTTTCATAGCTGCTATTGAGCCCATGCCTCTATAAACCTTAAATCTTCTTCCTTCATAAATTTCCATCTCTCCCGGGCTTTCTGTAGTTCCTGCTAATAATGATCCTAGCATAACTACATTACCCCCTGCAGCGATAGCTTTAGTTATGTCTCCTGAGTATTTAATACCTCCATCTGCTATGATTGGAATTCCATATTTTTTTCCAACTTCAAAGCAATCTATTATAGCGGAGATTTGAGGAACCCCTATACCGGCTACAACCCTTGTAGTACAGATGGAACCTGGTCCTATACCTACTTTAACACAGTCTGCTCCTGCCTTTATTAAAGCTTCTGTCGCTGCTCCAGTCGCTACATTTCCTGCTATTAATTGCAGATCCGGAAATGTTTCTTTTATTTTCTTTACATTTTCTAAAACACCTTGTGAATGACCATGTGCTGTGTCAATAACGACTACATCAACTTTAGCTGCAACCAGTGCTTCGATTCTCTCTAAGACATCAGCAGTAACTCCTACTGCAGCTCCGACTAGCAATCTACCTTGCTCGTCTTTTGCAGAATTAGGATATTCTATTGATTTTTCTATATCTTTTATAGTAATTAATCCTGTTAAATGGTTTTTATCATCAATTAGTGGAAGTTTTTCTATCTTATGTTTTTTAAGTAGCTCTAGAGCTTCATCCATAGTTATATTGGAATTTGCAGTTACTAGATTCTCCTTAGTCATAACATCGTCAATCAGTTTATCTAAGTTATCTTCAAATCGCACGTCTCTATTTGTTATTATTCCTAATAGTTTTCCGTCGTCATTTGTTATTGGAACTCCTGATATTTTGTAATGAGCCATCAAATCCATGGCATCTTTTACCTTGTGAATAGGTGATAAGAAAAAAGGATCCGTTATTACTCCATGTTCAGATCTTTTAACTCTATCCACTTCTGCAGCTTGGTCTTCTATACTCATATTTTTATGGATTATACCAATACCACCCTCTCTGGCAATAGCTATTGCCATTCTAGACTCAGTGACGGTATCCATCCCGGCACTCATTATAGGAATATTCAGCGTGATTTTCTTAGTTAGTTTTGTAGATAGATCAACATCTCTAGGAAGTACATCTGAATGATCAGGTATAAGTAAAATATCATCAAATGTAAGTCCTTCTCCAACATAATTCATGATAAAATTTCCCCCTTTATCTAATTGTTTTTATTTACTGTTTAAAATTATATAATAAAAAAAAGAGTTTGTACAGTGAGCCGAGTGCTTGCAATTAGTTAATCAAGTTTCTTCGTGAATGACATTCGTAACATCGCAAACCGATGTGAGAATTTAAAATTAGATTTTATTGAGGAAATCTTTTAATCTCTAATGTGTTTTAAAACTTTTCCTCAATTATTTAGACTAAGTAAGACTTCTAAAATTATAAGTATTTATAAAAAACACGGAGCAAAATTTTGCTCCGATACTCTATGTTTTTTCGTTTCAAACTTCTTATATCTTACTTCGAAGATCTAAAAAAGAGGCTCATCTTAAAAGAGCCTCATTTTTAATTACATCATTCCCATGCCGCCCATGCCGCCCATACCGCCCATTCCTGCGGCAGCTGCCATTGGGTCTTCTGTTTCTATGTCTGCTACTGCTGCTTCAGTTGTTAATACCATGCTTGCAACAGATACAGCATTTTCTAGTGCTGATCTTGTAACTTTTGTTGGATCTACGATACCATGTTTGAACATGTCTACGTATTCTTCAGAAATTGCATCAAATCCCATTCCCGGTTCTAATCCTTTGATGTGTTCTGCGATTATTGATCCTTCAAGTCCAGCGTTAATTGCTATTTGTTTAACCGGCTCTTCTAGAACTTTAAGAATAATTTGAACTCCTGTTCTTTCGTCGCCTTCAGTTTCTTCTACTAGTTTTTCAACTGCTGGTATACAGTTTATAAGAACTGTACCACCACCTGCTACCATTCCTTCTTCAACTGCTGCTCTTGTAGCTGCTAATGCGTCTTCTATTCTTAATTTTCTTTCTTTAAGTTCAGTTTCTGATGCAGCTCCAACTTGGATTACTGCAACACCGCCTGAAAGTTTTGCAAGTCTTTCTTGAAGTTTTTCTTTATCAAAATCAGATTCAGTTGTTTCTAATTGTGCTCTTAATTGAGATACTCTATCTTCGATTTGAGATTGTTCTCCGGCACCATCAACTATAACTGTGTTCTCTTTTGAAACTGTAATTTTTCTTGCGCTTCCTAATTGCTCGATAGTAGCTTCTTTTAAGTCATAACCTAAATCTTCAGTTATTACTGTTCCGCCTGTTAGGATAGCAATATCTTGAAGCATTTCTTTTCTTCTATCTCCAAATCCAGGCGCTTTAACAGCAACTACATTAAGTGTTCCTCTAAGCTTGTTAAGAACAAGTGTCGCCATTGCTTCGCCTTCTACATCTTCAGCTATGATTAGTAGAGGTTTACTTTGTTGCATGATTTGCTCTAGGATTGGAAGTATTTCTTGTATATTTGAAATCTTTTTATCTGTAATTAGGATTGCAGGGTTTTCAAGATGTGCTTCCATCTTGTCAGGATCTGTTGCCATATAAGGAGATACATAGCCTCTGTCAAACTGCATTCCTTCTACAACTTCTAGAGTAGTTCCCATGCTTCTTGACTCTTCTACTGTGATTACTCCGTCTTTACCAACTTTTTCCATTGCTTCTGAAATCAATGCTCCAACATACTCTTCTCCTGATGATATCGCACCAACTTGTGCAATCTCTTCACTTGTTTGGATTGTATGTGAGAATTTTTTAATTTCTTCTACAGCTGTTTCCATTGCTCTTCTAAGACCTCTTTGAAGAATCATAGGATTAGCACCTGCTGTTACATTCTTAGTTCCTTCTCTAATGATTGCTTGAGCAAGTAATGTAGCTGTTGTTGTACCATCACCGGCAACATCATTTGTCTTTGTAGCAACTTCTTTCACTAATTGTGCACCCATGTTTTCGAATCTGTCTTCAAGTTCGATTTCTCTAGCAATAGTAACACCGTCGTTAGTGATAAGTGGTGCACCAAACTTTTTGTCTAAAACTACATTTCTTCCCTTAGGACCAAGTGTAATTTTAACTGTATCTGATAATTTATTAATACCTGCTTCTAATCCCTTACGAGCAGATTCTGAAAATTTTATCTCTTTAGCCATTTGATTTCCTCCTTAATTAATCTTCTACTACTGCGAGTACATCTTTTAAGTTTATAACTATTAGTTCTCTTGAACCAATTTTCACTTCTGTACCTGCGTATTTTGAATATATTACTTTATCTCCAACTTTGATTGGATTCTTTTTCTCATCATCTTTTAGTATTTTTTCACTGATTTCAACAACTTCTGCATATTGAGGTTGTTCCTTTGCACTTGATGGAAGTACTAAACCGGATGCAGTTTTTTCTTCTGCTTCTACCGCTTCAATAACTATTCTCTTTCCTAATGGCTTAAGTTTCATATATATCCTCCTAAATAATAGTCTAATAATTTTGTTAGCACTCATCGACATCGAGTGCTAACAACTACAATATTATAATAAATCAAACCTACCTTTTTTACAACTCTTATATTCTTCTAAAATCCCGATATTTTTCTTATTTAACTTTATTTTTCAGCATTTTACGCTAATTATCTATGCTTTTTGTCCGGTATTATCTCAACTTGCCTATGGCATTATCTCTACCATAGTAAAAGAGGTATTGTTGCGCAAAACCTGCGTTTTTACCAAATAATTCTCGAGCATAAAAAACAACTTCACTTGGCTTAACTTCCTTCTTTATAAATAAAGTTTCCATTACCCTTTTTATCCAAACATCGACAGGAAAAACTTCAGATCTTCCAAAAGCAAATAAGAGTATACAGTCTGCTACCTTCGGTCCTACTCCGGGTAGCTCAATTAGTTTTTTTCTAAGTTCTTCTGTTTCCATTGACTTTAGGGTTTCGTCTTGAAAGTTATCAGCTAAAAGCATTCTCGATGCTTCAACTATCCTCACATCTCTAAATCCAACTCTGCAAATTTCTCTTAGATCTTTTGGATCAGCTCCAGCCAAGACTTCTCTTTTAGGAAAGGAGTAGTATTCTCTATTTTGATCCTCTCCAATTTTTGTACCATATAGTTTGGATATTTTTTCAATTGAGCCTTTTATTCTTGGTATCATATTATTTGCTGAAATTATAAAAGATATTATAGTCTCAAAAATCTCTTGGTTTAAAATTCTAATACCATAACCATATTCCACAGCATTATTTAAGTCGTAAGAATCAGGTAGCTGAGATTTAATATGGTAGTATGTCCTCCCTAGATCAAAGTAATTATGCCAGATTTTTTCAAAATCTTCTTTATTACTTCCTGTAATAGTAACTCTATCATCTTCAAGTTTAACATTGATTACTTTATCAAATGCTACTATGGTATAGCTATCATCAGCTTCGTGATACCATCTAAATGCTTGGCCACATTCTAATATATGTTTAGGATGAAACTCATTATGGTCAAAACTTATGGTATTTATTCCATATTCTATATTATTCATTGAATTCCTCCAGCTCCTCATATAATAGAAACCACTTTTCGTATAGGCTATCCCTTTCCAACTGCATTTTTGCTAATTCTTTATGATGGCTTTGTGAAGCTTCGTAATCATTATAAAGCTCGGGATCATAAGCCTTTTCATTATATATTTTTATCTTTTCATCCATGTCTTCAAGTATCTTTTCTAAGCTTTTAATCTCTTTATTTAATTCTGATTTTCTCTTTCTAATTTCTGAAGCTCGTCTTTTCTCTTTTATTTGAGCTGTTTTAGTAAATCCACTGATTTCTGTAGATTTGATTTTGCTCTCTTCAACTTTTTGCTGATAGTAGTCATAATTCCCATAATAAAGAGTTGCAGCGTCGGGTTCTATTAATATTATTTTATTAGTTACTTTATTTAAAAAGTACCTATCATGACTAATTACTATAAAAGTAGCATTGTAATCATTAAGAGCATCTTCCAGTATTTCTTTTGAATCTATGTCTAAATGGTTTGTTGGTTCGTCCATCAATAAGAAATTCGGTTTTTTAAGCATAAGTTTAAGCAGTGACAACCTACCTTTTTCACCACCGCTTAAATCATATACTCTTTTGAAAACTTCCTCACCTTGAAAATTAAACATGGCAAGGTAGTTTCTAACTTCTCCAATTGTGAGCTCAGGATACGCATCAAGTATTTCTTCGATTATCTCTACATCATGTAAGTTCTCCTGAGTTTGGTCGTAGTATCCCTTAACAACGTTAGATCCTAAAACTATCTCTCCACTATCAGGGATTAACTCCCCCATAATCATCTTAATAATTGTTGATTTACCGATACCATTTGCTCCAATGATTCCTATTCTATCGGTTTTATAAACATCGATATCAATGTTTTCTAAAATTTTCCTTCCTTCGAATGATTTTGAAACTCCTTTTAGTCTTACAACTTCATTCCCACTTTCAATATCAGGATTGAAGTTTAATTTAAATGAGTTTCCATTTTCAATGGGTTTGTCAATCAGATCTAACTTATCAAGCTGCTTTCTTCTAGATTGAGCTTGTTTTATATATCTATCTCTTCCATAGTTTGAAAATCTTTCAATTATTTCTTCTTGTCTTTTTATTTCTCTTTGTTGGTTTTCAAAAGACTTTTTTTGAATTTCTATATCTTTTTTTCTTTTTTCTACAAATTTCGTGTAATTTGTATTATAGACTTTGAGTTTTTTATTTTCTATGTGAAAAATCTTATTTACAACTTTATCTAAAAAGTATCTATCATGAGAGATGATTATTACTGTTCCTTGAAAGTTTATTAAGAATGTTTCTAAAAAATCTATTGCAGCCATATCCAAATGGTTAGTAGGCTCATCCAGTAATAAAATATCTGGTTTTTGTAAAAGAAGTGTCGCTAAATGCAACCTGGACTGCTGTCCTCCACTCAGTTTATGCACTTCTTTGTCGAAATCAACTTCATCAAAACCTAGCCCCTTTAGGGTTCCTTTAATTTCGGAAACATAAGCATAACCGTTTTTGTCTTCAAATTCTTCTACTAGTTTAGAATACTTATTCATTATGGAATTGAGTTTATGCTCATCTTCAACTACGCCCATTTCATGTTCCAGTTTTCTTATTTCTGATTCCATATCTATAATATCTTTAAAAATGAGTTCACAAGTTTTATATACCGTACTTCCTTCGTTAAAATTCATTTGCTGTTCTAAAAAACCTATACTCAGATCCTTAGACATATGAATTTCTCCACTGTCCGCTGAAAGTTGACCGGTAATTATATTAAAAAGTGTGGTCTTTCCCGATCCGTTTGCACCTATTAAACCAATCTTGTCCTTATGATTGACGTTAAAAGAAATATCTTCTATTATTTTTTCTGCTAGGAACGATTTTTCTATTCCGCTTAATGTCAGTACTACCATATTTGCTCCTTATGTTTCTTACATACTTCTTCAATTATACTTGTTTTTTAAACATAAATAAAGACAAATTGAGTTTTCAATTTGTCTTTATAAGTACTAATTATTTTGCTCCAGGATAATCTTTCTTATTGTTCATATAAAATGTAAGTGTATACAGACTCTCATCTAGGTGAACATTTTCAAGAATGATATCATCGGGTAGTTTTAAATCTACCGGTGCAAAGTTCCATATACCTTCTATTTTATGCTCTACGAGTCTGTCGCAAATTTCTTGAGCATTTTCAGCAGGTACGGCAAGTATTGCAATCTGTACATCATTTTTTCTTAGAAAATCCTCAAGTGTATCAATTTTTCTTATATCTATTCCATTTATTCTTTTGCCAACCATTTTTGGTGCATTATCAAAAAGTCCAATTATTTTAAAACTTGAATCTTTAAATCCTGAGTAATGTGTGATTGCTTGTCCAATATTTCCAATTCCAATTACAATGGCGTTATAGTCTCTGTTAATACCAATTATCTTTTCAATTTCACCACTAAGTTCTTCTACATTATATCCGTATCCTTGTTGTCCAAACCCACCAAAGTGATTTAAATCCTGTCTTATCTGTGATGCTGTTAAGCCAGTAATATTACTTAACTCCTGTGATGAAACTCTGATAATCCCTTTACTTGCAATCATTTGTAAGTATCTGTAGTACTTAGGTAGTCTTTTTACTACTGCAGCTGAAACCTTTTGTTCTTTTCTCATTTTGTACCTCCATTCTATTATTAACGAACCTAATCGCCTATATGTAAGCATATCTAGAGCATTACATCATATCAAGCTAAAGCGAAATGCAAAAGAACTATACAAGAATTATATCATATTTAATAACTATATATTAATTTTATCACTTTATACATATAATAGCAACAAAAAAGACGAAATTTAATTTCGTCTTTTTCAATACTTTAAACTTGTGATTTAATTAGTTTGCTGGCATTCCATAATAATCTGCTAATAGTTTAGCAGTTTTCTGTGCCATTTCTATTTTAAAATCTCTGTCCATTAGTAGTGTACAGTCTTCTAAATTTGTATGGAAACCATGTTCAACAAGCATGCTATGAGTTGCTTTTGAATTTCTCAGAACTCCATACCAGTTTTTGCCCGTACCATCCTCATCGTATTTATATTTAACACCACGATTAGGATGTCCAAAATGATCTGCTATCATGCTACATAGTTGTTCTGCAAGATCTTTTCTTGGAGATGTCGTACTATCAAAAATTTCTGTTCCTCTTGCTTTATCATAATTTGGCGTTGTCCATGATAGTGCGTTAGTATGCAGTGACAATAATAAATCATATCCTTCTCCCATCGCTCCTCTTTCTTGAAGAGATATGCCATTAGTTGAAAGGTACTTACTTCCTATTAATGATCTTTCTTCTGCATCTAAATCATTTCTGGTAGTTTTTACTTCAAATCCGTATTTTACTAATTCATTCTTTAGAATTAAACCATACCAGTACATTGCGTTACCTTCATAATATCCCTCAACAACACCCTTATTATAACCGTAACCATGTCCTTGGTCTAGAACAATTCTGATAGGGTTATCCGCTGTCGGAACTCTTTTTTCAATATTCAATACCGGTACCTTTGGTACTTCAGGCTTCTTGTCCGAAGTGTTAGGTTTAGGCGATGGTGCAGGAGATGGTGTCGGTTTTGGTTCAGGTTCGACTCTGTTTGAATTTAGTGTAACCATATCCTTTACACTTGAGAAGATATCTGCTGCAACTGAATTATTACCACCAAAAACAACAGCTCTTACTACATTCCCATCCTCCAGTATTTTCTTTATACCTGCATTTAAGCTTGTTGAAGGTGTTAACAGTAGCGGTGCGTTGTTTGCAGCTGCTACAGGTCCACCTGCTAGTGCATCCGGGAAATCTGCCCCGTTAGCTATAGTGATTGTGCTTGGTTTATTATAAAACTTATTTGCAAAGTTAAGTGATGTTTCATATCTATCGCTTCCTGAGATTCTTGATACAGAAGCTCCGCTATCTTTCAACTGCTTTTCAACATTTGAACTTACGCTTTTATTTCCTCCAACTATGATAAATTCCTTAACGCCTCTATTTTGCATGATTTTGATGGTATATGCTCCAATTCCGGATGGATCTGTGTAAATAATCGGATATCCCATTTTGCCCGAATATGCACCGGCAGATAATGCGTCAGGATGGCTAAATGCATTTACTATTATTGCTTTGTCATAACTCTTTAGTTGACGTAATTTACCGGCTATTTCCAGAGCAGTTGAATACCTGCTTGAACTGGAAATTCTTTGGATTTTAACTCCTATTCCCGCTATTTGCTCAACCACGTTAGCAGATACTGAGTTAACGCCTCCTATAATGGTAACTTGTGATACACCAAGTCTTCTCAGTTCATCTATAGTTTCTCTATCAATGCTGTCCTTTGATGCAAAAAGTATCGGTCCGTCTATTGCCGATGCATAACTAACTCCTGCTAATGCATCCGGGAAGTTATATGCGTTTACTATAACAGCATTTTTTGCTGATTTAAAATTCTCACTACTAATCTTTACCGCTGTAGAAAATCTACTATCTCCCGAAAGTCTAATTGTCTGACCAACTGCTGAAAGCTGAACTGCTGATAAAGATACCTCTAACTCTTCTTCCGGATATTCTACATCTATTATAGGTAATGATGCTAAATATACGTATGATGCGTCTGCACTATCATCAACAATTGTAATTTGTTTTTCTACAACTTTTCCATCATGCTCAAAAGTTGCAGTATAATTTCCTAAGTTTGGATTTGATTCTGAATCAGATGAAGTAGTAATCGATAGTCCATCATTTTCTACTTCGTAATTATAAACCCCACCATCTCCGGATATAGTTACGTTTACCGGAAGATTGTTTCCATTTCCATCAAAGAATCTTACCTGTCCTATAGCATTCATTACATCTGATTGCTTAATAGTTGATCCGTCTTCGAGATTTGTACCATCTATATATGGATAGCTTTGATCAGGGAATACTTCTTCAATAGTTTCAACGGTCTTGTAAGAACCATAAAAATCCGGTCCATGATAAATAGTTCCATTTACATTAATATATGCCAATGTCCAATATCCAACTTGGTCTGTGATAAATGAAAACTCGTAATTACCACTGTCTTCATTATATTCCATATATATTTCCTGAACTTCCTTATTAGGTTTAATATATCCAAGAGAAATTGATGATTCGCTACCAAAATCGTACGAAAACCTACCTTTAACTTCCGTTCCTACCACAGCTAAAGATTTACTGATTTTGAAGCTATCTACAAGATCACTACTAGGCTGGGTAGTCTCGTATCCAAATTCATTTATGTCTGCAAATGCTTCATTATTGGCACTGGCAAAATTTAAATTCCCAAATGTTATAAGTAATGCTAAAATTAATGCTGTATATTTTAAAATTTTCTTGGTCTGCAAAGATACCACTCCTTTTAAATATTTTACGTTTTAAGTAAATATATTATATATCATACTAACATTCAGGACTAATTTATACTACAAATAATTGCAATTTTTAATAAAAAGTTACAATTTTGTAATCTTTGAGTGCTGATTTATAATGTTTGAATAAATAACGGCTAAAATACTAGATTTATTTTTAAGTAATTTTTATTAAAATATTTAACATTCATAATATGTGATATAGTCCGAATTGAATTAATAATTCATAATTTTTTTAAAAAATAAACCTAAAATCTTTTGAAAATTATTCCTTTTTATAGTATTATATAATATGGAATTTTAATAGTGAGTTCTCACGCACTTATACTTTTAATTTATTATAACACTCGAGAACCGCTTATTTATCATACAATAATGGAGATGTGATCATGTATAAAACGGAAATTGCTTTTGTAGAAGCTGTAAGAGAAAAAAACCATGAGGATGCTGTAAGAAATTTTGAAGATATTTTTAAAAATTTAGTTAAGTTCTACAATTCTAATCAAAGAGCTGTAAAAAACCACTTAATCAATTTGAATGGTATATTGTATAGATCTTATAAGGATGACTCGAATTTAGAGAAAGTTTATGAAAAAAGATCCGAACTAAACGAAATCATAGAATATGCGGAAGATATTAATGATTTAAGAAATAAGTGTTTGACAATGATAAGTGAATATATAGAGCTTTTTAACGGTAATACACTAAAAACAAATAATAACACTGTTAATGAAGCAATCAATTTTATGAAGAAAAATCTACATGAAGATTTGTCACTCGGTACAGTGGCTCAAAATATTCATATTAGTAAGTCTTACCTTTCATCTCTATTAGCAAAACATACTAAATCAAGTTTTCCTGAACTTATGACTGAGATGCGAATCAGTAACGCAAAGTACTTATTAAAAAACACCAATATATCTATACTGGATATTTCTTATAAGTGTGGATATAATAGCCAATCTTATTTCTGTTCTACCTTTAAGAAAATAACGGGCTATACACCGACTGATTATAGAGAAACTAGTAATAACGACTAAATAACAATCCCCGACTATGCGTCAGGGATTTTTTTATATTTTAGTATTTAATATCAGTTGTAACTTATCAATATCATAATTGACAACCAACTCATCCGGAAAATCTATTTCTTTGAGTAAATCCATCGCTTCAGTCAGGTCACCAACGCATTTATAAAAATGGGCATCGCTGGACATTATTATATTTATTCCCTCAATTGCACATAATTCCAATAGAACTAGATAGTTTTCTCTGGCATTTAGTCTAAAACTTGTTGGCCTTAAAGATGAGTTGTTTAGTTCTATACAAACGTTATGATATTTTAATTCTTTTACAATCTGTCTGTAATCAACAGGATAGTAAGAATCATCTAAGTGGCCTATTATTGAAACACATGGATTATTAATAGCACCGATAACAGCCATTGTATTGTCTATTTTTGATCCGGGTTTAATGCAAGGCTTATGAAGGCTAGCTATACAATAATCCATGTGCTTTAAAATCTCTTGTTCTGCTATATTCCCATCATAATCAATAATATTTGCTTCTATCCCCTTAAGTATTCTTACGCCTTCTATATAGTCAGGTATAACCTTTTGATTTAAGAAGTAAATAGGACTAATCATTCTACTCATTCCGTAACCATGTTCACTGAGTCCAAGAACTTTTAAGCCTTTATCCTTAGCTTCTAAAATATTTTCTCTCGCCGTACTATATGCATGACCACATGATAAAGTATGGCAATGTAAGTCCATTAAGTTTTTCATCATTCCTCCTACAGTTTTAAGTTTGGAAAGACATTTAAGTCAAGGTCGGATCTTTTACCTGCAATATAGTCATAATATCCTGCACAGCCAATCATAGCCGCATTATCGGTGCATAGCGAAGTTGGAGGGAAATATAGTTCTACGCCTTCATCATTCGCTCTGTTCTGAAGAGCAGCACGAAGTCCCTTGTTTGCAGCTACACCTCCTGATACTACTAATGTCTTGTATTTTGATTCACTCAAGAGTCTAAAACTTTTAACTACCATTACATCGATAACAGCCTGTTGAAAAGATGCAGCTACATCCTCTTTAACAATTTCTTCACCTTTTTGTTTCATCTGATTTATATAATTGAGTACTGCTGTTTTTAGACCACTAAACGAAAAGTCATAGCTGCCGGGTTCCAGCATAACCCTTGGAAAATCGATGCTCTCAGGGTCGCCAATAGCTGCTAATCTATCGATTTCAGGACCGCCCGGATAGCTTAATCCTAGTGTTCTTGCCACTTTATCATAGCATTCACCTGCGGCATCATCTCTGGTTTGTCCTCTAATTATATACTCTGTATAACTAATAACCTCTAAAAGATAACTATGACCACCCGATACTATCAGAGCTATAAAAGGCGGCTTTAAACTAGGGTGGGCTATATAATTTGCACATACATGACCTTGCATATGGTTTACTCCATTAAGAGGTATGTCTAATGAAAGTGCAAGTGCTTTTGCTGCTGATACACCTACAATCAACGCACCTATAAGGCCGGGGCCACAAGTTACAGCTATATGATCAATATCATTTAAGCTTATATCAGCTTCTTTGATTGCAGTTTCAATAATCTCATTTATCATCTCCAAATGAAGCCTTGAAGCGACCTCAGGTACTACTCCTCCGAATATTCGATGAGTTTCTATCTGCGATGATATGACGTTGGATTTAATAATTCTCCCATTTTGCATAACTGCGACTGAAGTTTCGTCACAAGAGGTTTCAATTGCGAGTGTTAATATGTTCATATGCTTTCCTTTCAATATTCTTCTTCAAGTTCCATCCACATTATTAATGCATCTTCCCCATTATCTCTATAATAACCTTTACGAATCGCCGATGCTTCAAATCCATACTTTTCATAAAGACTAATCGCAACTTTATTATTTCTTCTCACTTCTAAAGTAATTCTGTTTACGCCTGAAGATGAAGATAGCGCAATCATATTTTTTAACAGTTCATTACCATAACCTTTTGATCTAAATTCCGGATCGATTGCTATATTCATTACATGAGCTTCATTATCAACTATCCATAATCCATAATACCCAATAATAAAATCATCTAATTCCATTACTACATACTTAGATAATTTATTATTAGTTATTTCCGTTAACAGGCTCTTTTTAGACCATGGCGTGGCAAATGAAGACTTTTCAATTTCATGAACTCTATTTATATCGTCGAGTTTCATACTTCTAAAGTTAATACCCAAAATTTCACTTCCTTTTTTCTAAATCCCTTTGGGCTTGTGATTTTCTTACATAATTTGGAAGAATATCTCTATAATCCTCAGTTTCATTTAGTAAATACTTTTCATATGCTAAATCGCAAATAGATCTTGCTATCAAATTATTTAGTGATTTACTAACATAGCTAATATTTGATATCTTATTTAGCAATTTCTCAGAGTCTTCAGTGTATTCCCCAACTACGGTAATTGAATCGTACTTACCAATTAGTCTTTTTACTAGCTCATCCATATAGTCCAGTTCATCTTTTTCAATTCTTACCAGTTTACCATTTTCTCTTTTAAAAATTCCATAATAAGTTCTCCCGCCTCTTGCATCTAGCAGAGAAAGGATAATTCCTTCTTTATTTATATTGTGAGCTAATGCTTCAAGCGTTGAGACAGCTACAACCGGTTTATTAAAAACCTGTGCAAAGGTCTTTACGGTTGTCATCCCTATTCTTAAACCGGTAAATGATCCGGGTCCTACTCCTATCGCATATATATCTATATCCTTTAATTTTATACCTAGGTCATTAAGCAGTCTATTCACCATTGGTACTAGTGATTCGCTATGAGTTTTTTCTTGATTTACATTATAATCTCCAATGATATTTCCATCTTCGGATATAGTGCATCCTGATACCATAATGGATGTATCTATTGATAAGAGTTTCATATTATTTCTCCTTTGGAATTGTTTAGTAATAAATCAAACTAAAATATAAGTATATTATAAATCCAGCTGATTTACATTTAATAAATATCTGCATTTCACAGGATCTTTAAAAATCAATCCCTACAATTTCTACCAGCCTTTTGTTATCCTGTAAGTTCTTTATTGTTATTTCTATAAAATCTCTTGGAAGATAGGATTCTGCTTTTTCGGGCCATTCTATAAATGTAACTGAATCACTTGGATAGAAGTAATCTTCATATTCAAAACTTTCAATCTCTTCAGGAAACTCTAATCTATATAGATCCAGATGATTGATTTTCATATCACCGTTATAGATGTTTACAAGTGCAAATGTTGGAGATCCTGCTGGTTCTTCAACATTTAGATTCTCAGAAATCATTTTTACCAAGGTGGTTTTTCCTGCACCTAGATCCCCTTTTAATAAATAAACTTGACCATTTTCAATTTTTTTAGTTAGTTTATTAGCCAGATCTTTCATATCTTCTAAAGTATTTACTATTATCTCCATGTTTTCCCCTTACCATATTTAAATAGTTATTTATATTTTTAAATTCGTAATTTGTATTTGTAATAAAAAAGATTTTGTTTATAAAAACTCATACATAAATAATTATATCAATTATATATAATTGTATCAATGCAACTAAAAAAGAGTAGATCTTATAATTATAAAATCTACTCTTTTCGCTGCATTGTTTATCGTTTTATAAAAGGTACAACTCTTTTATATAAGAGCATTGTAAGTATTGCGGTTAAGACTCCTTTAAGAAGATTAAAGGGTACAATTGCAAATAGCATTAATGTTTTGAAATCCGTAACAAGCGGGTTTACATTTTTTAACATATTGGCAAAGTCCTGCATTGAAACGCCCATGATTTTTCCATAGAGCGGAAATATTACAAAATAATTGCTGATTGTTGCAATAACACTTAGAACTAAGACTCCAACAACAAGAGATACAATTGCTGTCCTAAATGATTTTCTATTCTTGTAAATAAATCCTGCACTCATTACAAAGGCTGACGATACAATAACATTTGATAGTTCACCAACATAATATGTGCTAGTTCCTTGGAATATGGTTTTTAAAAGTATTTTTATAAATACAACTAAAAAACCGGCAACCGGTCCCATTGCAAAGGAAGCAATTAATGCCGGCATCTCGGATACGTCAATATCCATAAAAGGTGGTGCAAAAAATACAGGCATTCTTGCAAACATGAGTATGAATGCAATGACTCCCAAGAGTGAAACTATAACCATTGTTCTGACATCAGTCAGTTTTCTTTCAGTGTGATAGTCCATTTTCTTTCCTCCTTATAATATAGGGGCAAAAAAATAACCCCTCTCCGGGGCTTCCTTATTGTCCTACAAATAAGGTATCTTCTTTCATCCAGACTATACTGTCGGTTTCGGAATTACACCGAATCAGCCATATGGCTCGCGGACTTTACCGCCGGTGAGGAATCTAACCTCGCCCTGAAGATGTTTTAATTATAACATATAAAGTATTTTATTACAAATCACACTTTTGAAATAAACTTTATAATTATTATATCTTACAATTTAATATCACATTATAATAATAAAGTGATGAAGATGGCAGGTTTGGGTTTTGAACCTTGCTTATTTTATAATCATACCTGGGGTTGTCATTTGAAATACAATTTGGGAATGCACTTGGATTGCATCATCAATAATTAACTCCCAAATACATAAATTAAAGCATTGGTCTCAATAACATAATAGATTCCGGGGGGAATATTATAAAACCCAAACCTGGCAACCTCATCATTATTGATATAGAAAGCTGAATTTTTATTTCCTAATTTCTTTATTAATTAAATTATAATACTTTATGATTGAATATGTCTATACTAATCTTATTCTAACATCACTTACTTCAGGACTTTAAGTTGAATAATAAAGAATTAAATTCAACTTAAATAAAAAATGATAGTTATATGACACTTAATTTGCATGAACTAAGATTCAAGAAATCTATTATTCAATATTATACTTGCTCATGTATTACGTTATTGTAATATATAAGGTTATTGCTAGTATCAATAATCTTAACTAGATGATTCTAACATCGCACTTGATTTTTTATATTCATGTTTTTTTCAAGCAGTTGTTTTATAGATTATGTTATCTAATTTATCTATGTATTTTAATTGCTGATAGATATATCTTTTGTTATAATATAGATAAATAGATAAAAGGGTATTTATTGGCTATCAGTTTTATGCTAATTTTACTATCAAATTTCAACTATCATAATAGAGTATAATTTTAATAAGATGATTTTGATAATTTATCGATGCAATTTTCATGATTTTATTTTGTCAAGTTGATTGTAGTAAACGAAAGTCTTTTATTTCTGTAACAAATAAAAAAGAGGTGTTCAGATGAACTATGCTACTACACTAAAAAAACTGATTGACCTTTCCGGTTTAACTGCAAAGTATATAGCAAATTATATAGGATACGATAATTCTTATGTAAGTAAATGGACAACAGGCAAGAATATTCCTTCACCAAAAATGCACTACTATATTAACTCCAGACTGTCCGAATTATTTGCAGGATCTATTCATGGCGAGAAATCAATTGATAGTCTTTCTGAGTTGTTCGAAAGAAAAGTGCTATTAATTTCTAAAGATCTCGTACGCACCTACATACTTAGATTATTACAAGATTCATACTTTGTTTCAGCAAATGAGTTTGACCTGAATGAACTAGTTATAAAGGATAGAGATGTCTTTATTGAGTGGGATGAAATTTTGGAAGGTATCAGAAATATACTAAATACCGCTTTAGTCAAATCAAGTAATGAAATCAGAATTTTAACTACAAATCCAATGAACTTTAATGCCATAGTTAAAAATGATATACATAGTATTTTTTATATTACCAGAGATATTCCTGTTAAATACAATGTTATTATCGATGACAGTAGGGTTGTTGAAAATATAGAATCTCTGGAAGCAGGTATTTTAATGATACTGCAATTTGGAATCTATGATATGGAAGTAGTTTTGGTTCCGGAAAAAGTTGATAATACACTAATTATTATAGAAAATGAAGTTGCTCTACTCTTTGAATATATTGAAAATACATTCCCGAAAGTCATGACCTCAACTACAGACAATAGAATTGTAGAGGCATACGCCAGTTCCTACAATAACATTGTTAAGAACTCAAAGACGATTATAAAATCTTCAAAAAGTTATGCTACTGAGTTTGACACCGTTCGGAGGATGGTTCTTCCCGGTAACGAAGTTTTTATATATTCATCATTCCTTAGTGGATTGCTGTTACCGGATAATCTTGCAAACCACCTTTTTAATAAACATAAAATACCAAAGAGTATTATCAATCATTATTATGAACACAAGAAACTCTATCATATATTATTTGAGAACACTAATGTAAAATTTGTTTTTTCTGAGGATATGCTCCATGAGATTATACTCTCTCGTAAAATAGATTTCTGCGGTAAAATCATAACCCTTACTGCTGATGAAATGAAGATATACATAGAGGAATTTAGATCTTACCTTATGAAATTGGATCAAATTGAATTCTTCTATTACCATCACAATAGAAAAGGACCTTTTCTTAAGTTTTCGGATAATAGAGTTACCGTTATAGCAGACAAGAAAAACACGCTATTCGTTAGAGATTTGGAAGTATTAAGCGACTATTCTATGCGTAATATAGCTTTTGATCATCCCGAGATTTCAAATTACTTTTTTGAGCATCTCAAAAGTAATTATATAGATGTGCACTACAAAAAAATCACGCACAATGATGTCTGTGATATACTTGATCGATCGCTCTTGTTTTTATAAAAAAGTTCAGGTTTAAGCCATATGGCTAACCTGAATTTTTTACTATTTAAGACTAATTTTCCGCAGATAGAATCGGTAATAAATAATATGAGATACAAATCTTTTTGTTAAAAGTAAAAAAACCAAACTATTTAAAATAAAACACAACCTTAAGATAGTAAAGTATGATATTTTTATAATACTATAAATAAAATTATCTATACATATTTTTCTACTAAAAAAAGCTCAAGTATAAGCACTTGAGCTTTTTTCTTAAATAATATTATCTTACTCTTCCTACAGTATTTTCTCCACCGACAATTGTAATCTTATTAATCGACTTTTCTTTTAAAAAGTTATTTACATCTTTTATAGAGTTATTTGAATTAGTAAGAATTATAGGCATAATTTTGTTGTTAAGAATTCCACTTGCAACAAGTGCATCCGCAAAAATTTCTCCTGAAGCTAGGATTATTTCAGTTTCTTGTGGAGTATACTCTTCATAAACTTTTAAAGCGGTTTTATATCTATCATCTCCGGCTACTCTTTTAACCGTTTTGACAGAATCTTTAATCTCATTTTCAAGTTCGGTACTCACAGAATTTTTCCCACCTATAATTACAACTTCCTCTACTTGTGATTCTTTAATAAATTTAATTAAATTGTCATTTTGAGAAGCGCTACCAAATACTATTGGTGCATTTTTTATAAATGATGGAGCTCCAGCTGAAAGTGCATCCGCAAATTTACTGTTATCTCCACTTACCAGTATTAAGCTATTAACTGAGCTAGATTTAATAACCGCATTTGCAACTTCTAATGCCGTTTCGTATCTATCTGATCCCGAAATTCTTTCTACTTTCATATCTTTAAGCTGCAATACTGCAGTTTCAGATACGGATTTTTCTCCACCAACTACTATTACATTTTTTGCATTTAATCTTTTTATCTCATTAACTACGGATGCAGGAATGCTTTTTTCTGTAGTTAATAGTATTGGTGCACCATATAATTTAGATAAGGATGCAGCAGCTAGTGAGTCAGCAAATACTTCTCCACTTACAAGAATAACATTATCAGATTTATCGTAATTATTTTTACTTACTTCGACAGAAGTTGCGTACCTGTCATCTCCACTATATCTGATTGATGGAATAGCATCTTCATCATTTTTTACAATGCTAAAGCTGTCTATCATCTTTACTGTTCTTCTGCTACCAAGGTTACCCTCGATTTGATAAAGCTCAGTCTTCAATGAATTTCCATCAACTATATACTTAGCAAAGTTTTGCACAGTTGAGTCTCTGAAGTTCGAATGAGAATTATTGAAACGTTCTGATTTTTGAGGTTGCTCACCATATGCAAATAGATTATTGTATTCTTTTACTAAATCTTCTGTTAGCCAGTTTAATCTTGGTCTTACTTTTTTAATATGCTCCAGACCTTTACTGTATATATCATCATATGCTTTTGTACCACCCGTATTAGGAAGAACAAATGTAGTACCTACAGGGTTTACTAAAGTTTCTATTCCATCAATCGTCTCCGGTGTATCTGCTATTTTAGCGTTAAATACGGACTCTTCCTTTGGTACATACGAAAGCGACTTAGTTCTGGACATTACATGGTCATGTCCTTGTAGTGCAATGTCTACGTCTAATTTATCGATTAACGCCATAAATTCATCTTTTACATTTTGTACATCAGTATCTTGAAGTGAGTGATAACTCTTAGAATAGATTGGTTTGTGGTAGTTAAGAACAACCCATTTCGCACCATTTGCTCTTGCTTCTTTAATATCTTTTTCCATCCATGCAAGTTGCTCTTCACCCAGCGCTTTAACTGCTTCGTTTTTGTTGTCATTTGAGTTCAATACTACGAAATGTACTCCATTGTAATCAAATGAATAATATGAACCACCATCAATTGGTCCTTCAGCAGGTACATTGAAGTGATCATTAAACTTATTAAGCATTCTTTCGTTATAATTCAATGCGTACTCGTCATGGTTTCCTGATACAGGTGCAATAGTAGTTTTTAAGAAAGATTCTTTGGATTTTTCAAATAGATCAACCCATTCATCTTCAACTTCCGCTATCTCTACTATGTCTCCGGTATGAATAACGAAATCAGCTTCCGGAGCAGTTTCTAATGCTCTTTTAATAGTATCTGCACCATAAGCAGCTTCATCGATTAGATTTTGATTCCAGTATGCATTTTGAGTATCTGTATAATGAAGGAAAGTAAAAGCTTTTTCCTTTGTACTTGATGTTTTGAATGTACCTATTTCACTCTTACCACCTGACTCGCTCCCTACTTGATAGTAATAAACAGTGTCAGGAGTAAGTCCTGTAGCTTCAGCTTTATAGGAATATTCCGTAATTTTGTCAACATCTATACCAACTTTTTCGGTATCTTTATCTTTAATCTCAAATGTATGATCCCACTCTCCGGCTACTCTTCCCTCATCCGTGAAGTACCTTACTACCTCATTTGTTTCTTGATTAATAAGCTGGAATAAAAAGTAACCATCTTGATCTCTTTCGACATAATGCGATTTAACAGCTGAAGATACAGCAGAAAAAGCTTGTGGATTTGACATATCAGCATTCGTTGAAACCCATACATAAGATTCTAAATTATCACTTGTGAACCAGTTAAATGCCCTAGTTGTTTTCGTATCGTTTTTAAAAGTTGTCACGATTCTATTTGGGGCATTGTTTTTTTGGTACTCTTTTTTGGTTGGTTTTTCTACAGTGGAAAGCTCTACATCGGATAAACCAATCCCGTCCGTTCTATGGATTTTGGCATCTTTTTTTGCTAATTCTTCATCAATTACTATGGTTTCATTTTGAGGAACCACATCTGATGCTATCGCCATATTAGTACTAAATAATACTTGAAGCGTTAATAATAACGCCATTAAAAATGAACTAAATCTTTTCATTAATCAATCCTCCTATATTTTTATGCTAGTAAAAGTTTAGCAGGACTGCATTAAACTCATATGAAATTCATGTAATTTTCGTTTATCTTAATTATTGACATAAAAAAACTGGATAAGCAAAATGCCTATCCAGCTTACTTGGTCGGGGTGAACCGTTAACACTTAATATCCCCCGTTTAGTTGCTTAAGCTTAAAAAATATAAAATCTTTTTTTGAACTTTTTTCTAAAACGTGTATTTTAAGCCATTTAAAATTTCAAAAAAAGCTTGACAAGGCATGAGATATCATGTATAATATAATTAACAAATAAAACAAAAAGGAGAGTAAAAAATGAAAAAAGAAATCATCAGAAAAGAAAACACAAAAACAAATTTAAAGGAGATGAACGAAATGACAAACACTATTAAAGTTAAGGCAGTAATTGACCCCAACGCAGCAGAAACAGCGCAAGGCACAGAATACGATAAAAAAGGAACAGAATTAATAGTACCAGCAGGATTTTATGTAAGAAACGGAATAATGATGAGAGAAAGACAAGAAATAGAAAAGGCTCACAGAAACAAAGATGAAGAAGCTTACATCAATTATGATTTTTACAAAAAAGAATTTTATGTAACTTTCTTTGATGACAAAATGAACGTTAGTAGAGTATACTTGAAAGAAGCTAAATAAAGGAAAAAGAGAGGTCTAAACCCTCTCTTCTCCGATTCCATTATGGAAAGATTCCCGATATATCTGGATCAATATTTTTACATTCCAATATGGCTCGATTTAGATATATCTTAAATTAATGATAACACAAAATTAAAAAC
>JAEZWM010000060.1 GCA_023443025.1 Bacillota bacterium
TTTGTTTAATACATGTGTTATTGCTGCTGTCAATGTAGTTTTACCATGGTCTACGTGACCTATTGTTCCTATATTGACATGCGGTTTGGTTCTCTCAAATTTTTCTTTAGCCATTATTATCCTCCTAGTAATTAAATCTCTTTATTAATGAGTAGATTATATCATTTATGTATCTATACTTCAACACCGAGGTATTAATAATTGTATAAAATCTGTATGCTATGGAATGATAATTATACTATTTGGTACCAATGCACAAGAATCCATAAGTATTTACAGATGTATTTACTTTCCGGTAAGTAAACAAAAAAGACCAGATGCTAAAAT
Source organism: Bacillota bacterium (assembly GCA_023443025.1). Classification (GTDB taxonomy): domain Bacteria; phylum Bacillota; class Clostridia; order Tissierellales; family Peptoniphilaceae; genus Microaceticoccus. Next base: position 328 of record JAEZWM010000060.1, read on the forward strand.
CTAGTCTTTTAGATGGAGCCCACTGCCGGAATTGAACCGGCGACCTCTTCCTTACCATGGAAGCGCTCTACCTACTGAGCTAAGAGGGCGAGTAAATCAGATATTATTTTACAATGAAAGTAAACAAATGTCAAACTATATATTTATTTAAAACAAATTTAACCTCTTCAGGTTATAATTAGAAATCTTAATAGCGATTATACAACTTATGTTTCAAAAAATAAAAAAGCCCTACAAATGTAAGGCACTACTTTCTTCTACGTCTTCTACTTCTATTAATCCATCTATTATTATCTACTGTATTAAAAAAACTATAATTACTAAATGATCTACTTCCTCTGTTCACCAACACTTCACGATCAATGCTTTTTAATATCGCCGAAATCCTATCTTTTATTTTCAGCTTCTTTTTCTTTTTACTAAAAAGTTTAAACTTCATCCATCAACCTCCTATTATTTTTTTAATCCATTTACTCCCATGCTCTACTGTATCATAAGTAATTGCTAATATCAATTAGATTATCTTATGAGTTTATAAGTATTGCTTTTCTATTTTTTGGACTCAATAGACCTTGTTGCAATAATATTTACATCCGTTCCGGCTACATTTCTAATAACTATATCACCAATTTTAATTGGAGACTCTAGTCTAAGTGCATTAATTTCCTTCATTGCATTGAATATTTTATCTTTTGGTAAGGGCTTGTCCGTTTTTACCGGCAATACTCTAATATATGATCCGCTAACCTTTGCGGTTGAAGAGATGTTCCTTCTTGGGTCTGTCATCTCCTGTATACCGTATTCCTCACCTTTTCTGCATATATTGCCATTTATTATATAACCATCATCCGTCTCTTCAATGCAAAGTTTGCATCCCATGGGACATGCTACACATGTTATCTTCACTTCTCAGCCTCCAGTTCGAATACTAAATTATCCGTAACTTTCTCTAAACTTTTTTTATCTAGAACAATTCTAACCATTTCTGACGGAATCAGCCTTCTATATCTTTTACGATAAATTTCACTGTTGGAAGTACAAAATAAGACTGTATTCTCGTAAATTTTATCTGTTCTAAGATAAAATGTAATCTCGTCGGTAGTTTTATTTATACACTGTGGAGAAACATATCTAATTCCGTTTCCTGCTTCCACTTTTATCTTTGAACTTGTCCTTAAATTATCTAGAACATAAATAGCAGCACTTCTACCCGCTACTCTACTCTCTTCACTGACATAATCCACAATATCATGTACATGAAGTACATTACCGCACGCAAAAACCCCTGGTATGTTGGTCTGCATATTATTATCGACAACAGGACCACCTGTGATTTCATCTATGATTACTCCGGCACTTTTAGAAAGTTCATTTTCCGGAATCAAACCTACTGATAATAAAAGGGTATCGCACTCCATATACTCATCTGTATTAGGAATACAGCTGAAATCATGGTCTATCTTGCATATTGTAATCCCATGTATTCTTTCTCTTCCATGTACCTTAGTAATTTTATGCGAAAGTTTTAGGGGTATATTATAATCTTCAAGACATTGAGCAATATTTCTGCTAAGTCCACTTGATGTTGGCATAAGCTCAATCACACACTTAACATCAGCACCCTCTAGAGCCATACGTCTAGCCATTATAAGTCCAATATCTCCTGATCCGTATATCACTACTGATTTACCAGGAAAAAATCCTTCCATATTCATCAGCCTTTGCGCCATTCCGGCAGAATAGACCCCTCCCGGCCTTTCTCCCCCAAGTCCAATTGCTCCGGCTGTTCTTTCTCTACATCCCATGGTTAAAATGATTGCTTGTGCATTTATCTGATGAATCCCTTTATTATTTACAGCTTCAATACACTTATTTGCATCGAGTTTTGTGACCATTGTATTCAACATATAATCAATGTCGTAAGATATTAACTCTTCAATAAATCTCTCGGCATACTCCGGTCCGGTTAATTCTTCTCCAAACTCATGCAGACCGAAACCACTATGTATGCACTGGTTTAAAATTCCACCTAGCTCTCTGTCTCTTTCAATCAAAAGAACGGATTCAACTCCTGATTTTTTTGCTTCAATAGCAGCAGCAAGGCCTGCAGGGCCACCACCTATTACAACTATACTATACTCCATATTCATCCTCTTTTAAATATCCAATGATCATCTCTGATTTTGCATGCTCTTTAAGTACTTGATCGGGTCTAATTCCAAGTTCAGCAGAAAGGATTTCTATGACTTTAGGTCCGCAAAAACCTCCTTGACATCTACCCATCCCAGCCCTTACTCTTCTTTTTACGCCATCTATTGTCTTCGCTCCTGCTGTCCTTCTTATAGAGTCAATAATTTCACCTTTTGAAATGTTTTCACAGCGGCAGACCACTTCTCCGTAATCCGGATTTTCTTTTATCAGTTTATTCACCTCATCAGTATTCATATTCTTAAGTTGAATCGGTGAAGGTCTGGTATCTATAAAAGATTCCTTTTCTACAAGTTTAAAATCTTTTCTAATCAACTCTTTGACATACTCTGCTATAGCAGGCGAAGAAGCTAGACCAGGAGACTCTATTCCTCCAACATGATACATTCCTTGCATCCTTTTGGATTTAAATATCATAAAGTCACCTGTATCAGGTTTAGCTCTTACCCCTGTAAAGACTCTTATGGTACTTTTTATATCAATATTAGGAACAGATTTTCTAGCTAACTTATCCACCATCTTAAGCGACTCATCCGTTACTGAAGTATCTTCTCCATCCTCTATATACTCTGCAGTGGGCCCAAGCATAAGATTGCCATGATAAGTTGGTATTACTAGGATTCCTTTACCCTTAATGGTCGGGGTTTGAAAAATAACACTTGATACCTTCGTTTTAGTATCACTATCTAGTAGCCTGTATACTCCTTTTGTTGGTAGTATTTCAAATTCATAGTCTCCTGCCATATTTTGAACAATTCCCGATTTTACACCCGCTGCATTTATTACAATATCTGCTAAATACTCACCCCGATCGGTAATGACTCGTAGCTTATCATCTCTTTGAAGTCCAATCACCTCGGTTTCAGTTATTAATTCTACTCCGTTTGAAATGGCATTTTCAATAAGTGCATAGGTAAACCCAAAGGGATCGATTATACCTGCAGTTGAACAATAAAGCGCCATTACTACCTCAGGTGATAATTCCGGCTCCAACTCTCTGGCACCTTCTCCGGTTAAAATCTCTAAACCCTCAACGCCATTTCTCATGCCTCTTTCATATAAATCATTTATAATGGCAACTTCGGACTCGTCGTATGCAAGAACTAAAGAGCCTGTATTTATATAAATAAAACCTAACTTTTTTGAAAGTTCCGGAAATATCTTTGACCCTTTTATGTTCAACGCTGATTTTAATGAGCCTTCAGGAGCATCATATCCGGCATGGACTATTGCTGAGTTAGCTTTTGAAGTACCTTGACATACCTCGACTCCTTTTTCAAGTACTTTTATATTTAGTTTGTATTTTGAGAGATTTTGAGCAATGGCACAGCCAATTACTCCTCCTCCGATTATTATCACATCAGTCATTTAAATATTCCTTATTAAAATTTCCTTGTACATTGTACCGCATTTTTCCATCCGCCATATAATTTTTCCCTGGTGTCTTTATTCATTAATGGCTCAAACTCGGTTTCTATACTTCTTTTCTTTTTAATTTCATCTTTGTTATTCCAAAAACCAACCCCAAGTCCTGCAAGGTAAGCCGCTCCTTGAGCAGTGGTTTCAAGTATTGCAGGTCTTTGGACAGGTACGTTTAATATATCCGATTGAAATTGCATCAGAAAATTATTTGCAGCTGCACCACCATCAACCATTAATTCTGATAGTGAAATCCCCGAGTCGCACTGCATAGCTTCAAGTACATCTTTAACTTGATAGGCGATTGACTCAAGGGTAGCTCTAACTATATGCTCCCTTTTGGTACCTCTTGTTAATCCAAAAATTGCACCACGCGCGTACATATCCCAATAAGGTGCACCTAAGCCTGTAAAAGCTGGCACAACATATACACCTTCTGTATCGTCAACTAAATCAGCATAGTATTCAGATTGTGGAGCGTCGTAAACCAGCTTTAGTTCATCTCTAAGCCATTGTATTGCCGCTCCTGCGATAAATATACTACCTTCAAGGGCATAATTGACTTTACCATCTATTCCCCAAGCTATAGTTGTAAGAAGACCATGTTTTGACTCAATTGGTTTGTCTCCTGTATTCATAAGCATAAAACACCCCGTACCATAGGTGTTTTTTGCCATGCCGCTTTCATAGCAGGTTTGTCCAAATAGTGCAGCCTGCTGATCACCTGCAATGCCTGCTATTGGAATTTCTGCTCCTCCAAATGTATTCTTATCTGTATTTCCAAACATTCCACTCGATGGTAAAACCTCAGGTAGCATTGACTTTGGAATATCTAATTTATCAAGTATATCTTCGTCCCACTCAAGATTATGAATATTAAAAAGCATGGTTCTTGAAGCATTTGAATAATCTGTAGCATGTACCTTGCCTCTAGTTAAATTCCATACAAGCCATGTGTCAACAGTTCCAAAGAGTAGTTCTCCCTTGTTTGCTGCTTCCCTTGCACCTTCAACATTATCCAGTATCCATTTTATCTTAGTAGCAGAAAAGTAAGCATCTATCACAAGTCCGGTCTTAGATTTTATCTTATCTTCCCAACCTTCTTCTTTAAGCTTATCACAGATATCAGCAGTTCTTCTACACTGCCAGACTATTGCATTATAAACGGGTTTTCCGGTATTCTTATCCCAAACAATTGTAGTTTCTCTTTGATTTGTAATCCCGATTGCGGCAACCTCATGTGGTCTTATTCCTGTCGTCTCCAGGACTTCTCTTGATACTCCGCTTTGAGAACCCCAAATCTCCATGGCATCATGCTCTACCCATCCCGACTTAGGATATATTTGTTTAAACTCTTTTTGTGAAACTCCGATGATTTCGCCGGATCTATCGAATAAGATGGCTCTTGAACTAGTAGTACCCTGATCAAATGCTAATATATAATTTTTCATTTTCCGCTCCTAACTCTGTAAAAAATAATTCACTTTATAACAATACTTTAAACCAATTACTCTAATTATTCAAGGATTTACCGATATAAAAAAATGACATATAATACTATATGCCATTTTTTATTCGTTCATTTTTTTAAGAAGTTCTTCAATTAATCTTAGATTACTCTCTTCAACGGTAACCAGATTTCTATCCCTTAGTCTTCTCATCTTTTTTTCGATGCGTTTTGTATTGGTCTTTACACTTAAAATTATAGCTTTCAGTTCTGATGCGGATATCCTAGTTCCACCTCTTCCTAGAATTATTCTCTGTATCATAGCATCAGATGTTGCAACTCTAACGGTTTCACGTCTGCCGATTAAATCAAGACGTCTTTCAATGTATTGATCGGCGGTCTCGTTTTCTTTAGTATATACAACCTCGATTCCATTATACTTTTCTTCACTTCTCACCGAGCCTTTTACCTGATGAGCATCGAATACAACTATTACTCTTTCATCTGTCATTCTAGCATATTCACAAAGTTCATCGATAAGTTCTGCTCTAGCTGAATCAAGGTCCGTTTCTAGTTTACTTCTTAAATTAGACCAATTATTTATTATATTATATCCATCTACAATTAAGTAGACTTTTTTTCTACGCATTTTGACGTAGAACCTCATATATTAATATTGCAGCAGCATTGGAAGCATTAAGAGAACTTACTTCACCAAACATAGGAAGTTTAATTAGTTGGTCGCATCTTTCCTTAACTAGTCTAGATATCCCTTTACCTTCATTTCCAATTACTAAGCATATATTTCCGGTTAGATTAGCTTTAGTATATAGATTATCAGCTTCTCCATCTGCGCCGTACACCCAAATATTTTCCTGTTTAAGGCGGTTTATAGTCTCAGCAATATTTGTTACCTTTGCAATCTTCATATATGTCGTAGCACCGGCTGATGCTTTGTGTACAGTTGGAGTTATGCCGGAAGATCTTCTTTTAGGAATAATCACTCCGCTAAAACCTGCTACTTCAGCCGTCCTGATAATTGCACCGGTATTATGAGGATCTTCAATCTCATCCAAAATGACGAGTCTAATAGGTTCGCCTTTTTCTCGCGAGTCAGATATTATTTCGTCTATCTCATAATACTTATAGTCAGATACATAAGCTACTACACCTTGATGTGGCAGTCCTTCTGAGAGTTCATCGAGTTTTCTTTTATCTACTTCTGTAATTATAATCCTATTTTCATTTGCCTTAGCAATGATTGCTTTGATAGAACCTTTTAGTTCACCACTTTGAATATATAACTTATCAATTTCAGTGCCTTTTTTTAAAAGTTCTAGAACTGCGTTTCTTCCGCATACATACTGTCTCATTTTACTCAACTCTCTTCCAAATAACGCCTGCTGATGTATCCTTTAGTTCTATTCCTTCGGCTTTTAACATATCTCTTATCTCGTCAGCTCGCGCATAGTTCTTTTCTTCTCTAGCACGATTTCTCTCATCAATAAGCTCTTCGATTCTAGAGTCTAAATCATCATCAGATTCTCTATACAATAACCCAAGCACTTCTGAGAGCATTTTGTATTTGTCGTAGACATATTTAACAGCAGAACTAGGCGTATTTTCATTAATTTCAGTATTAATTATCCTTACGATTTCAAAAAGTGAAGCAACCGCATCAGCAGTATTTATATCATCATCCATGGCCATATCGAAGTCTGTTTTACATTTATCTACCTCTTCTACTAGCGACGGTTCTTCTCCTTCTACACTGTTTTTTAGAAGTCTTTCAAGTTTTTCCTTAGCATTGTACATTCTTTCAAGAGCACTTTTAGTTTGTTCCATTACTTCTTCACTAAAATTTATTGGATTTCTGTAATGTGCAGATAGTAGCCATAGCCTCATAATTTCTCCATCATACTTCTTAGCAATATCTCTAACTAAAAAGAAGTTATCTAAAGACTTGCTCATCTTTTTATTATCTACATTTATCATTCCATTATGCATCCAATAATTAGAAAATTTAACCCCGCTTAAGGTTTCAGACTGTACTATTTCATTTTCATGGTGCGGAAACTGGAGGTCTTCACCACCAGCATGGATATCTATGGTATCTCCAAGAATTGACTTAGCCATTACTGAGCACTCAATATGCCATCCGGGTCTACCCATCCCCCATGGACTTTCCCAAGCCGGTTCTTTTTCGTCCTTGCGTTTTTTCCAAAGCGCAAAATCAAGTGGATTTCTTTTTTCTACTCCCGCTTCAATCCTAGCTCCAGCTTTTAATTCATCTATGTTCTTTTTTGAAAGTATTCCGTAGTCTTTGCTTTTGGAAATGTCAAAATAGACATTTCCATCTACATTATAGGCTGCATCTATCTTTACAAGTCCATCTATAAATTCCACCATTTCAGGAATAAATTCTGTTGCTTTTGGGTGAATAGTGTGTTCTTCAAAAATATTTAATGCCTTGGTATCTTCAAGGTATGCATTTATATATTTTTTGGTAATTTCCTCGAAATGCACTCCTTCATCCGCTGCTTTATTTATAATCTTATCATCAATGTCGGTAAAATTAGAAACAAATTTTACATCATATCCTTTATACAGAAGGTATCTTCTTAGTGTATCAAAGACTACTATTGGTCTGGCATTACCTATGTGGATGTAATTGTATACCGTAGGTCCACAAACATATATCCTTGCAACACCTTCCTCTATAGTCTTGAAATCTTCTTTTTTTCTCGTTAATGTATTATATATCTTCATAGATATCCTCCATTGCAGTAAAACCTTAATGAATTTACTGCTTCTTACTCTTTAACCACTTTTTAAATTTAGCAATTCCCTTGCTAATCAAATCAATTATGATTCACATTATTTAGCAAACCTTTCTAACCTTTTTAATAGATTATCTTTGCCCAGTAGCATGATTACATTGACAAGTTCAGGCCCATGGACCATCCCTGTTAGAATCGCTCTAGTTGGCATAAATAAATCTTTCCCTTTGATACCGGTAGCCTTTTGAATTGACTTCATTACTGATTTAGCAAATTCCTCATCTACCTCTTTTACATCATTTAATTGATCGATAAAGCACTTAGCGAGTTCTGAAACATGCTCTTTTGATGAGTACTCTATTGCATCTTCTTCTGTAATTTCTATTTCATCTTCAAATAGGAATTTTGCTTGTTCTGTTATATCCATAAATCTATCCAGACTCTCTTTAAAGGTCGAAGCTAGTAGATTTAATTTTTCAGTTGTATAGCTTTCATCTATTAATTTAGCATCCAATAGATATGGCTTAATGTTTTCAGCAACTTCAGCATCTGACATCTCTCTAATGTAATGAGCATTTACCCAATTCAATTTATCTCGGTCAAAAATACCACCTGTCTTAGAAACTCTATCATAGCTAAATTGTCTGATTAGCTCATTCATATCCAGTATCTCATCATTTCCTTCAGGCGACCATCCTACAAGTGCTAAATAGTTTGTCAAGCCCTGAGGAGTATATCCTTGTTCAATAAAATCATCCACAGATACATCGTCATTTCTCTTTGAAAGTTTTTTTCTAAATTTATTTAATACGGTAGGTAGATGCACAAAAACCGGAGCTTCCCAACCAAATGCTTCATAAAGGTATACATGTTTAGGTGTAGATGGAATCCACTCATCCCCTCTAACTATATGTGTTATCCCCATCAAGTGATCGTCAACAACAACTGCAAAATGATATGTTGGGAATCCGTCAGATTTAATTAACACCTGATCATCCATGTCACTAGTATTAATAACGATTTTGCCTTTTACAAGATCTTCGACTACTATATCTGTATTAAGTGGAAGTTTTAATCTAATAACATATTCTTCGCCATTTGCGATTCTTTCTTTTGCTTCTTCCAAGCTCACAGATCTACAAAGACCATCATATCTTGGAATTACACCATCTGATTTTTGTTGTTCTCTAAGATTTTCAAGTCTTTCTCTAGTACAGAAACAGTAGTAAGCATGACCTGACTCCAGTAGTTTTTCTATATACTCATCGTATATTCCTTCAGCTTGTCTTTCAGACTGAATATAAGGACCACAGTCTCCTCTTTCTACTAGTTTACCATCATCATCTAAAAAAACACCTTCGTCATAGTCTATACCTGCCCAAGTTAACGAATTTATTAAATTCTCTAGGGCTCCCTCTACAAATCTAGTTCTATCGGTGTCTTCAATTCTTAGAATAAATTTCCCACCTTGTTGTCTTGCGAATAAATAATTATATAATGCAGTTCTTAGTCCCCCGATATGCAGGTATCCGGTTGGACTTGGTGCAAACCTGACTCTCACTTCTGACATACTATATACCTCCGTTATCTTTCCAATTAAAATCACTTTTAAATCTATCTAACATATCACTAGATACAATTCCATTTATAGTTGAATACTCTGAACTTATGCGGTCAAATTCACTCTTGGTTTTTATCTTATACCAATCTAAATGATGAGCATCGTATTCATTTTGTAAATTTTTATTTTTATAATTAAAGAATATGTTTCTGTAAATATTCGGTGGCATCTTCCTGATAAAATCTTTAAGTTTGTTCTTTAATCCGCCATCGGGATTTCCTGTACTTGTAACCCCAATTGCGGTCCTTAGATCTCTTTGAATATCCGTGACAATCTTATAATGTAGTCTCCTATGGTATCTAAGTTCAGGTACGACTGTCTCCCAAGCTTCAAACACGGTTCTGTTCCAGAGCATCATATGCCATCTATAACCGAAGTACTCATAAACCCTTACAGAGTTTGCAATCATTTTACTCTGCTTTTCTTTCCAGTCAAAAAACTCATAATATGAAATCATATCATTTCGGCTAGCATTTTTTGCCGGTCTAATTTCCTTTTTGATCTCATTGATGATATCTTTAAACTGTTTACTGTTCCCATTAAACTTCTTGTTTATTGCAAGTTCTCTAAATAATTCAGTTGCTATATAATCTATATTTAAATGCTTTGAATTAATAAATACAGAAGGAATATGATCACCATGTATAAAGTCACCCGAATGTCCTGGTGCGAATATTGCATTATCGGGAATCATATTATGTTCTTTAAAATATTTTACTGCATGGTAATCTTGAAAATGTGGTGTGGATACAAGGTTTGAAGCATATTTAGAAAAATCTCTATATTCATCTGATATATACCACTCTCTCCAGTCTAAATCATCAAAAGGCGCAAAAATCCATTTATATCCCAGAAATTCTGCAATGCTCTTAGATAGGTTGGATTCAGCATTTTTACTTAGTCCATACGAATAGCAAATTACATTTTCATAACCTATACTCTTTAATGTATGTGCCACAATCCTCGAGTCTTCGCCACCTGAAAGAGGTAGCATAATAGTATCTCCATTTGCAATAGCAGCAAGTCTTTTTGCGGCAATTTTATATGCTGTTATTATCCTATCTTTCGAAGCTGTCTCTGACTGGTCAAAATCATTCCTATAACTAAAACGCATATACTCATCAACTATGAGTTCATTAGAGTTCTTTTTATAGAATAGATACTCTCCGGCTGAAAGCGAGTTTATACCGGAAATCAGCGTTCTATTTGCCCAAGTATTACCTGAGATTTCATATTGTAATAGAGCAAACTCATCAGGCACATTCTCGTCTTCGGATAATAATTCATATGGTGAATCAGATATTTCTAAATTCCCATTTTCTTTATAGAAGATTGGGATGCTTCTTATATTGTCAACAGCAGCAAAAATAAAGTCTTCATTTTCAATCACTACAGCAAATTGACCATTTAATACATTTATACAATCAAGGATTTCAACAATGTGGTCTGCATTCTTTAGAATATCTAATAACTCATTAGTTGAGTATTGATTTTTGAAAAGTTTCTTTACCAATTTTAATTCGTCAGTAGAATATTCATCAATTGGATTAACGATAAATCCCTTTATGGATAAGGTCCCGTGTCTTTCCCATTTGAATCCTTTATTGTTTACAAGTTTTATAGACATATTAACCCTTACAGCACAGATTAAACAGAAGTCCTTCTGAAACTGTGTTTCTCACTTCTTTTCCACTTAGGTACTCTACTACAGCAAGTGCAAAATACATAGCAGTTGCAGGTCCTCTTGAAGTAATAATATTTCTATCTACAACCACAATTTCTTCCGAATTATCAGCGGATTTTAGTTCATTTTCAAGTCCGGGATAACATGTAGCACTTACACCTTCTAGTATATTTGCCGCTTCTAGAACCATCGGTCCTGCACAAATAGCTGCTGCAAGTTTTCCGGACTTTGCAAATTGAGCTATAATTTCTAGCACAGATTTAGATTCGATTAAATTGTTAACACCGTCCATACCACCTGGAACGACTATTCCGTCATATTCTTTAAGACTTCCTAATTCATCAATGCTCTTATCTGCTATTACACTTACACCATGTGCTCCCTCAACAATAGATTTATCTGTAACATATGCTGTAGTTACATCAATATCTGCTCTTCTAAGAACATCGATTATTGAGATCGCTTCAATCTCTTCAAATCCATTTGCTAATGGTACTATAATTTTTTTCATAATTTCACTCCTATAATAATGGTATTTATGGGACAGGTTAAAACTATTAACAAGCAAAGACCTTACTGGTTTAGATTTATACACAGCCCTATTTTTCTAATTAACTAGAAGTTATAATCATTTTCCTTTAGAAAGTCTCTAAGGTATTTGATAGACTGCACTCCTATTATATTTGAGACCGACTCCTTAAACCTTTGAAACTCTCTCCTACTAATAATATTATACCAAAGTAGTGGGTGCTCGTCATATGCATTGTCAAGAGCTTTGGATTTTCTAGTAAAATCAAGCCTTCTATATTGTTTTGGAAATCTAGCTCTAAATCTATCTTCTAGATTAGGAACCAGAGTTCTTCTCTTCGCTTCAGGTTTTATGCCGACAGCTTCTAATAGATCTGAATTATAGATGATGTCGTACTCATGCTGTAGGGCGGTCAAGTATCGCATGTCGTTTGGAACACCGGACCAAAATTTGATAATATGGTCCTCCAATTGTATATTTCTCCATACATATCCAAACATCTCGTAAATTCTTCTGGAATTCGAAAGATGTTTTCCTACCCTTTCTTTCCAATAAGCATATTTGAATTTCCAAACTATGGATTTGTTTTTAAACTCCTCGTCATCTTTATATAGTCTAAAGATGTCTTCCAGATATGACGGCATAAGATTATAATCTCGTAAATTCCATTTAAGATTAGACCCTATCTCACGCATTATTTCATAATTTAAATTATCTTCATCGAGATTAGACTCATCTAAGAAAATCTTAGGAAGTAAATCCCCACGCAATACACCTGTAAAGCATACATTAATAAAAACTGCATCATCCGGAACTATTTTCATATCCTTTAGCGATTTTACAGCTAAATATTCCTGAATATTTGGTACTGTGACATATTGTGAAGCATAATCTCTGTATTTTTTATAGTCATTACCGGTAAACCATTTAAACCATTCAAAACCATCATACTCTATAAAATGCCATGGATAACCATAATACTCGGCAATCTGTCTTGCCTTTGGAACTTCAGGATTGTTCCTTCCTCCATAGGTATAACAAATTACATTTTTAAGTCCCAGCTCTTTAATTTTTCCTATAAGTAACCTTTGCCACCATCCGGAAGTAAGTGGTACGACAATGGTCCTGTCTTTTAATGGCAGAAGACTCATCTTAACAGCATTAGTATATATTTGATTCATCTGCTCTACTAACTCGGATAACGAATCAGTGGAAAATGGCTCTCTATCAAAATCCATGTATTCTTTAACTATGAGTTCACTATTTGATTTATCAAAAAACAATAACTCACCGCAACCGAGAGTCTTGATATTCTCATATAGAGTTCTATCGCCAAAAGTAGTTCCTGAAATCCTTAGTTCTCTAACTGCAATATCGTCTACTATAGGTTCTTTGATCAAATTCAAAATGGTTTTAATGCTGTCAGTTACAATAAATTCGCCATTTAATTGAGAATAATAAAGTGGAAAGCTTCTATTAAAATCAACCGCAGCAACAATAAAATCATCAGTCTCTCTTAGCATTGAGAATTCACCATTAAGGCTTCTTAAGTAACTGATGTAACCATTTATATCTTCAATTTTTAATAAATCGTCTATTTTTTCTTTGTGATTATTGTCGCTTTCATAAAAGTATCCCTTTAAGTAGCATTCTAAGTATTCATGCCATCTGAAAGCATCATTATTTGATAAAAGTATCATATAATCAACTCCTATTATGTAAACCGACCTCTAAGGTCGGATCTAAATTATATTTTATCACATTTACAAATATCATCATAGATATGTGATGTATATAAGTTATCTTTTGCGCTTTGATTTTTTAAATGATTCTTCTCTTTCAAATTCTTTTTTCAAGAATTGTCCCGTATATGAATTTGGATTTTTAGCAACTTCTTCAGGTGTACCGGAACATACAACTGTACCACCCTTATCGCCACCTTCAGGACCTAAATCTATGATATGATCAGCGGTTTTTATAACATCTAAGTTATGCTCTATTACCACTACAGTATTTCCACCATCAGCCAATCTGTCCAGAACATGTATTAGCTTATGGATGTCCGCTGTGTGAAGACCGGTGGTTGGCTCGTCAAGTATATAGATGGTTTTGCCTGTTGGTCTCTTACTTAATTCCGCTGCAAGCTTGACCCTCTGTGCTTCTCCACCGGAAAGCTCGGTAGAGGACTGTCCGAGTTTAATATATCCCAAACCAACATCTAATAAAGTGCTCAATTTCTTATGAACTGAAGGTATATTTTCAAAAAATACTGTAGCTTCGTCAATTGTCATGTTAAGTACATCAGCAATGTTTTTTCCTTTATACTTAACTTGAAGTGTTTCCCTATTGTATCTCTTACCCTTACAAACTTCACAAGGTACATATACATCAGGCAAGAAGTGCATCTCTACTTTTATGGTTCCATCACCTTTACAAGTTTCACATCTACCACCCTTGACATTAAAGCTGAATCTTCCTTTTTGATAACCTCTCATCTTAGCATCAGGAGTCATTGCAAAAAGATCTCTGATGCCATCAAAAACCTTAGTATAGGTAGCAGGGTTAGACCTTGGTGTTCTTCCGATTGGTGATTGGTCGATTTCAACAACCTTGTCGATCTGTTCAATTCCTTGTATTTCATCGTGCTCACCGGGCCTGACTTTGGATTTGTAAAGTTTTCTTGAAAGACCTTTTTGAAGAATTGAATTGATAAGACTACTCTTACCGGATCCCGAAACCCCGGTTATACAAGTGAATACACCTAGCGGTACCTCTACATCAATATTTTTTAGATTGTTTGCCCTTGCCCCTTTTATCTTTAATGAGCCTGATTTTTTCCTATGACTTTTGGGTATTGGAATATACTTTCTTCCCGATAAATAATCACCTGTTATCGAGTTTTTTGCTTTAAGAATTTGCTTATATGATCCCTTAAATACAACCTCACCACCGTTTATACCGGCTCCGGGTCCTATATCCACTATGCAGTCCGCCATCCTCATCGTTTCTTCATCATGTTCAACTACTATAAGCGTGTTTCCGATATCAGTTAAACCTCTTAGCGATTTTAAAAGCAGTGCATTGTCTCTTTGATGTAGTCCTATGCTCGGCTCATCAAGCACATATATTACTCCAACAAGACTAGAGCCTATCTGAGTTGCTAGCCTAATTCTCTGTGACTCACCACCGGAAAGTGTACCTGCGGATCTTGCCAAGGTTAAATACCCAAGCCCAACCTCGTTTAAAAAATTTAACCTCTCTCTGATTTCCTTTAGTACTAAATTACCAATAGCCATTCTAGTCTCATCGAGCTTAAGATCATTAAACCATTCAAGAGATCTGGAAACAGCGAGTTCAGTAACTTCAGAAATATTTAAATCTCCAACTTTTATCGATAGTATCTCCGGTCTCAGTCTTCTACCGTGACAGCTCGAACAGGTTTTTTCTACCATGTACTCGTCGATTTTATCCTTCATATAATCAGAACCCGTTTGTCTGTATCTTCTGTCCAAATTAGTTATTACCCCTTCCCATGGACCAACAAATTGTCTTTTACCTGAAAAGTGAGAATCGAATCTGAACCTCAACTGTTTTTTACCGGTTCCGTACAGGATTTCATCTATCATTTTCTTAGGAGCATCTTTAATCGGTGCATCCATAGAGAAGTTGTGATTTTCAGCTATGGCTTTAAAAATCTCATAATAGTATGTTCCTTCTTTAGATGTGCTGAAAGGATCTATTGCTCCTTCGTTTAATGACAGATCCTCATCAGGGAGTATCAGCTCGGGGTCAAGTTCTAAATGAAATCCTAAACCATTACATTCAGGACACATGCCATAAGGACTGTTGAAGGAGAAAGATCTCGGTTCTACTTCCTCAATCTGTATATGGCCGTTTGGGCATGCAAGTCTTTGACTGAAAGTAATTGTCTTATCGTCGATTATATCTACTTTCACAATTCCATCTGCTAGTTTTAGAGCTGTTTCTAAAGAGTCGTTAATCCTCGAGTCTATACCATCTTTTACGACAATCCTGTCTACAACTACATCTATATCATGTTTTTTGTTTTTTTCAAGCTTTATTTCATCCATAAGATCGTACTCGACCTCATCAACGATGATTCGATTATATCCTTCTTTTTTTATATTTTCTATAAGTTTTACATGCTCACCTTTTTTCCCTCTAATGATGGGTGCAAGGATTTTTAACCTCGTCCTCTCCGGCAGCTTGTTTATTATATCTACCATTTGATCAACGGATTGTGATTTAATCTCTTCACCGCATTCCGGACAGTAAGGAATTCCTACTTTTGCAAATAAAAGCCTCAAATAATCATAGATTTCCGTTACAGTTCCTACCGTCGACCTTGGATTCTTGCTCGTAGTTTTTTGATCTATGGATATCGAAGGGGAAAGTCCTTCGATATACTCCACATCGGGTTTATCCATCTGTCCCAGAAACTGCCTTGCATACGAAGAAAGAGACTCAACATACCTTCGCTGTCCTTCTGCATATATAGTATCAAAGGCGAGGGATGATTTTCCTGAACCGGATAAACCGGTCAAAACAACTAGCTTGTCTCTTGGAAGTTCAAGGTCTATGTTTTTTAAGTTGTTCTCCTTCGCCCCTTTAATTATTATTTTATCTTTACTCAATTTATACCTCTTCTATTATTACAATTGTTACTTCACGCCAAACTGACTTTTTAATTTTCTGATTTCGTCTCTTAAATTTGC
>JAEZWM010000068.1 GCA_023443025.1 Bacillota bacterium
GAACAAGGTCGGTAAATTGCTCTTTATTTAAAGAATACTCTTGCATAAGGGTGTTCTTTTTTTCTTGCAATTCATCAAGTCTCGTTAATATTTCTTTTGTGTTTGGTAGTTTTTTATAATTCTTTAGTATGTCTTGAGCAGCTATTTTGTAGACGGAAAGTTCACTATAATACTCCTCTGCAAATTGCTTATCTTCAGGATTTTTCTTGTGGTATTTATAGATTTCACGATACTTATTTATAGTATTTATATTTTCCATATCTTGGGATAAACTCTTCATTTCACTTTCAATTTTCTTTATTTTATCTAATAAGTCTTGTCTATCATCAGCAGATTTTTTGATCAGATCATCGAGTTGGGTAATGGAATTAATGCCTTGTTCTCTTAATATTATTATTGAATCTGCCATTGTTTTGATATTGTGTTTTCTTGCCCAAACTTCATAACCTTTAGAGGATTGAGCTTTTTTATTAGTAGATATATCAATGACGTTTCCTACACGTTTTTTAATAGGATTAGCTTTGTTTTTAATAGCTAAATCTATTCTTTCTTTGATTTTTTCTTCGGTATAATCTTCTCCGATTGTCTTCGATCTTCTAAATCTTTGCTTATCTTTATGACGAAAAGCAATGTGTTTACCAAATTTAATTTCATAATCAATAAATTTCATATTTTCTAAAAACTCTTCCCACGATTTAGACTTATTAATCATTCTATCTATATCAAATTGCAATTTAGATTTCCAAGAATTTCCTTTCTTGTTTTGGTCATACTCATACCAAGATTTACCAGCAGTTTTATATTTTCTTTTGTAAGCTTCATAATATTCATCAATGACTGAAAGCTTATTTACTTTACATAATTCATCACTTTGATACCTGATTTTGTGGTAAGATTTTTTGTTGGATTGGTAGCATTTACCAGTCTTGTAATTAACATTATTAAAGATTATATGGTTGTGGATATGCCCTCTATCTATATGAGTTGCAAGAACAAATTCATAATCTTCTTTTAAAATTTTCTTGCATAATTCCATTCCAATTTCGTGAGCTTTTATAGGATCAACCTCTCCTGGTAGAAAAGATTGGATTAAATGCCTAGCCAAAACTGTACCTTTAGTATCATTGTCTTCTCGTGTTTTCATAAATTGAATATGGGCAGTAGCTGGGTGACATTTAAATGAAGATACTAAAATTTTTTCATCAGTTTTTTCGCTCTTAGTAATGTAATCTATTGCCAAATTTAGAGTTGATTTTATCGGATGTATCTTTGTAATTGCCATACTAATCACCAGAACTTTCTTTTGATTTATTAAGAAGTAGGGAATGGATATGCCATATTTCTCTTGATAATTTTTCTATCTGTTTATTCATTGATTCAATTTCATTCTTGTAAATAACACCAGTTGTATTAGTTGCTTTTGCAATCTGGTTTATATTATTCGTAGCATTTGAAAGTAACCATTGTAGGTTTCTAAATGGTTCTAAATCTACTATATAAATCTCTTTTTCCAATACACATTTTCTAAGAAAGTGGGACATAGTTTTGCAGTTTGCAAGTTTCATTTTCTTTTCGAAAATTTCTTTTTCTTCATCTGTTAAATATATTTTCAGTTGATTATTTCTTTTTCTATTATCCATAGTATATCTCCTTATCATAAAATATTGGGGTCTTAGGGTTCTCCCTAACAAGGTAAAATTGATAAAAAAAGAAGCAGTCCATAAAGGTTCTGCTTCATCAATTTTTCGTAAGTGAGTACTCACTTACTGTGCTTGCTACTTAATTATCAATAGGTAGAAAGCGTTAAGCTGCATTTACTTTTATATACTTATTTTATCATTTTTTTATTGGCATAGCAAAGTAAAATCAAGAAAATAATAATACTGGTAAAGATGAAGGCGAAAAGAAGACATTGAAGAAGTCGAGAAAAAGTAGAGGAATTTTGTAGACTAAAAAAGAATTACTAGAAATTTCTTTGCTTTAGCTGAGCGGTGGGAAATAAGAAATATCATTTAGAAAAGGATAGAGAGATCAGAAATGTCAAATTTGATATTTTCAAGAAGATTAAAGATAGCTGAAAGACTTAATGCATCTTGAAAAAAAGTATTTTAAAATAGTAGGATTTTTAAAATAAATATGATAAAATTATAGTGAATATTCTTTTATAAAATACGCAAAAATTCTTGGTTATTTTAAAGATATTCAGTTGATGCAAAGTCTAAATTTTAATCAACTTCAAAGAAAAGATAATTAAAAAAGGAGGAGTTAGGAAGCATGAAATCAGTAAAATTAAGTCTAAGCTATTTCTTAATGGTCTTGCTTTTGAAGATGAAGCAAATAAGAACTTAGTCTTAAATATGCAAAGAGACGAAGAGAATCTCTTTCAATGGTTGAAAGATTCGATCTTAGGAATCACAGAGGACACTGCTGAAATTATTTTAAAACCTGGTGAATATAAATTTAATGAAACCATTAGAATTCCAGACAACAAAAGTATTACCATAAAAAACGATACACATGAAGTAATTTTCTTAAGAGATTCGACTTTGTCAGATGAGGTAATTATCATTCCAAAAGGTTCCAGCGTTATCATTGATAGCGAGGACAATAAATTGGTTTTTGACGGCAATGGTATAGATAAAGAGACAATGGATCTTGATGAGATTTATAAATCAAATCCAAAAGCTTTAAAGCCAAGTAAAAATCAGTATAGAAGTGGTTTAGGCTTCATCCGAAACGAAGGAAAGCTAGTTATTAACGGTGGGACTTTCAAAAACTATGTGGTGGATAACTTTGATGGTAAAACCATCCATCATGGCAAACTGCTTTAAATGCGCCGATTGTAAGCGCTGGGGAAGACTCAGAGTTAATTTTCAACAAGGGTGAGATTACAAATAATCACTATCGTTCTGTTTGGTATTCTTCAACAGGTATCTTAGCTAGAGATGGCGCTCAAGTGACCATCAATGGTGGTGTGATTCACCACAATAGTAATATTGAAACCTATCATAACCATACACAGGCAGGCGCTCTTGCAGGATACAATGGAGCTAAGATCATTATTAATGATGGGGATATTCATCATAATCAAGCTAACGGTGCCAGCGTATATATTGGAAGCGTTGATTCTAATGTTTCATCTATTTCGGTGCGTGAGAGTGGAGAAAAAGTGGAAGATGAGCTAAAGGAATATGAAGAAAAATACAAGCTTGCTACTCTTGAACTAAATGGTGGAAAAATACGAGACAACAAAAAGCCTTACACACAAAAATATAGTGGAGGTTGGAGACAAGACACTAACGGTACAGGCGGAGTTTATGTCTATGGTAATGCTAAATTTACCATGAATGCGGGTGAGATTAGCAATAACGTTACTCCAGGTCATGGGGGAGCTGTTCTAACCTATGACGGGTATACTGAAGGGCTGGATAAAAAATATTTTGCTAAAACGTCAATTGAAAGATGGAGTGAAGTTTTTCCTGCCAAATTCATAATGAACGGCGGGATGATTAAAAACAATAAAGCCGGTTCATTAGGCGGAGGTATTTATATCGCCAATTTAAATTCAGAATTAAATGCAGGTTTAATTCAAGGCAATGAAGCAGGACTACAAGGTGGCGGAGTTTATGTAGCTAGTGTCCCTTATGTTTTAAAAGTAAGGAATGCTTTTATCGGACATAACGAAGCAACAGGAAGCTACAGCTTAAGTCCGATTATCATTAATGGATCACAATTCTTCATGACTAATGGAAGTGGAGGCGGAGCGTGGTTCTGTCCAACAGGAGATGCGAAGTTCTTTGCAGAAAACGGAGCTTTTTTCTATGAAAATTCTGCTGAAGCGGCAGCTGATGAATTTAAAAGTGAAATAAAAGAAAAAGAAGATGAAGAAGTGCTTTATTTTGCAACTTTACCGAGTCGCCTTCCTAACGGCTCGAAAATAGATTGGGTTAAAGACGGGTATCCAGACAGATATGATGAAAATAATCCAATTTTCCAAGAAGTTCTAAAAAATATAGAGGACAATGTATCTCTCAAGGTGATAAATACAGAAAAAAACGAAGAAGTTATTAAGTCTTTTGCCAGCCTATTTGTCATTGGGAATAAGTCAAATAGAGGAGGAGGATTTGGATCGAATGGTAGCATTATCTTTGGAGACAATGAGAACCCTTTAAAATAACTTAGCATTATAAAGGAATGGCAAGAAGGTTTAGAAAAAAAACCAGTAAAAGTTCAAGTTTATGGTAAAAGAAAGCTGGAAGATGGCACAGAACAGGAATGGATCATCGAGGAGTTATGGTTAAATGAAGAAAACGACTATTCAGTAACGTTGAAAGAGCTTCCATAAAATGTGAATGAAGTACCTATAGAAAAATTAATTCATATCAGAGAGTTAACAGATGATTACCTATGGAAAAGTTCTCCGATAACACAGGAAGATAATTTTTCAACTCAAGATTCAACAGTTTTTAAGATTACTTTAACAAATAAAGAAAAGCCAAACCCAGAACCAAACCCAGAACCAAACCCAGAACCAGAACCAAACCCAGAGCCAAAAAAATATACGGGTAAGGAAATTCCAAAAACAGGTGTAGTCACATCTGTAAATTACTTACCTTTATTATGGCTAGCAACAGGATTTATTTTTATAAAAAAGAAAAAAGATTAGTAAAAGGAAGGGGCTGGTGACATTATTAGTCCCCTTCTTTTTAAATATGATAATAAGTAAAATAAATAGGAGGAAAGAACATGAAAAAGAAACTATTAAGTTTTCTTTTAGCGTTTGTTTTATTGTTAAGTAGTTTATTGCCTACGATATCAAGCTTAGCCTATGCTGCAGATACAAATGCTTCATTGACTGAAAGTAGTAGCGAAACAGACATAGACGCTACAGAAAATGAAAAGAATCTTAATGTAAGCAATAAAACAGAAGAAGTGAATGAGGAAATAGAAAGCTTGAATCAAAGAGAAGGGAAAACCTCTTTATCGGAGAAAGATAAGGAATTGAATCACCCTGATGAAAAATCTTCAAATGGTGAGACTAATCAAGATAATGATTATAAGGAGATATTACAGTCTAATCCAGATAGTAGTGACCCCGAAAAAGATGATTCTATGGTGAGTGACTCAGACGACACTATAAATTTTTCAAGTGAAATTCGCTATGCCAACCCAAGCGTTACTTCATTTTATGGGGGACAAATGATTAACTTATATAATTTGGTAGCCTTATCTGGGAACACAACTATTTTAAAAGAAGGTTCCTATACTCAGATTTCACTACCAAAAGATAAATTCTCCAAGCCTAAGGAATCAGATGTTAATACTTTGTTTGATACCTTTAAAGATCTAAGCATCTATGAAACGGAGACAGACTATATTATTAAGACCAGTTACAAAACTCTGGCAGGCGGGTATAATGCGGCAACTCCTCTTAATGTGAGCCTGATTCCACGCCAAACTGCTAATCAATCTGAAACTACCATTAAGCAAGAGTTTTACAATGCGGAGGGGAATAAACTAAGCGAGAGCTTCTTGCAAGTTCAAGGAAAGGGAGAGATTGAAAATCCTAGCAGTACCACTTATAGTTCTGTTAATATTAAAGAAAAAGTAAACGAAGAATTTATTGTCAACGCAGGAACTAACTATAGCTTTCCGCCTAATTATGTGAATACACCAACATATAATTATAATGATCCTAGAGATCGCAGGGTGAGTGTTAAGATTCCAGAAGGATTAACTTTGATAAATCCTGATAATACCTGGACTTATGATGATGAGACGGACTCTTATTATAAAGATATAAAGCGAGACCAAGTAAGCTCTCAATCTTTGACAGCAACTGTAGATTTAGGAGGACTGGACTTATCGGATTACCCCAGCTCTTCAAATACAAAAGAAATTAAACTTGACTATACATTGAGTGTAGTTGAAAATGGAATTATTAAGACAGATATTGCACCTAAAACTTGGAACTCTAGAAGGACATTTTATGCTCCTAAAGAAGCACCTTCTTCGCCAGGTGCTTATGCATCTATTAACACTACTCGATCTCAAACATTGATTGATGGTCGATATAAGACCTTAAGCACAGATAGGAGTGTTTATCTTCCTTATGATGAGAGTCTTTTATCAAATTTTAGGATGAAGTTTTTCCATAGGGCCATCTCATATTTTTCGTTTAATAATTCAAAAGATGAAAATGACCCTAAGCTACTTATCGCTTCTACGCAGACAGATGTTACAGGTTATACCTATCCTAGTGAGATTCGCCTTAACTTGCAGACAAGTGGTTTAACAGAAGAAGAGATTACAAATTTTACTGCTAAAGTAGAAGGGACAAAAGCCTATGGAATAAAATATGATGGAAGTAAAGTTTTGCTAACTGATTCTGTTCCCGTTGGTTTCAATGGAGAAGGAGAATATTTTAAGTTTCAAGGATCAGATTATAAGACCATTGAATTTGAGTATCCTTCTGGTGGTGTACTTTTAAATGATAAAGCAGAAGTTGATAAGTTTAAGTATGTATTAGCAACAGATGTTATTGCAGATTTTAGGGAGCAAGCTGTTCAGGATTTAAAGAGTAAGTTAGAAAACAATCAAACACCTAGTCTTAGTTATTCTGAAAATGCAAAAGGATTAAGTTCATATGATGATAGGTCCAGAACCAATTATGAAATAACATATAAAAAACTTTCAACAGATAATGAATCGGCAACAAATAAATCTACTGTAAGTGCAGACACTGATACCTACAAGTATCTTAACTACAATGAAATTCGTAGATCTAATTGCGTATCGGTTAGCAACGGAAGTTTCTTTTATGTGGGAGATACAGTTAAGACCTATCTATCTTATACTCACACGAGAAATGGAGATAGTTTTCCATCTATAAATCCAGAAAATGCGAATCTATACTACTTGGTTCCTGACGGTCTAGAACCTATAGAAAATCCTGAAATTTTTAGCCAAATGCGAATTATTAGAGGCTATCAAGAAGGATATAATTTAGTTATAGCAAAACCAGCGGAGACTAAAATTCCTACAGGGACTAGTGTAGTTAGCAGTATGCAAAACAATTATACACTAGAATTTAAGGTGAGCAATCGTCTAGATATAGGGTCATATAAAATTTATGCTGGACTTGCCATTGATAATAACAAAGTAGAAGTAGTTGATCAAATGCAATATGGTATTTTG
This sequence comes from Bacillota bacterium, assembly GCA_023443025.1. GTDB lineage: Bacteria > Bacillota > Clostridia > Tissierellales > Peptoniphilaceae > Microaceticoccus. Next base: position 7,198 of record JAEZWM010000068.1, read on the forward strand.
CAATTTGATAACCCTTCTGGAATATGGCAGGGCATTACAAATTCTGTAGATAACCGTTCAGAGATACCAAATAGATTCACAGATTTATGTTCTACTTCATTTACTGTCTATCCACCACTTGTCCTTTCTGCATATAAGGAAGTGAAATTACGTACAGATGCCGATTCTAAATACGCTTCTGCTCTAGGCACAAGGGCTAAAATAGGAGACGAGATAGATTATCGATGGTATTTTAAAAATAACTCAACTAAAGCGATTGAAAAACTTACGATAATAGATGTTTTACCTTATAAAGGGGATAAATCAATTGTAGCCAATCAAGCAGGAGAATACCCATCTAGGGGATCAAAATTCACAACTCCTTTGCAGTCAATTGAATCTCATGAAAAATTCGATTTTTACTATAGTACAGATGCTGTTAAGGACACCCTTGAAGCTAATAAAAAGGCTAATTGGCAAAGTAATATAGATGATTTTAGCAAAGTGACTATGATTAAGGCGGTGCTAAAGACTGGACAAAAAATCAATGTTGGTGAAACATGTACAATTGTTACTCACAATAAGATTGAAGATAATCCAAGGATTGAAGATCAGGATAAGGCTTTTAATTCTTTTGCATATTCACTTAATGAAGGAGCAACTTTCACTGAGGCTTTGAAAGTTGAAGTATCTGTCTCTTATCCTAAAAAAGATATCCTTATTAAGAAAGTAAACGCTAATAACGAAAATATTACAATAGCAGATACAGTCTTTGATTTATATAGTCATGAAAATAACCTTTTAAAAGTAGGACTAAAAACAAATAGGAATGGAGAATTAATTCTTCGCGATTTATTTGTAGGAAAAACCTACTATCTGGAAGAAAAATCTGTACCATTTCCATATCAGCTAGATAAGGAAAAGATTGAGTTCACAGTTTCAGATAGTGAGAAAGAACAAATTATAATTGTTAAAAATGATGTAAAAAGAATTGATATACCGGTGACAAAAGCTTGGGAGAATGATAATAATCAGAATAATAATCGACCTGAGAATATAAAAGTAAAATTATTCGCTGATGGAATAGAAACAGAAAAAACACTTACTTTGAGTGAATCAAATAACTGGACAGATTCATTTAAAGGATTAGAAGAATATAAAGAAGGAAATAAGATTAATTACACAGTTCAAGAAGTGGGCGTAGAGGACAACACTATTAAACTCAATGGAAACTGGTATAAAGTGAAAGTAGAAGGCTCAATGAAAGATGGCTTTACAATCACAAACACCAAACAAGATTCATGGACACCAATGATACCGCCAACAAGAAATGTGAAGGTAGAGAAAGAATGGTTAGGTAGTGACGGAAAAGCTATGAAAGCTCCAGTAAAATCCATTGAAGTAGAACTTT
>JAEZWM010000097.1 GCA_023443025.1 Bacillota bacterium
AATAAAGTAAATAAGGATGGTGGTACTCTTGAAGCTTCAAGTATTTGATTTTATTGATGAAACCTTGAATCAATTGAGAGAGAAAAGATCTGAAATAGAAGATGTAGCAGAGATTGTTCAAGAATATTTTTTGAACATCTTTGAAGAGGATGATAAATTTTTAAACATAAGTAAAAGGGTTAAGTCAGAAGACAGTTTAAAAGAAAAGATACTTAGACAAAATTATTTTTTAAGATATAGAACACCTGAGACTGTAATCGATAAGATGGCAGATTTAATAGGAATTAGAGTTGAGTGTAGGTTTATTAGAGATGAAGCGAGTATATATGAGTCTCTAGTAAACATTTTTGATGCACAGGATACCGAAGGTTACTTTCATAGCAAAGACTGTTCTGAAATTCAACTCAGAATAAGAGAATCTCAACCACAAAAACAACATAATGGCTTTGAAATTTATAAAATTGATGGAAGATATAAAACTGATGAGCAAATGTTTCATTTTGAGCTCCAGATAAAATCATTCGTCAATATTTTTTGGGGAGATATCGACCATAGAATACTATACAAGAATTTTTCTTATGTGGTAACTGAAGACTTTATTAGAGAAATGATGTACTCCATAAAGGATAATCTGGAGATGGTAGACACTCAGCTGATGGTTGTTTATAATCACCTTTACGATATGGAAAAAAATGATTTAGAGGTTACGAAAAACCAGCTTAAAAAGCTTGTTTCAAAATTGATACATGATATTTTTGTGATGAGGTTTAAAGCAAATACCGGAATAATTCTTGATTTTAGAAAACCTGTTGATTTAATAGTAGATTATATATTTGCTAAGGCTCATTATGCTAGGGAGCTTGAAGAGTCTCAATATTTTGTAAAATTAATGAATAGATTAAATGAGGTAAGTAAACTCGACTTGGTATTTGGTGATTATATTGAGCTTGGACAGCTAAATATAATGAAGGGACAATTCTGTGAAAAATTTGGGAAAGGTATTGAGAGTATTATGAACCTTGACCTAAAGTGGAATTTAATTCTTTCTATTATTTTTGAACTTGAAGGTGGCGACAAAGCCGCAGAGTTTATAAACTTTATAGAATATATCGTGTTTACAATAATATATAGAGTAAGGCAAGCCGTTAAGAAATTTGAAATAGAAGATAAGGAAGCGGACTTAATCATAAATAGACTGGTCGAAGAAGTTTTTGAATATATTTGTCAAGAGTATAATGCCGACTTTTTCTCACTCAATAATATGAGACTTTTAGAAAGACTGGTTACAGAGTTTATGCTTGAAGTTGAATCACCGATGTATATCCGGGAAAAAGACTACAGAAGATTTAGACAGAGGTTGGCTAAGGAGGCCGAAGTTTAATGAAAATCCAAATCAATAATATTGCAGTAATCCCTATGACTGAAGTTGGCAGGGTGATAGAAAATGCTTGCATATATATAGAAGATGAAAGAATAGTACATGTGGGAGAAGAGCTTAATGACTTTAAGCCTGACAAAGTCATCGACGGTAAAAACAAACTAGCTATACCGGGACTTATTAATGCACATACACATCTAGGCATGAGTATGCTAAGGAACTATGCTGATGACCTGGATCTAATGTCATGGCTTCAGGATGAAGTATGGCCTTTTGAAGCAAAGCTAAATGCTGAGGACATTTACTATGCATCTAAATTATCTATGATCGAACTAATAAAATCGGGTTGTACAACTTTTGTTGATATGTATTTTGAGATGGATAGGGTTGCGGATGCGGCACTTGAAATCGGAATGAGAGGGGTACTAACACCGGGATATATTGAAGATGCAAACTCTGAAAAGCGAATTGAATCTTACAGAGAGATCTATAAAAATTACCATAATAGAGACAATTTATTAAAGGTAATGATCGCCCCGCATGCTCCTTATACGGTAGGTGCTGACCATTTAAAAAAATTAGTCGAGCTTGCTAAAGAACTCGAACTAGGTATTCATATCCATCTATCAGAAACTAAAACAGAAGTTGACAATGCATACAGGGATTTTGGAAAATCACCGATTACATACGTTAATGAACTGGGGCTTTTTGAGGTCCCAACAATAGCTGCACACTGCGTTCATATAGACGAAGAAGATATGACAATACTTGCCGACAAGGGGGTTCATGTTGTACACAATCCATCTAGTAATTTAAAACTTGCTTCCGGATTTGCTAAAGTTAGTGAAATGAAAAGTCATGGTGTAAAAGTAGCATTAGGAACGGATGGTGCCTCTTCAAACAATAATCTAAACATGGTTGAGGAGATGCATCTTGCTTCCATTTTGGCTAAAGCTGTAAGTGGTGATCCTAAATCCATGACTGCATACGAAACACTTGAAATGACAACAAAAATCGGAGCACAAGCCATTGGCATGGGAGAGGATTTGGGGAGTATAGAAGAGGGTAAGCTTGCAGATATTACTCTTATAGATTTGAGTGCAACTCACTTAACTCCTGCAAACGACTTGATTTCAATGGTTGTATATACTGCACAAGCATCCGATGTATGTACAGTCATAGTTAATGGTAAAGTCATTATGGAAGATCGAAAACTGGATGTGGATGAGGAGCATATAAAAACAGAAGTGTTAAATAGGTTAAGCAGGATAGTTAAGGAATTATGATTGGTATAGATATAGTAAAAATTTCCAGGATAGACGCACTTTTAAAAAATGATAAATTTTTAAAAAGGATTTTCAACCGATTAGAAATAGAGCAGCTTGGTACTCAGATAAATAATGAGCAGAGAATCGCCGGATCTTTTGCTGCTAAAGAAGCTGTGTCAAAGGTTTTTGGTACCGGGATAGGTAAATTATCTTTTAAAGATATAATTATATTGAGAGATCAAAAGGGTAAACCGTACTGTGTATTGTCAGAAAAAGGGAGACAAATTGCCGATAAGTACGGACTCATGGACTTCGAGATTTCCATTTCACATGAAAAGGAATATGCAGTTGCCATTGCAAAAGCAAAGAGTATTTTACCTCCTTTTTGTAATTTTGACACCGGTCCCAATCTTCCGGTTCTCTTTTCAAGACCTATGGAGAGTCATAAAGGATCTTATGGTAAGATAGGTATTATCGGAGCTTCAAAGGGGATGCTTGGATCAGTAATCCTAAGTAGTTACGCTGCTCTTAGAACGGGTTCAGGAATAGTATATACTATTGTCCCTGAAAGTATATCTGATATTGCTCAGATAAAAAGTGTTGAAAACATAGTAAAGTCTGCACCTGATAATGGATTGGGACATTTTACGTATTCCTCTACAACTGAGTTAAAAAATATGGTTAATGAATTTGATGCTTATGCTTTTGGGCCGGGAATTGGTAGAAGTGAAGATATACCAAAGATCTTAAGCGGTATACTAAGAGAGGATGTCAGTATTATTGTGGATGCTGACGGACTTTATGCTTTATCCGGAAAACTCGATATCTTAAGAGGATATAATGCGTGTATTACTCCTCACCCACTTGAAATGGCTAGATTAATTGAAAAAGATGTAGAATATGTCCAGGAAAACAGGCTTGATGTTGCAATGTCGATATCAAAGTTATATAATATTATAGTGGTTTTGAAGGGCCATGAAACCATAGTAACAAATGGTGATGCATATTACATTAACAAAACCGGGAATTCAGGGATGGCAACTGCAGGGAGCGGAGATGTTTTAACCGGCGCCATTACCTCACTTGCAGGTATGGGTTATAAGCTTTACGATGCCGCAGTACTTGGAGTATATCTGCATGGACTTGCTGGTGACTGTGCAGCATATGAACTGGGCGAGGATTCAGTAATTGCAAGCGATATAATTGATTCATTAAGTTCAGCCATTAAGTATAAGAGGATAATAGATGCAAGAAATAATTACAAAACCGACTTGGGCGGAGATTAACTTAGACAATTTAATATATAATTATAGAGTATTAAAAGAGCTTTGCTTTAATACTGATATTAGCTGTGTTGTAAAAGCTAATGCTTATGGACATGGTGCGATCCAGGTATCAAAAACTCTCGAAAGAGAAGGAGCTCATTATTTTTCTGTATCCTCATTGCAAGAAGGCTTAGAGCTTAGACACGCAGGAATCAAATCTCCGATTATGATAATGACTGCATTACCCACCGGGGTTGAAGCAGCTGCTATTAAAAATGGAATAGAAGCAACTGTATATTCGTACGACCAGGCTCTTAGACTAAATGAGATTTGTAATGAACTAAACATGGTTTACAATATTCACATAAAGCTTGATACAGGTATGCGTCGAATAGGATTTAGAATTGATGATAGAGCTGTGGAGGAAATTAAAAAGATACATTCCCTTGAGTTTTTAAAACTAAAAGGTGTATTCACTCATTTTGCAGCAGCAGATGAAGCGAACAATAACTATACTCCAATACAATTTAAAGCTTTTATGGATATGGTGGAAAAACTTGAAAATGAAGGTGTAGTATTTGACATTAAGCATGTGGACAACGATGCTGCGCTTTTGATGTATGATTATAGAGAGGATATGGTAAGACTTGGAATAGGTCTTTATGGAATATTTCCGTCTTCATTTGTAAAGGCAAAGGTAGAGCATAATCTAAAACCGGTTATGACTTTAAAATCAGTTGTAACTCATGTTAAAACAGTAAGTAGAGGTGAGACAATTGGTTATGGTCAAACTTTTACTGCTGAAGATGAGATGAAAGTAGCAACAATAGGTATAGGTTATGCGGATGGACTACCAAGGCTTATGTCTAATAAGGGTTCAATCATGATAAACGGACATATGTGTCCTGTAGTGGGTAGGGTATGTATGGATCAAGTAATGGTTGATGTAACAGGAATCAAAGTTAAGCCGGAAGATGAAGCAATTATATTTGGTGATCCAAATAATAATGAGCCGGATATTGGAAAAATTGCTGATATTTGTGATACAATAAGTTATGAAGTACTCTCAGGTATTAATAGAAGGGTGCCAAGGGTTTATATTAATGGTGGTAGAACCGTTAATATTATTAGTTATTTAGATTATTAATAGCTTACCTATTTATGTTAGGATGTGATAAAATTTGAAAGTTAAAAGAGGAGATTTGTTTTATGCGGACTTGAGCCCTGTTATCGGTTCAGAACAAGGCGGCGTAAGACCTGTGCTCGTAGTACAGAACGATGTCGGGAACAAGTATAGTCCTACGATTATCATCGCCGCAATTACCTCGCAAGTAAATAAAGCTAAACTACCCACTCATGTTGATATTACATCAAGTAGCTATGGACTTCCTAAAAACTCAGTAGTTCTATTAGAACAGATTAGGACTATAGATAAGAAAAGGCTTAGGGAAAAAATTGGAAGATTTGATGCAGATGTAATGAGAAGAGTAGAAGATGCTTTAAGGGTGTCGTTTAAATTATAGTACATATGAAAAAAACCTGTCATTTGACAGGTTTTTTAATTGCTTGCAAAGTTATCAAAGTATCCTTTAATAAGTACAACAGGTGTGCCTTTATCTCCTGAACCGCTTACTAAATCTGCTAGTGAACCAAGCAGGTCAGTCAGCCTTCTAGGAGTAGTTCCAAGTGCGGCATTGCTACCGGGACTGCTTTTTGTTTTTGCATTTATTTTTTCTTTCATAACACTCATAGCTGATTCACCATCTAACTCTGTTAGTTCAGTATCCGCTATGTATTTTAATTTTAATTCATTAGGTGTACCTTCAAGGTTTGAAGTGTATCCTGGAGACACAACCGGATCGGCTAGCTCCCAAATCTTACCAATAGGATCTTTAAAAGCGCCATCACCGTAAACCATAACTTCTATTTTTACACCGGTTTTTTCAAAAATACTTTTTTGAACTTCGTGTACAAATATATCTGAGTTTCTAGGGAAAAGCTTGAGTGATGAATCCGTTGCCAGATTGGAACCATAAAGCCCGTACTCAGGATTATAACCGGAACCATTTATTGATTCAGTCATGATATCATCCAAGCCGAGTACTATATTCGCTCCATTTGATTTAAGAACGCTTTTTAAATTCTGTCTATCATGTATATTTGCAACCAATATATCACGAGTATGATTCAAAATGTCTAATGGATTATTGGATAGAAATATTTCTATATTATCATTTACTGCAAAAGATTTATATAAGGATACATAGTCCAATCCGGTAAAAGGATGCTTATAAGACCCACCGACAAGTTCTCTGTAGACCTCTTCGGTAAAGGTATCTGTATATATATTTATTCCATTTTCAGAAAGTACCTCAGTGTCCATAAGTCTATTTCCAACTTCATCGCTAGGGTAATTTAAAAATATGGTTATCTTCTTTTTAGTACTTGCTATCGCTTTTAGGATTATTGAGAATCTATTTCTGCTGGTGATAGGAAATAGTATGCCTATTGAATCGTTAAATTTATTTTCTATATCATTTCTTATATCTTCTATGGTACAGTAATTTCCTTGTGCTCTAGCCAGTAGAGATTCCGTTATAGCAAGCACATCCATTTCTTTCAATGAAAGAGAATTACCTTCTAGTGCTTCTAAAGTGGATTCAGTAATTATACTTACAAGGTCATCTCCCTTTTTAATTATAGGTGTTCTTAGTCCATATGCAGATGTTCCTATTGTTCTTTGCATGTTCATTCCTCCAAATCTAAGCCAGTTCAGTAATTACTCTATCAACCGGTATATCGTATTCATCGTTTGGTACTTCATCAATAATCTGAAAATTAAATGCATATCCAATTTTTTTAGGATTTACATCCAGGTCGTCGAAAAACTTATCATAATACCCTGCGCCGTATCCAACTCTATATCCTCTTTTATCGAATGCAAGACCGGGAACTATAACAAGATCTACAACATTATGATCAACAAAATCCAAATATTCGGGTTCCGGTGTCAAAATGCAGTAATGCCCAACCACTAAGTGGTTAAATTCTTTAAGTCTACTTAATTTCATTTTTTTTGCACCTTTGGGTGTTACAGGGATGTAGACATTTTTGTTGTCACTGAGCATTTTTTTTATAAGTCGATGAGTATCGATTTCGGTCCCAAAACTAATAAAAACAAATATATCATTTGAATCTGCATACTCTTTACTAGAAATTAAGTTTTTGTATGCTGCATCGTTTAATTCTTTCCTTTGAGTATGCGTAAGGGATAATCTAGCTTCTTTCAAATTTTTTCTTAAATCATTTTTATTCATAACAACCACCCTTAAATAGTATATTATTAATACCGTAAATTGTAAAGATAAACAATTATCTATATATATATAATACCCAAGTTATATCTATATCTATATGAAATTAAAACTTATTTTTTAAAATATATTATATTAATTTATTATGTGATTTATGTAGACTGAATCTATTTATTAAAAATGTTGCAAATTTTTTACATTTGTAACATATTTGTAACTTTTAAGCTTAAATAGGTGAAAAATTCGATGAATATGCTATAATTAATCTTAAGAAGTGTAGGTGATTTAATCTGATACAATTTAAAAATGTTAGTAAGAAGTATACTAAAGGAATAGATGCACTTGATGATGTTTCATTTACAATTGAAGACGGAGAGTTCGTCTTTTTAATTGGACCTTCAGGTGCCGGAAAAACAACGATTATTAAACTCATATTAAAAGAAGAAGATCCCACTTCCGGTAAGATTATACTTAATAATAAGGATATCAGCTACTTAAGAGCTAGAAGAATTCCTGCTATTAGACGGGATATAGGAGTTGTTTTTCAAGATTTTAGATTACTTGAAGATAGAAATGTATATAAAAATGTTAAATTTGCACTGGATATACTCGGTGTTTCAAATAAAGAATCAAAAAAATCCATAAAAAGAGTTTTGGATTTAGTTAATTTAAGTGATAGGGAAAAATCTTATCCACTTCAACTCTCAGGAGGAGAGCAGCAAAGAGTATCCATGGCAAGAGCCATGGTAAACAATCCAAAGATTCTAATAGCTGACGAGCCAACCGGAAACCTCGATCCTGAAACATCTTGGGAGATTATGGATTCTTTAATAAAGATAAATGAAGCCGGTACTACTGTAATAATGGTTACTCATTCAAATGAAATTGTAGATAAGCTCAAAAAAAGAGTAATTCATCTCGAAAAAGGAAAAATAATTAGAGATGAGAAAGAAGGTACTTATCTATGAAAAAAATTAGAAAGTTTTTTACCGTTATTAAAACAGGATTATCCGGTGTTTGGAAGAACAAATCTATGGGTTTTGCATCCATAGTGTCAATAGCAGCTGTATCTATTATTTTAGGAATAGTACTTATTACAGCTTTAACTATGAACATGCTCCTTAGCGACATCCAAACCAAAGTAGATGAGGTTGAAATCTATGTAAAGGATGAGCTTTCGGAAGAACGTGTAGAAGAGATTAGAAATGAACTTAGTTCCTTAAATGGAATTAAAGATATAAGATATAAAAATAAAGAAGATGCGCTTGAAGAAATGAAAAAAGTATGGGGCGAGGATGCCTATATACTTGAAGGCTTAGAAGCAGACAATCCACTAGAAAGGTCCTTTCTAGTTTCGGTTGAGAACATTGAGGATTCACATCGTATAGTAGAACATGGGAAATCTATTGACGGTGTAAGTAATGTGGTGTATTATCAAGATGCTGTAGATAAATTAATTAAAATTGCAAACTATGTAAGAGTTGGTGGACTTATCGTAGTTCTTATACTTATAGTTATCTCAATTCTGGTTATATCAAATACGGTTAAGTTAACCGTTATAGCTAGAAAAAGAGAGATCGAAGTTATGAAATACGTAGGTGCATCAAATGGAATGATAAGTGGACCATTTATGATTGAAGGGATTATTTTTGGCTTAATTGGTGCACTGGTTGCTTTCCTGGTGATAAGTTATTCTTATATTTTTGTCTATGAGAGATTTAACGAAAGAATTTATACACTGATATCAAGCAACCTTATATCACCACCGGTGCTTAGAACCGACTTGTTAATAATATTTTGTACTCTGGGTGTAGTAATTGGAACCGTTGGCTCGGTATTTTCACTCAAGAAGTATCTCAGAGTATAAGGGATGGAGGACAAATGAATTGAAGTTTTTTAATAGAAAGAAGGCAATAGCTTTAGCTTTGGCCGGCTCGATACTGCTATCAGGAGGGGTGCATGTATTCGCAACCGAACTTGAGCAGATCGAGGAAAAACAAGGCGAAATCTCAAATGCCAATCAATTAATACAAAATCAAAGATATGAAATAGAAAGAGCAAATGCAGACTTAGAATATGCTTTTAGTCAACTTGATGTATTAAGCGGACAAATCTCTGAATTAAGAGGAGAGATTGAAGCACTACAAGCAGAAATAGATGCACTTGAAGCTTCTATACTTGAGAATGAAAAGAAAAAGACTGAGCTTGAACTCAAACTAAACGAACAAATTGATGTGTTCAAAAAACGTCTTGATGTAATGTATAAGAACAGAAATAGCGGATACATATCTGTACTGTTATCATCTGATAATGTCGATGACTTCTTATCAAAGCTTACAACTATGAAAGCTGTAGCTGATTACGACAAAAATCTTATAGAAGAAATGAAGGAAACCAAAAAAGAGCTCGATGTGGTAATAGTTAATCTAAAAGGTGAAAAAGCTACACGTGACGCCTTAATGGATAACTACAAAGTTAAAGAAGCTCAATTAATGGACTCCATAAATGATCAAAAAGATATTATAGCAATTATTCAAAATAATAAAGATCTGGCAGCTAACGAAATTTCCAGATTAGAAAATTTCGTAGCTGATTTAAATAGTCAGATTTCAGAACTTCAAGTTCAGCTACAAGAAAGACTTGACAGAGAAGCTGAAGAAGCAAGACTTAGAGCAGAAGCTGAAGCAAGAGAAAGAGAAGCAGCAGAAGCTGCAGCTGCAGCTGAAAGAGAAAGACTGGCTAATAGTGCAGCAACAACAGAAGCACTTGTAAGTGAAACTGCAGGACTTTCATCAGTTGACACTTCCGGAAGAAACTATGTTCCGGATGCAAACTTCAGACCTTTTGACGGCAATATCGTATACTACAATCAAAGGGAAGAGCCTTGGGGAAGTGCAGCATACGGTAATGGATGGCTAGGTACAATTGCAGCTAATGGGTGCGGCCCTACTTCGATGGCGATGGTCTTAAGTTCAATGACGGATCAAAATGTAACACCTATTGAGATGGCAAACTATGCAACCAGAAATGGTCATGTAATGCCTGGTGATGGCGGTTCATATTGGTCACTGTTCCCGGGTGCAGCAAGCACATATGGATTAAGCTGTACACAAACAACTTCAAGATCACAAATAATTGAAGCACTATCAAATGGAGCTCTAGTAATTGCGAGTCAAAACAATGCTCTAGGCAACTACTGGACATATGGCGGACACTTTATTGTACTAACCGGAATAACAGAAAGCGGAAATATAACTGTTGCAGATCCTTGGTCAAGAGGACATTCCGCAGTAAGTCACACACAAGATCAAGTATTTATACCTATGAGATCCGCTTGGATTATTACACAATAATTAAACTGCCGCAAGGCAGTTTTTTTATTACATGGGAGGATGAGAAAAATAGAAAAAAGACCAATTATACATAGATGGATGATAATGGTTTTAACTTTTATGTCCGGATACGTAAATGTTGAAGGTATTATAGAATGTGGAGTCACACTTAGTCACTACTCAGGCAACTTTTCAAATATAGCTATAGGCTCTATACTGGGAGATTTAAAGAGGGTTCAACTCTTGGCTAGCTGTGTTATCCTATTTTTCACAGGTTCACTACTCATAGGAATGGTAAACCAAAGAGAGTTTAGAACTCCGAGAAATAGGTATAAATGGATACTGGTCGTTCAAGGACTAGTGTTAATAATAGTATATAACAGATTTAATAATATACTTCCATATCTATTGGCGTTTTATATGGGTATACAAAATGGGGCATTTGCGATGTACAAGGGTATTAGAGTGAGATTTACACACATGACGGGATACTTAACAGAAGCTGCACTGGAGTTGGCTGCTATTCTTAGAAGAAAGGCTTCTTCAGAAAGATTTATTTTTTATCTTTTTAGTATATTTAGCTTTGTATGTGGTGGTATAATAGCAGCTATTATTGAGATTTATAACCATGATATACTTATTCCGCTTTCGTCGTTTTTATATCTAATAGTTGCGTATGGTCTACATAGAACAACCAGAATTGGTTATGAATCACAAATATAAAGGAGACAAAGATGCAAAACAACTGTAATGCTGAAGGATGCACTTGTTGTTCGAGGCTATGTACAGCTGATGTAAAGCTATTCTCAAGTCTTGATTATGAAGATCAAGCTGCGCTGGCAAGTACATCCATTCATACCGACTATAAAAAAGGAAGCACCATTGTCCACGAAGGGGATGTCGCTGATAGTATAAGGATAATAAGATCAGGAAAAGTTAAATTGAATAGTTATGATCCGGATGGCAAGGAATATATATTGGATATATTATCTAAGGGTGACAGCATAGGAGAAAATTTATTCTTAGATAGATCTATTTTCCAGTACAATATAACCTGTTTAAGCAGCGTTGGTATTTGTGAGATAAGTAGAGAAAGCTTTGTAAAACTTTTGTCTGAAAGACCTGAAGCAAGTATAAACCTTATCGTATCACTGAGTAGAAAATTAAGTGAAACAAATGAATTAGTACACATACTCTCTGAGAACAATGCTACAAAAAGACTTGCAGCCTTTTTACTCCATAGAAAAAGTAGGTTAATGGACGAGGAAATAGAACTAACAGTAGATGATATTGCAGCAAGTATAAATCTTAGAAGAGAAACTATAAGTAGAAAAATTAGCGAGCTTCAAAGTTTAGGATTGATTAGAAGATCAGGGAAAAGTAAAATTATTATACCTAATAAAAACAATTTACTTGATTATTTGGATGAAATTGATTAGAACATTGATTTAAGTCAATGTTCTTTTTTTTATTTCATTATAAAATAATAATAACAAAATAATTGGAGGGATCAATATGATTACAAAAGAAATGACTATTGCTGACGCAATTAAAAATAAACCTGATATAGTTTCGATTCTATCCGATACCGGAATTGATTTTTGCTGTGGAGGACATAGACCATTAGAAGAGGCCCTCAATGAAAAAAATCTGGATATAAGTTCTTATTTAAGAATACTTAACGCTCATGAAAAAGCTGAGGAAAAAACTCTTGAATCCGCACTACATTTAGATAAAGGCGAATTGATAGAATACATTATAGACCATCATCACAAATACGAACTCGAACTCTTAGATAAAATTGACGATTATCTTAAAACACTCATCAATGTCCACTACAATACACATGGAGATGAATTGACAGATATATATGGCTTGTTTTTAAAGATTAAAGCTGACTTAGTACCTCACTTTTATGAAGAAGAGAAAAAATATTTTCCTCCTTTTGCTGCAGGGGAAGATATGGATTTTGCAAAACTGATCGATGGACACGAAGATGTAGGAGAACTGCTACAAGAACTGGAAAGTATGACGAATTCATACACAGCACCCGAAGATGGATGTAAGACTTACGAGTACTGCTTTAAACTCATGGAAGATTTACAAAACGACATCCATAAACATATATTCTTAGAAAATAGCGTATTATTCATTAAATAATATTAATTAAAAGGGAGGCAACAAAATGAAAAAACATATAAAAAACAATGTAGACTGGATAGGTTATATTGACTGGGATCTTAAAAGTTTTCATGGCGATGATTATTCCATAATCAACGGTTCATCACAAAACGCATACTTAGTTAGAGAAGGGAAAAATGTATTGATAGACACTGTATGGCTACCAAATAGATTTGAGTTTATTGAGAATCTAAAGACAGAGATAGACTTAGAGGATATAGACTATATAATCATCAACCATGGAGAAGTTGACCACTCAGGAGCTATTGTAGACTTAATGAAACTAATCCCTGACACGCCAATCTACTGTACTGCAAATGCCGTAAAGAGTTTAGAAGGACAATATGGTAAACATGATTGGAATTTCAATATCGTTAAAACAGGTGATAGTTTAGATATTGGAAATGGCAAACAGTTAATCTTCGTAGAGATGAAAATGCTTCACTGGCCTGACAGTATGGCAGTTTACATGACAGGAGACAATATACTATTCTCAAATGATGCATTCGGACAACACTTTGCAGTAGAAGAATTATTTAATGATAAAGCAGATAAATGTCTATTGGATAAGGAAGCTATGAAATACTATGCAAATATCCTAAATCCGTTCTCGATGCTGGTTGCAAAGAAAATAGAAGAAGTAGTAGGGCTTGGAGTACCTATCGATATAATTGCACCAAGTCATGGAGCTATATGGAGAGACAATCCACTACAAATCGTAGAAAAGTATGCAAAGTGGGCTGATGGTTATCAGGAAGATCAAGTAACAATCGTCTATGACACCATGTGGGAAGGAACGGCAAAGATAGCCTACAATATTGCAAGAGAAGTATCCGTACAAAGTCCTGAGACTGTAGTTAAAGTGTTTAATATTTCTACCAGTGACAAAAATGAAATTATGACTGAGGTATTTAAATCAAGGGCGATTGCAGTAGGTTCACCTACTGTTGGAAATGATATTCTATCAAGTGTTGACGGTTGGCTTCACTTCCTAAAATCACTGAAATTTAAAAACAAAAAGGCGGCTTCATTCGGATGTTATGGATGGAGTGGGGAAGGACCTAAGGTGTTAGCGGAAAGACTTGCTGATGCAGGGTTTGAAGTTATTGAAAATCAAGTTAGATCACTGTGGAATACCGAAGTAGATAATCATGAAATGATTAGTGAACTTGTTACAAACTTAATCAATTAGTAAGTTGTATAATGAGATAAATACTCAGAATCAAAAAAGATTGGCAGCATAGAAGTCCCCCTTCAAAGCTGCCAATCTTTTTTATTGCAGTGAATTTTTAAAACGCCTAACTAAAACTAAATAACTTAGAATAATAGATAATAAACCAATAGCAAATATTGTAAATGTAAATACATTGCCCTCAATTAGAGTCAACAAAGTATTGGTATTCATACTCGAGAAATATGACATAATGATTAATATAAACAATACCATCATCACCGTTCTAGCGAATTGTTTAATTAAAATATTCTCTGTGAAAATGCTATAAAAATCGATGCTTAAAGTAGTTAGATAAATACCTAAAAGTATAATATATATCTTAAAGTTAAATAACTGACCGGATAATAGATATATTATGATTGAACCTATAATAGGAACAGCGGTCCATAAAAGTAAAAATAATATATTGGTAAAAAACTTTGCCTTCACAATCTCATCCAATCTAACGGGCAGTGACCTCGAAAACTTTAAATTTTCCTCATTCTCAAGCTCTATATTATTTGCTCTAATAATAAACTCGAAGATGAAAAAATAATAAAAACTGTACTGCATGATGAGCGCCAGATAAATTGGCATAGGATCTTTACCCGCTAAAAGACTATTTGCATTGATGCCAATTATAACTGTACTCAACAATATAAAGAATATATTAAAGTAGATATACAGCTTGTTTTTTATAAAATCTTTAATAACCAGGTTTTTCATGAGTTAACCTCCGTTCTTAAAAGGTAGGTTAGTAGGTATAGCATAAATACTGCAATAGGAGCATATAAAACTGTCTTTGGCAATGTATTGTTTTTGACAATAAAGTCAATGAAATAAGATAAAGTGTAAGCTAATGGCAATCCTAATGTGAATTTTATCGTATAGTATCTTCCATTAAGCGGTAATAAATAAGTAAGAATATTTCGTAATATTAATATTATAAATAAAACATCAAAATACAGTGATAGTATATGGTACGGTTCTACTGAGATGCTTATAAATGGATTTATTGCAAAGACTATAAGTATATTTAAAACTACTGCAAATAGTATTGAAAATATATCCATAAAAACCATATATAATTTATTCTGAAATCTACTAATAGGTAGTGATAGGACTATTAATGGGTCATAAAGTTCTGTTGTACGTAAGTTAAAAAGAAAACTACAACTTAGTGCTGTGATAACAATTGACGGTCCTATACTTCTAAAAAAAAGAAGTGGCAATAGCGGCATCAATATTATTACCAATCCTGCTTTAATAAAACCTTCTCGCCTAAGTAATTCTATATTTATAGCATGCAAATTTTTCATTAAACCTTCCTTTCTTTTATCATAATAAGTAGATTATTCTTTAAGTTCAGGTCTTATGATAAATGTAAGTAAGTATATACAACTCAAAACAAATAATATAATTATAGCTGTATTAAAAGATAGCGGGTTTATATTGTAAGTATTTAAAATACCCAAGCTCAACCCGAGAAATAACCCGGACCAACCTCCGTATGATACCCTAAAAGACTTAATCGATAATACCCATTTCAAAATATTTCTGATTATTAAAAACAATGCATACATGATTAATCCTATAATAATTAAGTCCAGGCTTACCTCAATGCTCGATAGAAAAACTTTCAGTATATAAGAAACTATGATACTAAATACCAGAGAAAACGAAATTGACAATAAATCATTCTGTAGGATATTCATATTATATTGCATACTACTAACTGGCAGAGATAATACGATTCTCAGATCGTCTTTTTCCAGTAGTCTAGTATTAAGCACGTTAACCGCTGAGATAGCAAGAATTATAATTGATGATGCAATATTTTTAAACAATACTGAAACTATAAAACTGGTTGCAAAGATTGTTAGCCAACTGCTGATGCCAAAGTTCTTTATCAATTTTAGATTAATATAATTAAGATTCGTCACCATAATCACCTCTTTTAATAAAGTACATTATATCTTCAAGATCTGGCGCTTCTATCTGTGAATTGTACTTTAGGATATTTATCAAATCTTCGTTGTCTGTAAGACCTTCGAAATTAACAGGAGTTATTCTATGTCCGATAAATCCTGCCAGCAGTTCACTATCTATTTGTTTAGGGTCGCATTTTATCACTCTGTATTTACCGATAAAATCGTCTATCGTACCGGTAAAAAGAAGTTTTCCATCTTTTATCATCGTGATATAGTCTGCTATTTTTTCGAGGTCAGAGGTGATATGAGTTGAAAAGAGTATGGATTTTTCTCCATCTTCCATCTCTTCTCTAAGTATGTCTAGAAGCTCCATCCTTGAACCCGGGTCGATACCTGAAGTTGGTTCGTCCAGAATTAGCAGTTTGGCATCGTGAGAAATAGCCGTTGCAAGCATGTACTTACTGGACATCCCTCGAGACAGTTCTGTAACTTTTTTATCATCATCGATGTTAAACAGCTTTATAAGCCTTATATATTTTTCGTGATCCCACTTAGGATAAAATCTTCTGATAATAGAAGTCATATCCTTCACTTTTAGATTTTTGTAGTAAGGTGTTTGGTCGTATACAAAACCTATTTGTTCTCTAACTTTTACTCCGTCAGCTATATTATCCAGTCCATTTATTTTAATTTCACCTGATTGTCTCTTTATAAGGTCCATAATAAGTTTAATAAGAGTGGTCTTTCCGGATCCGTTTTCACCAATCAGTCCCATTACATAGCCCTTAGGAAGGGATAGACTTATGTCTTCCAGTTTAAATTTTGAATAACCACCATTTAAATTTTTAATATCTAACATTTTATTCCTCCATTAAGATTTTTATAATTTCGACTACGGTTTCATCTTCTATTCCATACTGTCTAGAAATGTTGAGTGCTTCTTTTAACTTTTCCTCGACTAGTTTTATTGTTCTGTCTTTTAGTAAATCAGGGTTTTGTGGAGCAACATAACTTCCCTTACCCGGAACTGACTCGATAAAACCTTCCGACTCAAGCTCATCATATGCCCTTTTCGTTGTAATAACGGAAACCTGAAGAAGTTTAGCCAGCGAACGAATTGATGGGAGCATCTGTCCTTCTTCTATATCCTGATTAATGATTTGTGACTTTATTTGGTTTTTAATTTGCTCATATAGCGGTTCGTTTGATGAATTAGACAATATTACTTTCAATAAGGTCACCTCCGTATATACTGTTAATAGACTATATATACAGTATATACGCACAAATTTTTTTTGTCAAGTATAAATTAATTGTATATATATGTTCTTTGTTCTATAATATAATGAGGAGATTTAAATAGTGTGTATTTTTAGGCTTTAGTTTAGATATGATAACTAAGAACACTAAATCTCCCGATTATAATTCGCGAGGTGGTTTTTTGAAAAATAGATATGTAAAAGTTATTGCCGTATTGCTTTCTGTATTGATCTTTGCATCATGTACAGCTAGGGGAGTTAAAGTCAATAGCGATAATTCGGTGACTCTTTCGGGAAGTGAATACGAGGAGTATATAAAAAATAAAGAAAAGATTGATAAGCTAAACTATCTTACAGAAAAAATAAAGGAAGACTTCTTATTTGATATCGACGAAGAACAACTGGATGTTGGCATTTATAAGGGACTTTTTTCAGCACTGGATGATCCTTATTCCACTTATTATACTAAGAATGAATTCGACAAGCTCCTAGAGGACTCAAGTGGAGTTTTTGGTGGGATAGGTGTTGTGGTATCCGCTATGGATGGTGAGTTTATAACGGTTGTAGCTCCCATTGAAGGAACTCCCGGTGAGAGAGCAGGTATACTTCCGGGTGATAAAATCATAATGGTTGATGGTGAGACTTACCTTGCAATAGACATGGATAAGGCTGTGGACCATATGAGAGGAGAGCCGGGAACAGACGTGGTATTAACTATAAGAAGAGAGAATAAGGATGGCTCTGTTGAAGATCACGAAGTCACCATAACAAGAGAGATTATAAAGATTGAAACTGTAAAGCACGAAGCTCTCGATGATGGGTTAAGTTATATTGGACTGGCATCTTTTGATGAGAATACGTATTCTGATTTTAAGAATGCATTAAATGAAGTTAAAAGTAATGGTTCACGCGGAATAGTCTTGGATCTTAGAAATAATCCGGGTGGTTTATTGGACTCTGTGGTAAATATCTCAGATATGCTTCTTCCAAAAGGAGTAATAGTATCGACAATAGATAAGTCCGGAAAAAAAGTGGAAGAGAAATCCGATGCTTCTATGGAAGATATTCCGATGGTAGTTCTTGTTAACCAAGGTTCTGCATCTGCTTCGGAAATACTTGCAGGAGCACTTAAAGATTATGATAGAGCTGAAGTAATTGGAACTCAGACATTTGGTAAGGGGATTGTACAAAGAATCTATCCTATCAATGATGGTGGATATAAACTAACAGTTTCTGAGTACTATACTCCAAACGGCACTCAGATACATGGTGTTGGAGTTGAACCTGATATTGAAGTGGACCAACCCGAAGTTAATACTCCAATGGGTCCGGAGAACATAGATGAGGATGTTCAACTGCAAAAGGCGATAGAAGTACTAAAGAATAAACTTTAAATTAAAAGTTAAATACCATTTTTGATTGAAAAGGAATATATCTTAATAGCTTTGAACTATGATATTTATTACAACTCATAAGAGATACTAATAGTTAACCGAGTTCTATAAAATAATTCTATTTAACTTTTTATGGGTTTTATACTAGAATAGTAATGAGTTAAGTGTAAATTAAAAAGGAGGAGTTTTTATGAAACTAAGAACCAGTAAAAGATTATTATCAATAATTTCATTGATAATACTGGCATCTATGCTTCTAGTTGGATGTGCAGGTAACAAAACAGCAGAGAAACCTGCTGAAAACCAAATGCAGTATGTTAAAGCTGAAGAAGTAAAAAAAGACATTGAAGGAGACGGACAATATCTCTTAATAGATGTCAGAAAAGCAGAAGACTATGAAAAGGGTCATATTAAAGGCACCGTTGCTTCTGATATGGATAAAGCTAACAAAGAGGGAGATAAGGAAGACGGAGTTGCTAAAATGAAGGCTACCCTAAAAGAAGCTACAGGAAGTGAAACAGGAAAAGATGATACAAAAGTTGTTCTTGTTTGTTATTCAGGAAAGTCTTATGCTCAGGCAGCAACTGACGCTTTAGTTTCAATGGGATTCAACAAAGATAATATATACACACTTGAAGGCGGAATGAAAGATTGGGAAGCTGCCGGAGATGAGTATAAAGCATTAATCGAATAAAACAAAGTATGTCAGATTGATGATTCTGACATACTTTTTTTATTTATATTTTTAGGTACTACTAATAAATATGGTTGAACGAGTGGGTATGTTTTTAACTTCCAGATCGGTCTATTATTTTGTCATCCACATTATTTTATCATTTTTTTATTTTTTGAACTTTACTCTGTATTTAATTAAACTGCAGCAAAAGCAGGTTGCTATTCATTCAAAATTAACATTTATTACTAGAATCTTTAAGAGGTACCAAGCTTATGGTATAATAATATAAGTTAAAACTCTCTATTTAGAAAGAGTTTTATTAGTTTTATATCTCGGAGGTATTTGATGGAAAAATTTAAAATAGAATCGGAATTTT
>JAEZWM010000109.1 GCA_023443025.1 Bacillota bacterium
AGAAACTGAGGAACCAAAGGAAGCGGAAGAGTCAGAGGAGCTAGTTGAAATTGAATTTTGGCATGGCCTAAGTGGAGAAAATGGAGAAGTTCTTGAATCAATAGTTAATAAATTCAATGAAGCTAATGAGAACTACAAAGTCAATTTAGTTTTCCAAGGACATTACAAAGATCTATTTGAAAAGCTTAGTGCATCTTCTCAAACCGGTGAAATGCCTGCGTTATCAATGATTTTTGGCAACAGATTAACAGCATATATCATGAATGACATGGTAGAGCCACTAGATAGTTACGTAGAAGATTCTGAAATTGGATTTGATCAAGATGTTTGTAACGATATCCCTGAAGGACTAAGAAATATAGGACTATGGGGTGGCGTAAGATATTCACTTCCATTTAATAAATCAGTTTTCATGCTTTATTATAATGCTGATGAATTTGAAGCTAAAGGTATTGAAGTTCCAACGACTTGGGAAGAGTTGAGAGCGGCAGCTGAACAATTAACCTATGATGATAAAGTTGGTTTAATATTTAATCAAAACTTGGGAATAGATTTTAGTTTTTGGGTTGAGCAAGCAGGTGGACATATTTATGATGAAACAACTGATGAAGTTTTAATAGACTCACCAGAAACGAAGAAAGCTTATGAATTCGTAACAGGAATGATAGCAGATGGCATTGCACAAGTGGCAGATGAAGAAGGATATATTACCGGACCGATGGCTAGAGGAGAAGCGTTTATGGGATTTGCATCATCATCTAACCTTCCACATATGAAAGAAGCATGTGAAGAGACAGGTGTGAACTGGGCAGTAGCAGCATTACCATCTGGTGATAAGAGTGCAGCATCTTTCTCAGGAACAGATATCACAATGTTCAATACAGTAGATGAAAATCAAAAGAAAGCAGCTTTTGAATTTATGAAATTTTGGTATGAAACTGAAAATCAAGTTGAATGGGGTAAAGGTTCTGGATATCTACCTCTAACAAATAGTGCATTTAATGACCCTGAATTCCAAAAGTTTCTAGATGAAGAAGATGGAAGTAAAAGAGTTGCATTGGATATGTTCCCATTTGCTTTTGCTGATCCAAAAGTTTTAAATGGATACGCAATTCACAGCAATATGCAACAAGCCATCGAAGAAATAATAGCCGGAACTAAGACGATTGATGAGGCATTAACACAGGCACAAGAACGAGCTGTTCAAGAGATGGAAGAAGCAGCTAAGAATGTGAGTAATTAATTAGTGGAAAAGAAAAACATAGTTCTAGTATCTCATTGTTTGTTAAACCCATACTCACAAGTTGTAAGTAAAAATAGAACACCTTTTGAATTAAAACCATTGTTGGATTGGCTATATGAAAACCAAGTTGGTGTATATCAACTGCCCTGTCCCGAAATGCACATATATGGGCTCAAGAGATGGGGACATGTAAGAGAGCAGTTTGATAATAATTTCTATCGAAATACAAGCAGAGAACTGCTTGATCCAGTAAAAGACCACATACACGAGTATCTTAACAACGGCTACAAAATTCTTGGAGTACTTGGCATCAATGGAAGTCCAAGTTGTGGTGTTGATTTCTCTTGTTCTAGTTCTGAGTGGTACGGTGAGATAAGTTCTATTGATTCAATAGAAGAAAAATTAAAAGAATTAGAATATGTGAAAAGCAAAGGTGTTTTTATGGAAGAATTTGAAAGTATGCACGATATGAATGTCTCAATACCAATGTATGGAGTACAGCATGATAATGTACATGATATTATAAAAATACTAAGTTTTAAGATCAGGCAAGAATAGTTGCCTGGTCTTTTTTACACAATTATACAAACTTAATTCAATATTACTATTATCATGTCTTTTTAGTTTGCTCTAATACACTTATTTGGTATAATGAACAAAGCAAAAGAAATAATAAAAAAAATGATTAATAGAGGTGTAGCAGCTTAGGAGTTTGAACTGTAGACCTTTGATTTTCAAAGTCATTGTAGAAAGGGAAAACATATGGACAAAAAGAAAATAGAACAAGCTATTTCGCTTATAATTGAGGCGATTGGAGAAGACACAAATCGTGAGGGACTTGTAGAGACTCCTAAGAGGATTGCGAGGATGTATGAGGAAGTTTTCTCCGGCATTAATCAAACTGCAGAAGTTCATTTATCAAAATCTTTTGAAATCGTAGATGATAATTTGGTTGTGGAAAAAGATATTACTTTCCACTCTATGTGTGAACATCATTTCTTGCCATTTTGGGGTAAAGTTCACATAGCTTATATTCCTCAAGGTAGGGTGGCAGGGCTTTCAAAACTAGCGAGAACGGTCGATGTATATGCTAGAAAGCCGCAATTACAAGAAAGACTTAACTTAGAAATAGTTGAAGCACTTATGAAATATTTAAATGCAAAAGGTGCATTAGTTGTTGTAGAAGCTGAACATATGTGTATGAACATGAGAGGTGTTAAAAAACCGGGGACATCTACAGTTACATATGTAGCTAGAGGAATATTTGAAGAGGATCAAGACCTTAAAAATGATGCATTTAAGTTAATGGGACTATAATGAAAAATATTGACAGTATTCTATTGGATGAAAAGTTTAGAGAGTATAGTAAAAAGCTCGTAGAACTCGAGAAAGATAGGATTTTCTGTAAACATGATTTAGAACATTCTTTAGATGTTGCAAGGATTTGTTATATACTGACACTGGAAGATGGTGTAAAAGTAGGCAAAGAAATCATTTATGCTACTGCTCTTTTACACGATTTAGGAAGAGTTAAGCAGTATACAGATGGAACTCCTCATGACATCGCATCATATGAGATTGCCGGTGACATACTCAGTAGAACTGACTTTTTAGAAAATGAAGTTGAAATAATTTTAGACTGTATTGCAAAACATAGGCATAAATCTGATGCAGAATCATACTTTACAAAGACCTTTTACAAAGCAGACAAACTGTCTAGAATGTGTTTCAATTGTCCTGCATGGGACATATGTAATTGGTCTGATGAAAAAAAGAACAAAAGCATCATATATTAGGAGAGAGAATGGATACGCTTATAATAAAAGACTTAGAAGTATATGCAAATCATGGGGTTTTTGAAGAAGAAAAAAAGCTTGGACAAAAATTCATGATCTCAGTTGCGATAGGTTATAACATGAAGGAAAGTGCTCTTGGGAATGATTTGGAAAAATCTGTACATTATGGACTTCTATCTCAAGAATTAACAAAAGAGTTTACAAAAACCAGCTATGATTTAATAGAAACTTGTGCATATAAATTATTGGAGTATATCTTTGAGAAATACCCTATTATAAAAAAAGTAGAGGTAACTATAAAGAAACCGTGGGCTCCAATCGGACTGCCACTTGAAACAGTACAGGTCACAGTTGCAAGACAAAAAAGAAGATATTTTGTATCCATCGGAACTAATATCGGTGACAAAGAGAAAAACATTGAAGAATCTATTGAACTGTTAGGAAAGAGTGCAAGAATAATTAAAAAATCAGCAAACTACCAAACCGAAGCGTGGGGAAAAACAGATCAAGATGATTTCTTAAACTGTGTAGTGGAAGCGGAATCTATAGAAGAGCCGATAGACTTCTTACATTTATTACAGACCATAGAAAACCAAATGGGAAGGGTACGAGTGGAAAAGTGGGGTTCTAGGATAATAGATTTAGATATAATATATGCGGATAAGGAAATTATTTACGAAGATAATCTAATCATACCTCATCCATATATTCACGAAAGATTATTTGTACTTGAGCCACTAAATGAAATTGCACCTTTTTTTGTTCATCCAATAAAAAATCAAACCACAGAAGAAATGCTTAGAAACATTCAAATTATAACAGAATAAATTAAAAACCTCCGCATTTTTGAAGTATATGCAGAGGTTTTTTTATTAGTTCTTATAGGCTGAAAAATTAATGTTTTCTTCCTCTTCAGCGAATTTAATTGCCGATGCTATTGCCAGAGCCATTTTATGTTCTTTTATAGAATGAACACGAATTACTGAAACATCAGAAAGTGCAGCGATGACTGAGATATAAGATGAAGCTATATCCCGATTTGCAAAGCCTTCCTCAGTTTTAACATCGTTATTAAATCCATTTTCACCTAGGATATTTTGTATAAATCTCTTTCTGGAAACTCCAAGAAAAGTCAAATGACCCATTTTTTTAAGAACATCAATTTCTTTGATAAGTATTAAGTTTTCCTTTTTAGTAAGTCCAAAACCAATTCCCGGATCAAGCATTATTCTATCCTTTGAAATACCGGCTGCACTCGCTCTTGCAAGAGATTTTTGAAAGAATCTATCCATAAACTCTATTATGGGAAGATTTGTATTTTCTTTTAACTCTTCTGGTGTAAAAGCACCTTCTCCGCCAAAAGTCGGGAAGATCTTTGAACCTTCATGCTCTGGTCTTCCTATAACGGGATTAAACATTAGGATAGCTCCGGAATCAGAGTTACCAACTACCTCTGCCATTTTTGGATCACCTAAGAACCCGGTTATATCATTTATGATTTCCGCCCCTGCTTCAATCGCTGCTTTTGCAACCTGACTTTTCCATGTGTCAACCGATATTATACAATCAGTTTTTTCTTTCAGCTCTTTGACTACCGGCACGATTCTATTAATTTCATCTTCGATTTGTACATAATGTGAGCCTGGTCTTGTAGACTCACCACCTATATCAATCATGTGTGCACCTTGTTCTGCGAGCTCAAGACCTCCTTTAATAGCGTCCTCTTTATTATAAAACTTTCCACCATCGGAAAATGAATCCGGTGTTACATTAAGGATTCCACATATTAGAGTTTTATCATTTTCCGTAATTATTTTATCCTTATATTTAAAAATTAAATTTTTCATATCTTCTCCTTATAATAAACCCATGATTTTCCACCATGGGAAATATAGTGCAAAAACCATTATAATAACAGCAATAAACATAAAGCTTCCCATTCTGGTCATAAAACTATCAGGGTAATATTCTTTCCCTGCACCTATCATCATCGTTGCATGATGAAAAGGTAACATAAAATGAAGATTCACAGCGATATATGTAATTAGTGTAATTACAATACCATTAATTTGAGCATTTTCGACCATCGGGACTAAGATAGGTAGTACAACAGACATAGTGGCCACAGAAGACCCAATGCATAAATGAAGCACTAAAACAACAATCATAAGCAGTAAGAAATATATAGGGCTTTCAGGACTACTTAATACAGTGCTCAACTGTTGGAAAAAGATCTCAGTTATACCTTCATTCCCAAGAACCTTACCAATACTAAATGCAGAAACCAAGAAGAGTAAAAATCCTAGATTTACAGACTTTAGATCGGACTTTTTAAGCACTCCCATTAAAAACATTATGACAACTCCAAAAGTTGAGAAAATCCAAGGTTTGATTCCGTGAACTCCTTCGAAAATCCAAAGAAGTATAATTATGAACATAATTAAAATTACAGTGAGCTTTCTACTGTTTTTTTCTTCTGCCAAATCAGTGTTTCTAACCATAGATTCATCGAAGTGTGCAAGCTCTTTCCTAAAGATAAACTTAATCAAATACATCGATATTACTGATACAAAAGCGGTTGGAAGTGCCATAAATTTAAACCATTCCAAACTAGTCAGATCTCCTTGTACTGAAGCGGTAGAAAAACTTAGAGCGGCACCATTAAGTACGATATCACCATTTAAAAACATCATATAAGTTACAGTTATAGCAAAGAATAGATTAAATAAAATAACCTGTTTTGCTTTTAATTGGTCTTGATTATTATGAGTAATAAGTGAAGAATAGATACTTCCCATAATAATTACTCTGGCAAATGCTTGCGGTATAATAAATACCAGAACAATACCCAGTAAATAGGGTACAAACAAAACCATGTTGATGGTTTTTGCCGAACGATAAAAGATGCTACTCACAATTCCATTAACGGCACCGCTATTAATCATACCAACGGACAATAATGTCGTAGTAATTATAAGGAAAAATGTATCTGAATAGGCAAAAGAAATTACATCCTTAGCCGGTGTCTTAGAAAAAATGATAAAAGAAGCCAACAGCAAACCAGATACTAGATTTCTATTTAGCCCGCTACTTGCCCATAGTATTACAGCACTGACAAGTGAGCCTAAGATGATCCCTTGGTTGGTACTGATTCCTAACGGTTTGAGAAGTACTATTAGAGCAAAAGCTATTAGGGAGATTACAATATACTTTCTTTTACACATAACACACCTCCAGACAAAAAAAGAAGGGTCAATCATAAAGATTCCCCGCTTCCTGCAGATGTGCGACAGCGGAAGCGGTTTGTTAACGCATGACTATTGTCATTTCGTCTTTTGGCAACATCCCATCCAAAAGCACTTAACGTAACAAAACCTACTCTGTTTTCGTATTATTTTAAAAACAGTATACCATAGATTACAAAAAAATTCTTATGAAAATCAATCGTTTAAATAAGGGAGATATATAATCATATATATGTAGAGACTTATAATAAATGAATTCCAGTTTAATAGAGATAAATTAATATAATGGTATGATTAATATGAATAAGAATAAATTGTCACAGGAGCACTTTCTATACGTTTTATAACTAGAGCATGAATAAATCAGCTCTTTTAAAAACTAGAAAACATTAAATAAAGGAGAAAATATGAAAAATATCAAAAGTTTAAAACTCTTTGCGTTTATTATTGCAGGAGTGATGTTGTTTGCGGCATGTACTCAGGTTAATAAGCCTGAAGAGCCTGTCGTAAATGAAGAGGTTAACGAGGCGGAAAAGAACAAAAATGAAACTGAAGAACCTGATATTGAAAAACCTGATGAAAAAACGGAAGATGATGAGACAAATAAAGATGAAGAAGCTGAAAAACCAAGCAGTGGAGATTTTGATTTAACTACTTCTGAAGTGCTTGTACAGCCTGAGGAAGTACCGGCGGAAGATGGTCTGTATCAGAATGAAATTACAAAAGCTATGAATGCTTTCGCATCAAGTACAGTTCCAAAACTTATCAAAGATTCTGAAGAAAATGAGATCTATTCACCAATTTCTCTTTATTATGCACTTTCTATGATTAGAGAAATGGCTGATGGTCAGACACTTGCTAATTTAAATGAGCATTTAAATGCAAACGGAATCGACATTTCTGAAGAGCTTAGAAAGTTTACTATGACTCAAAAATTTAATGAGGGTCTTTTAGTAAACAACTCTTATTGGATAGACAATAAGTATAAAGACAATGCGAATCCTGAGCTTTTAAATGTATTAAAAGATAAGTTCTATGCATATGCGTTTTCAACTGATTTTGCTGCAGATGGAGCATATACGGATATTGATAACTGGGCTCTTAAAACAACAAACAATATGATTGAGTACAACTCAAAGGATATGTTTGGTAGTCCTGACATTGTTTCAGTTATACTAAATGCAGTCTACTACGAATCAAAGTGGCAAAGTGAATTTGATGCAGCAAATAATTTTACTGAAAAATTCCATAATTTAGATGGGTCAGAGACCGATGCTGAATTTATGACACAGGTAATTGATAGTGGAGTATACTCTAAAGGCGAAGAATATAACTCAGCATTGATGAGGATGGAAAGCGGAAATATCTACTACATCCTGCCTAAAGAAGGTAGCACTCCTAGTGATTTACTTGAAACTGAAAACTTTATAGACGAATATCTTAAAACAGAGTTTGTTGCTGGAAAATTAACACTTAATCTTCCTAAATATGAAGTAGAAAGCACATTCTCTGAGTTAATCCAAGACTTAGGTTTAACCGATGTATTTGGACCGAAAGCAGATCTTTCAAAAGCTTTTGTAGATGATAGTCAAGCTTTTTCGATAGGTCAAATTATCCAAAAAGCAAAAGTAATAGTAGATGAAAAAGGTGCTAAAGCATCAGCAGTAACTGGTGGAATTGGCACGAC
>JAEZWM010000006.1 GCA_023443025.1 Bacillota bacterium
GCTATGTAGAAATCTAAAAATCCTCCACCCTTCATAAAGGTACTAATAGACTCTACAGTCTGTTCGGGAACAACTTTGAAATAAACAAGAGCAGCTCCTCCAAAGATGGAAACTATTGCGCCTCCACCAAGGTAAGTTTTGATTATAGGTGTATGATCTCCGAGTAGATTTAATAATTCCCCAAAAATTATCAAGAATAAAAAAGCTCCAACCATTCCTGTAGGTAACACACCCATGTATACCGCCACTATAGTAACGGCTGCTACCAATATAAATAGAGGTAGTTTTAAACCCGCAATTTTGTAATCCATAATCTCACTCCTTTTTTAGTTTATTTAATTAATATGATAAACCGTTACATGGCTAGTTGTCAAGGTTTTTGTGTAATTTAGCACTCTTAGAATAAGTATTAACAAGTCTTTTTATTTATTTTTAATATATATTTTTATTAACTACAATTAAATTTTAGTTTATGTTATACTTAGATTGAAGAATGTTACAATAATAATTATTTACTGGAGGTATTGAATGGTAGATTTTAGGTTAGAGTCGGATTCTATTGGGGAAAAGGAAGTTCCAGCGGATGCTTATTATGGCGTTCAATCATTAAGAGGAAATGAAAACTTCCATATTACCGGTGAACTACTTCATAAAAAAATGATTAAAGCACTTGCCATTGTAAAAAAAGCTTGTGCTATCTCAAACTGGAAAGCTGAAGTGCTTGACGAAAAAATTAAGGATGCAATCGTACAAGCTTGTGATGAAATTGCAGAAGGTGAACTTGACCACGCTTTTATTGTTGATCCGATACAAGGTGGAGCAGGAACGACTGCAAACATGAACGCTAACGAAGTAATCGCTAACAGAGCAAATCAGATTATGGGTGGAGGGCTCGGAACCTATGAATTCGTACACCCTAATGATCATGTAAACATGGGTCAGTCAACAAATGACGTATATCCTACAGCCGGTAAACTTGGAACGCTTTTACTTCTTCCAAGACTTCTAAAAGAAATCGGACTGTTATATGATGAACTTATGAAAAAGTCTCAAGAGTTTAACAATGTCTTAAAAATGGGACGTACCCAATTACAAGATGCTGTACCGATCAGACTTGGTCAAGAGTTTCATGCTTTTGCTTCAGTAATAAAGAGAGATAAAGAACGAATTGAAAGAGCTTCTGAAGCAATCAAAACCATAAATATGGGTGCATCTGCTATTGGTACCGGAATAAATGTTGATACTTACTACTTTAATATAATCGTTCCAACTATTAGTGATCTTTCAGGAATAGAACTAACACAAGCTCCTGATCTAGTTGATGGAACCCATAACCTCGATGGGCTTGTAGAAGTTTCAAGTGCATTAAAAACACTTGCTATTAACCTTTCTAAGATAAGTAACGATTTAAGACTTATGTCATCAGGTCCAAAAACCATGATTGGAGATATTAATTTACCTCCTAGACAAAATGGATCATCCATTATGCCGGGTAAGGTTAACCCCGTTATTCCTGAAGTTGTTAGCCAGGTTTCATTTAGGGTAATTGGTAATGATGTTACTATCACTATGGCAGCAGAAGGCGGGCAGCTACAGCTAAATGCGTTTGAGCCTGTACTTTTCTACAGTCTATATCAATCCATAGAGTTCCTAGAGCATGCTATTAAAACTCTTAGAATAAACTGTATAGCCGGTATTACTGCAAACGAACAAAAAATGCTTGATGATGTTCACAATTCAACAGGAGTTATAACTGCGTTGGTACCACATATCGGATATGCACATGCAGCAAGGATCGCTAAAGAAGCACTGAATACCGGTGTAAGCGTGAGAAAACTCATAGAAGAAGAAAAGCTATTGAGCAATGAAGAGCTCGATGAAATACTTGATCCAATGGCTATGACAAGCCCCGGAATACCTGCAAAGCATCTTCTAGAAAATAAATAAATCTAAAAACGAAGGACTTCCCTTCGTTTTTTTGTGCTCACTTTTCTTCATTAAACTACCATTTTATATATAAAACTGGTATTATATTATTAGAGAATAATTTAACTTAAAATAAATATTACAGGAGGATTATATGGAAAAAATACTTTTGGGTGGAAGCCATGAAAAGGTATATTTATATTCAAATATGCTTAACAGACATGGAGTGATTGCCGGTGCAACAGGTACCGGAAAAACAGTAACACTAAAAGTCATCGCAGAACAACTTTCAGACCTTGGAATACCGGTATTCCTCGCAGATGTAAAAGGAGACTTAGCCGGTCTTGCATCACCGGGCGAGATGAACGAAAAGCTTTTAGAAAGAATAGAAAAAATCGGAATTGAAGGATTTGATTTCGATGAGTACCCTGTAGAATTCTGGGATGTTTTCGGTGAACGCGGACTTCCTGTAAGAGCAACAATCTCAGAGATGGGTCCTGTAATGCTTTCAAGACTACTTGGACTAAATGATATACAAAGCGGGGTTATGAATATAGCATTTAAAGTTGCAGACGAAAACGGATTACTCCTACTCGATTTAAAGGACTTAAAAGCAATCCTCAATTATGTAAATGATCATTCAAAAGAGCTCCAAAGAGAATACGGAAATATTTCTTCTGCTTCAGTGGGAGCAATCCTTAGGAGTTTATTGCTTTTAGAAAATGAAGGCGCGGATAATTTCTTTGCGGAACCGGCACTCGATATAAAAGATTTTTTTAAAACCTCAGGTGCAAAAGGTGTAATAAATATTCTTGCAGCAGAAAAACTTTTCAATTCACCAAAACTCTATTCAACCTTCTTATTATGGATGCTCTCAGAATTATACGAAGAACTACCTGAAGTCGGCGATCTTGATATGCCAAAATTTGTTTTCTTCTTTGATGAAGCTCATTTAATTTTCGCTGATTGTCCAAAACCTCTATTAGAAAAAATTGAACTCATCATTAGACTGATAAGATCAAAGGGAGTTGGAGTATTCTTTATTACTCAAAACCCAACCGACATACCAGACTCCGTAGCAGCACAATTAGGAAATAGAATACAACATGCACTAAGAGCATACACACCAAAAGAAATTAAGGTAATAAAAGCAGTGGCAGAAACATTCAGACAAGGTGAAGGTCAAGACATAGAAAAAGAAATTATGGAACTTTCAGTGGGAGAAGCACTTATATCTACATTAGATGAAAAAGGAATCCCGACCTTCGTACAAAAAGTATTGGTCTGCCCACCAAAGTCGTCATTTGGAACAATTGAAGCAGCAAGAAGAGCACAGATAATCAATTCATCACCATTCTATGAAAAATACTCCGAAATAATTGATTCAGAATCAGCATATGAACTATTAGAGCTAGCTGCAAAAAGAAGCGAACTACAAGCAGATGAAAACCTTAAAGAAGACGAACTAACAAAAAGACAAGCAGAACTCGAAAAGAAAGAAAAGGAATTATTAGAAAAAGAAAGAAAGAAAACTACAACTAGAAGAACCGATTCAAACTTCGATAGATTCACCAAAAATATGATGTCTACAGTAGGCAGAGAATTCGGTAGAGTAATCTTCAGAGGAATTTTCGGAAACGCAAGAAAATAAAAAACCAAAACCCATAACTCAACCGTTATGGGTTTTACTAATAAGAAGGGGGTCAGGCATCATTTTTTTACTTTTTCTGAATAATTATGCATTCATGGTCATTTTATTTTATATATGTTAACAATGATAACATGGGTTTGTCCCCTTGTCTTAATTGCGTTTATATATACATTATTATAAATAATATACAAATAAAGTGATAAAATGATGCCTGACCCCCTTTTACTAAGAAATAAAAAAGTGCTAGCGTTTTTTGCTAGCACTTTCATTTTTATATGTGTAGGAATGCTGATGCGAATCTGAAGTAGATTATTAGGGAGCCGGCATCTACTAGGGTTGTTATAAATGGTCCTGCCATGATTGCCGGGTCTAGTTTAAGTTTCTTTGCGACAATTGGTAGTACTCCTCCAATTATTTTTGCCATGAGAACCGTGAAAATTAGAGTAGCTGATACTACAAATGATATTGTCACGTCCAGTCTCTCTATCAGAATTAATCTCAAAAAGTTTATGGTTGCGAGTGTTGTTCCTACAAGTAGTGCGATTGACACTTCTTTTCTAATTACTTTAAAAAAGTCCTTTATACTTATCTCGCCCACTGCAAGTCCACGTATAATAAGTGTGGAACTCTGGCTTCCGGCATTTCCTCCTGTGTCCATTAGCATGGGGATGAATATCTGTAATTTGCTTACCTTTGCCAGTACTGAACTATATCCATCTATGATTGCACCGGTAAATGTAGCTGATACCATCAGTATTAATAGCCAAGTTATCCTGTGTTTTGCCAGTGTAATAACCGATGTATCTAAGTACTCTTCATCTGATGGTGCCATAGCTGCCATCTTTTGAAAGTCTTCCGTTGCCTCTTCTTCAATAACATCCATGATATCATCAACGGTTATAATACCTGTTAGTCTATATTCATTATCCACGACAGGTATAGCTAGAAAATCGTATTTTTTAAATACTTCTGCTACCTCTTCCTGATCGTCATGAGTATTAACAGTTATGATATCCGTATCCATGATATCGCCAATTTTTTTATTTACATCTTCCGTCACCAGTTTTCTTAATGAAACAATTCCGACAAGTTTAGAGGATCTGTTCGTTACATAGCATGTGTAGACTGTCTCTTTTGTCATCCCAATATCTCTAATATGATCAATAGCATCTTGTACGGTCATATTTTCATTGAAGGACACATACTCGATGGTCATTATCGAACCGGCCGAGTCCTTAGGATAGTTTAGGAATTCGTTAATTAAACGTCTCTGAGAGTATGGAGCATTTTTAAGGACATCAGATACAAATTCTGCAGGCATCTCCTCTAAGAGGTCGATCATATCATCAAAGTATAGTTCATCTAGGATGTATTTGAGCTCTTCATCCGATATCATTGCAACTATCTCTTTTTGTTTATCTACGTCAAAGTAACTAAAGACTTCAACACCTAACTCTTTTGGTAGAAGTCTCATGACTAAAAGAGAATTTGTCTCGTCCAAATCATCTATTATTTCTGCCAAGTCAACAGGATTCATCTCAGAGATATAACCTTTTAGCTCAGCAAATCTCTTTTCTTCAATTAAATAAATAATATCCAGTTCTTGAATCTGTGTGTCGTAGTTCATGGTTAACTCCTGTCTAAATCATTTATTAATCTTTTTGTAAATCCTTTCGATTCTAATATATCGTATTTGGGAACGACATGGTCCGCATATTCTAAAACGGCTGCTGCCGTGGGTTTTATAAATTCATCACTCGTGTTTTTAATCATAATAAATAAATAGGGTTTTACATAATGCCTCAGGGAGTTGGATTCACAGACTATAAGGTCTGCATCTGCTGCAAGCTTTAAAAATTCTTCGAAGGCTTCAACTATATGTTCCTTATGAGTTCGAATCCAGTAAACTGATTCACAGCCGGCATCCAGAAGTCTTACAGTATCCTTATCGGTTCCGCACCCATTTTCTTTTAGTATATCATAATCTCCGTCAACAGAGGTACATACTCCGCAGCCTTCACCTCCTCGTGGGCATACAGCTTCTCTTGAGCCGATAGTAGTTATTTTTAAACCAATTATTTTCTTTTTATGCTTTAAACTTTTAATGATCTCGGTTGCAAGGGACGTTTTTCCGCTATTTCTCCCGGTTGCACCAATCATTATCATTCTGTTTTCAGTAATCATATCTACTCCTTAAAAACCAAAGTTATAAAAGTCGTCCCTTTCATTATACCTCTTTAAGAATAAATGTGATAGAATAAAATACAAATATAATAAATTTTTATAGCTTTTTATTTATAATTTGGAGGTAATTATGATAAAAGTAGAGATTGAAACCGGACTGAGGATAATTGAAGAAGAATTAAAAGGAACCAAGAGTACTGAAACCATAGATATTATGGATTCACTACATAGAGTGTTAGCAACTGATGTTTTCTCGCCTATCAACATCCCACTTTATGATAGATCTCCTCTAGATGGTTATGCAGTTAAAGCTGATAATTTATCGAATGACTCTATAAAGAGGTTCAAGGTTTTAGAAACGGTTTATGCAGGTGGAGTGCCTACCAAAGCTATAAAGAAGGGTGAGGCAACTAGAATAATGACCGGAGGAATGTACCCCAAAGGAGCCAATACGGTCATAAGACAGGAAGATGTTATAGTTGATGGCGATTATATCGAAACTACTACCTGTCTTAAGCCCTTTACTAATTATATACATGCCGGTGAAGATATACGAAAAGGGGAAAAAATTGCAAATCTCGGGCAAAAATTAAATTCCATACACATTGGAGTAATCGCAGGTACTGGAATTGATAGCGTCCAGGTTTATAAAGAACTTTCAATTGGAATACTTTCTACAGGTGATGAAATAGTTAACTATAATCAAACAGCAGCTCCGGGTCAAATATATGATTCTAACCATGTCACCTTGGTGCAAAGATTAAAAGAACTGGGTTTTAATAATGTAAAACATGTTAGAAGTGGTGACGATAAAGAAAATATAAAGAATGAATTTAAGAGGTTAATAGCGGAAACGGATTTTGTTATTTCAACAGGTGGGGTTTCTGTTGGAGCAAAAGACTATATTCCAACAGCCCTTGAAGAAATTGGTGGTAAATTACTTTTCGACACCGTTAGGATGAAACCCGGATCTCATATGGTCCTGTATGCATTTGATGATACTCCGGTTTTGGGTCTTTCCGGAAATCCGTTTGCAGCATATGCAACATTTGAAATATTCGGAAGGAAGATACTATCCATTTTATCCAATGATAGTACTCTCGAGCTTAAAAGAATATCTGGACTTTCTAAAAATAGCTTTGAAAAACATTCCAAAGTCAGAAGAATTATTCGTGCTACTTACGATTCAGGTTATGTAACTTTCCCAAGTAAACATGATTCCGGAGTTATGTCCAGCATGATAGGTTCAAACTGTTTTGTAGACATACCGGCCGGAAGCAATCCAATAAGCCCGGGTGAGACCGTAGAAGTTGTATTGTTATGAAAAAAAGGTGAGAGTTTCCTCTCACCTTTACGTATGAACAAAATTTTAATTTAACTTAATTCACCGGAGAATGTGAGATTAAGTTCTTGAGGTTGACCATCTCTTAAAATTCCCACTTTAACCTGGTCACCTAGGCTGAATCCTAACAACATTGTTTTTAACTGGCTCATGGATTGTATCTCTTGGGAATTAATAGATCTTATTACATCCATGCTTTGAATTCCTGCAGCATCTGCCGGAGAACCGGGAACGACTTCCATAACTATAATCCCGTCTTCAACATCAAGGTTATTACCGGTCATATTCTTATAATAATCAACATTTACCGCTTTGATTCCCATAACTACAGGTTCAAAATTTTGTGTAGTTCTTATTTTATCCACTATTGCCGACGCGGTGTTGACAGGTATTGCAAAACCTATTCCTTCACCACCGGACGCCTTAGCTGTATTGATACCAATCAGCTGACCACTTGAGTTAAGTAGTGCTCCACCACTATTCCCTCTATTGATCGCCGCATCTGTTTGGATAAGTCCATCCATTGTTACACCGTTCTGCATAGTAATGCTTCTGGAAAGTCCGGAAACATACCCCGATGTAAGTGTGGATTGTAAGTCGAGCCCGAGTGGATTTCCTATTGCTATGGCCTTGTCTCCTACTTTTATTTCATCGCTATTTCCTAGCTCAATAGGGATAAGACCACTCTTTTCAACTTTTATAACTGCTAAATCCAAACTTGGTTCATTCCAAACAAGTTTAGCAGGTACACTTTCTTTGTCGTGGAAAACAACTTTAATCTGCTCAGTCTTTCCGTCATTAACTACATGGGAGTTTGTCAATATATAACCATCTTCACTGACTATTACTCCAGATCCAACTCCTTCACCAACACCTGTTGTGAAAAAATCATTTCCAGTTCTTATTTGAGTTGATATGCCCACAACTGATTTTCCGGCTTTTTCATTAACTGCAGATTCGATGTTTACCTGTTCTGAAGCGTTGATTTGAACCGGTGGTTTATTTTGGATGGGCTGAATATCTTCTGTCTTTACAAATCTAGGTAAAACCTGAGTATAAAGAACAATTCCTAGTAATGAACCTATAAGTCCAAACATAATAGCAGAAAGTATTCCTCTGAGCGGCTTTCTTCTCCTTGTCAATTCTTCATTCACAACTCTTCTTACATCGTCCGAGTCAAGATTGTCGGTGTACATACCGTACTGTCTTTTATCCCGGTATTTTGTTTCTTGTTCATTTGAATCATCAAATATAGATTCGTCTTCTGAATAGTTATTATAATGCGAATAAGAATTTATTTTTTCCCTCATATAGTTTTCATCAGCTAGAAATTTTTCAGTATCATATTTTTGATTTCTGCCTTCATGTGGATTTTGATTTTCACTAGAGTCAGAACCATAATAATTTTTATCATCATTCATTTTTATCACCTCTTGTTGATTATAATATACTCTAAAATTATGTAGAAAATATGTTTTTGAATTACATATTGTTATTTTTAATAAATGTTTTTAAATAAATCTAAATATCTTGACTACAAAGTAGTAATTAAATTGAAAATTTTCTATGTTTTAAGTATAATCAACTAATGAGCACACGCTCGTAATTATTGGAGGAAATTATGTATTACAACGATAACTCAAAAAGAAGAAAAATTAATAGAAGGACAAAAATAAATAAGACAAGGTTTATTTTGTTTTCAACAAGTCTTATACTGGTATTAACTTTCGTTTTTATTAAATTTTTCCTTCCCGGCCTAAATGCCAATTTAACCGGACATGCAAACGGGATGAATAATGAAACTGAAGCGATATGGGTTGAGAATAAAGAAGATACAATAAGGCCTAAAAAGGAAGAAAGTCAAAATGTATCGGAAGAAAAAGTAGAAACTGAAACAGAAGATAAGTCTGATAAAGAAACTCAAGAAAATGTTGTTGTCGACGAAAACAACGCCCCAGGTGAATACGACTTTAATATGGATTCAGTAGTCGGACCACTTATTTATTTTAACCAAATGGATTCAAGATGGAACGATGAGCTTTACGGCCCTCAAGATCCAATCGGAACTCATGGATGCGGTCCTGCTGTAATGGCCACCATAGTTTCGAGTCTAACCGATCAATATATGAATCCAAAGGAAATGAGCGATTGGTCTTACAACAATGGCTACTGTTCTGTCGGAGCAGGATCAAGTCATGCACTAATACCTGAGGCTGCTAAGGCATTTGGTTTAAATGTAGAACCTCTATATCATGCGACCAAAGATGATATAGTAAATGCTCTGTCCGGTGGTAAGATAGTGGTCGTTCTTTCAGGTTATGGTATCTTTTCTCCTGACGACGGACATTTTTTTATAATCAGAGATTTAAAGCCTAATGGCAAGGTTACTATTTCTGATTCAGTAAAAACCGAACATGTTTATATGCAGTGGGATATAGAAACAATCATTGAAGAATCGTCACATATCACATCTGCGGGAGGTCCTTTCTGGGCTATTAGTAAATAAAGATGAAGAGTAGACTTAACGGTCTACTTTTTTTATTGAAAATAAAAGTTTGAGAAAACCTTAGTTGTGGT
The DNA here is from genome assembly GCA_023443025.1 of Bacillota bacterium. Taxonomy (GTDB): domain Bacteria; phylum Bacillota; class Clostridia; order Tissierellales; family Peptoniphilaceae; genus Microaceticoccus. Next base: position 9,681 of record JAEZWM010000006.1, read on the forward strand.
ATATAAATAGTATCATACTAAAGGGGTGATTTAATGATTTACAAAGTAGAAACTTATGACTCTGAAGCTCCTGTAATTGAAAGAATACTTCAATTAAAATCAGAAGGAGTAGTCGGCGATGAATTCTTTGTACTGGCAAAAGACAAGGCACAAATTGCAAGACTAGTAGAAAACCGTTTAGCATATACCCATACTGATGAAGATAATACTTTCTGGGAAAGAATCAAAGCTTTCTTTAGAGGTGAGGAGAGTATGGTAGACAAGTGGAATCGTCTAGGTTTTTCAGAAGAACTTTCTAGAACCTATGAAGAAGCCGTGGAAAAGGGTAATATATTGTTAATTATGGAAAGACCTGATGTTCTTATCGATCAAGATTGGTATGAGTATATTCCGCAAAAAGACGATGAGTGGATGGAAACAATGAAAGAAAAGGAGAACTACTCTTTTTTAAGACGCAATCGTATCGAAAATATAAGTGATGTACCTAGCGATTTAATCTCCGATGTAATACCAACAGAATCAACTAACAATCCGGACATGGATTTCAAAGATCCACTGGATGAGGTTCCTCCGGACAAAAATGTTCTATAATACCAATAGAAATAGCCCTTATAATCAAGGGCTATTTTTTATGTTATTTTACTCTCCAAATCTGTTTTGCATAGTCCATAATGGTTCTATCAGAGGAGAATTTACCTGAATTAGCAAGATTAATTAAACATTTCTTAGCCCATGCAAGCCTGTCTCTATACGCCTTATCTATTTCCTCTTGAGTGTCCTTGTAAGCTTTAAAATCCTTCAATACAAAATACTGATCAAGTTTTTCAGGAAACTCCATCTGTACCAGAGAATTGTAGATATTTAGGAACATATACGATCCATTATCACTAAAGACTCCGTCTATCAGAGAATCCACAACTCTTTTTATATTATAATCATTAGCATAGTACTCAATTGGATTATAGGTATTATAAATCTCTTTTAGTTCTTCAACTCTAGCGCCAAATATAAAGTTGTTTTCAAATCCTGCTTCTTTAACAATCTCAACATTAGCGCCATCATAGGTTCCAAGTGTAGGTGTAGCATTCATCATAAACTTCATATTACCTGTTCCTGACGCTTCCTTACCGGCTGTAGATATCTGTTCTGATACATCGGTTGCCGGATAAATCCTCTCTCCATACGAAACTCTAAAGTTTTGAACAAAAACCACTTTAAGCTTTTTATTGACTCTTTCATCCATGTTTATAACTCTGGAAATCTCATTGATGAATTTAATAATAGCTTTGGCTCTAAAGTAGCCAGGTGCAGCTTTAGCACCAAATATAAAAGTCCTTGGAACAATATCCAGTTCAGGATTTTCAAGAAGCCTAAAGTATAAGTCCACAATATGAAGAGCATTCATTAACTGTCTTTTATACTCATGTAGTCTCTTAACCTGAACATCAAATATTGTATCGGGGTCAATAGTAATTCCTTCAACTTCATTGATGTATTTTACCAGCTTCAATTTATTATTGTATTTTATTTCATTTAATCTTTTTAAAACACTTTCATCATCAACAAAACTCTCAAGTCCTTTTAACATTTCAAGATCGGTTATCCAATCTTCACTTCCAAGTAACTCCGTAATTAGAGATGCAAGCTCAGGATTGCTATAAGCCAGCCATCTTCTAGGTGTAACTCCATTGGTCATGTTGATAAACTTTTCAGGATAAAGAGCATACCATTCTTTAAGGGTATCGGTTTTTAAAATATTGGTATGAAGCTCAGCAACTCCGTTTACCTTATGTGCACTATAAAGTGCTAACGATGCCATATGAACATTATTGTCCTTAACGATTCTTAGTCTATGAACCTTACCGGAATCATAATTTTTATCCTCAAGTGAAGCGATAAAATTTTTATCAATTTCTTTTATAATCTCAAGAACTCTAGGACTAACTTCATCTACTAAGTCCTCTGTCCAAACCTCCATAGCCTCTTGAAGGATTGTGTGGTTTGTAAATGAGAATACACTTGTTACAATCTTCCAGCTGTCTTCCCAGTTCATATGCTCAGTATCCAGGAATATTCTTATAAGTTCAGGAATACCGATAACAGGATGTGTATCGTTTAACTGAATTGCATGATATTTAGCAAAGTTTGCAAATTTCTTATCCTCAGGAAAGTTTTCCTTATACTTTTTAATCAGGTCTTTTAAAGATGCACTTACAAAGAAATACTGCTGCTTTAATCTCAAAAGCTTACCTGCTCTTTGAATGTCATTTGGGTAAAGCACTCGCGTTATATCCTCAGCTCTGGACTGTTCTCTAACTGATTCATCGTATTGAAAGTTATTAAACTTCGCGAAATCAAATCTATCTATAGCTTCTGATTGCCAAAGTCTAAGGGTGTTTACTACACCATTTTTATAACCTATGATTGGCATATCGTATGGTACAGCTACTACTGATTGATTTTTAAAGTGTATAATCTGTGAATCTGACTCCACCCTAATCATCCATGGGTACCCATGCTTAATCCACGCATCACCTTCTTCGTGTTGGAATCCATCCACAAAGGACTGTTTAAAAAGCCCTTCAGAATACCTAACTCCATATCCGTCAAGCGGGATGTCCATTGTAGCTGCTGACTCCATAAAACACGCTGCAAGCCTTCCTAGGCCACCGTTTCCAAGAGCTGCATCCTCTTCCAACTCTTCAAGTTCCTTGAGTGCAAGGTCCATATCATCAAGTACGCTTTGTACATCTTTTTCTATTCCTAGGTTTAATATATTATTTCCCAGTGCTCTTCCTACTAAAAACTCAGCAGAAAAGTAATACGCTTTTCTCTCTTTTTTAGATTTTTCTCTGGTTTCAATCCAGTCATCTGTAATCAGTTCCATGATTGCAGTGGCTAGTGCACTGTATTTTTCTTCTTTACTAGCTGACTCAAATGTTTTACCAAACTTCAATTTAATAATAGCCTCATAAGATATCTTAAGCCTTTCAATGTCTATCGTACGCTCCATTAGTTATCCCTCCCATATAGCCTCGTTATATATCTGATCTTGGCTGCTAGCTCCGGTGTTAAACTGCTCTTTAAAACTCTCCACTTCCAGTTTTTACCTAGAGTAGATGGTTCATTAATTCTAGCTTCATCACCTAAGTTTAAATAATCATGCATTGGCACGATGGCAAGTCTAGAATGCGACATCATTGCAGCTCTTATCATACCCCAATTGTAACCTTCTTCTTCCGTTAAATTTACATAATTTTTTACAAATTCAAATTCCTTATCGTTTAAACTATCAAGCCAACCAACAATGGTTTGATTGTCGTGAGTACCTGTATATACTATTGTATTTTCTTCTATATTGTGAGGTATATAGTCCGCATCTTCAAACGGGAAAAATCCAAACTGAAGTACAGCCATACCCGGGAAACCTACTTTTGTTTTTAATTCAAAAACCTCTTTGGATTGAACACCTAAGTCCTCTACAATAATTGGAACATCCCCCAGTTTTTCTTTCAGTTTTTCAAAGAAATCATATCCGGGTCCCGGTCTTCTAATACCAAACTTTGCAGTATCATCTCCAAATGGAATTGACCAGAAAGAACAAAAACCTATAAAGTGATCAAGTCTGAGTATGTCGTAATATCTTAAATTTATATCAATCCTATCAATCCACCATTTATAGTCGGTCTTCTTTAAATATTCCCAATCATACACCGGGTTTCCCCAGAGTTGTCCTTCCTCAGAAAAACCATCAGGTGGACAGCCCCCTACTTCTAAGGGTTTTAAAGTCTTTTTATCAAGCATGAGGATATCAGAGTTCGCCCATGCGTCTGCACTGTCCATCGCGATATAAATCGGGATATCACCTATTATATCTATATGATGTCTTTTTGCAAATTCCCTAAGCAATTTCCACTGTTTATAAAATAAGTACTGGATGAACACATAATAATCTACTTCATCTTTTAGTTCTTCCGAGTACTTTTGAATTGCTTCCGGTTCTCTATGTTTAATATCTTCTGGCCATTCTGTCCATGAGACATCCATAAAATGTTTTTTTGCAGCCATAAAAAGTGCATAGTCTTCTATCCAATATGCATTTTCATGTCTAAAATTATCAATTTCAGCTCTTAAAGATTCCTTTCCTCTTTTATATGCAATTTCCAGCACCTTAAATCTATATTGATACATAAGAGCATAATCCACATATTCAGGATTATCTCCAAAGTTTACATTCTCAAATTCATCGTATTCTAATAAACCATCCTCAGCGAGTAATTCAAGATCTATAAGATACGGGTTACCTGCAAAAGACGAGAACGATTGATAAGGTGAATCGCCATAGCTTGTGGGGCCAATTGGCAGTATTTGCCAGTACTTTTGACCACTGTCTGCTAAAAATTTAATAAAATCATATGCGGCCTTTCCTATAGTCCCAATCCCGTAAGGAGAAGGAAGTGATGATATAGGAAGTATTATGCAGCTCGCTCTTCTTGATTGTCTTGTATCAACAACCTCTCTATCCTTGTCAATCCTCGCAATATCTACTTCAACAATTGAGCTGTTTTCAAGTTCAGCAAACTTTTCTCTGTTATCCATAAAAGTGCTCCATTAAGCCAACAAATTCTTTAATTCGTCATGTTTTTTGAAGTACTTAACAATATAGCTACAGATGGGTTTTATTTTAAAATTGTTTTCAGCAGCATATTCTACGAGTTCATTCGTTAATTCAGCAGCAACCCCTTTTCCTCTAAGACTCGGATCCACAAATGTACTATTTGCGTAAAGCACTCCATCTTCATTAGTAAAAGTCAGATATGCACTGGGATGCTTCTCATCACCAATGTAAAATTTTCCTTCACTTCTTATAATTTCCATAATGCCTCCTATATTTCATTGTTTAATCTACATTAAAAATTCAATCAGTTCAATATTTTATTTACCCTATTATTTTAATTTATCACTATAGTAAATTATTCAATGAATATTATGTTATGATACGATATAATTATAAAAATTACAAGCTGTAATTTATTAAAACGAAATCAAGTTCTACCATTGATTAATACAATTTTTTATGATAGGATTATCACATATAAAGGAGGCTAATTATGCTTGATAATATATATGTTTTATGCGGTGGAGTCAGTGCTGAACACGAGATTTCACTGATGAGTGCTATGAATATAATCAATAATTTAGACAAAGATAAATACAATGTATATCCTGTATATATAAATAAAAGCGGTGCATGGGCTTCACATCCTAAAAATGTAATTATTAACGAACCTTCCGATTTAATTATTGAAACTGAAATGAACAATGCAGAATCTATCGGTAAGTTCTTAACCGAAAACTATAAGTCTAATGAATCCAATATAATAATACCTGCAATCCATGGTACATATGGTGAGGATGGTATCATTCAAGGCTTTTTAGAAATGCTGGATGTTCCATATGTGGGTAGTGGTGTACTATCATCAGCAGCATGCATGGACAAAGTAGTAACTAACCACATCTTAGAACAGTTCGGAGTAGCTCAGGCAAAATATATAGGCATACTAAACGGAGAATATACTGCTAGAGGTGTGGATTATATAAATAAAATAGAAGATTACATCGGATATCCTGCTTTCGTAAAGCCGGCAAATGCAGGCTCATCAGTTGGTGTAACTAAAGCATCAAACAGAGAAGAACTTACTGAATCCATTGATTACGCCTTCAAATACGACAAAAAAATTCTGGTAGAAGAAGCAGTAATCGGTAGAGAACTGGAAGTATCTGTAATCGGGAACGAATTCCCTGTAGCTTCCCTACCAGGTGAACATGTGGTTGATGGACATCAGTTCTTTAACTATGAGTCTAAATATTTCGATAAAACTACAGTGATCAAAGCTCCAACTGAAGTCACTAAGAGCCAAGAAGACGAAGTTAGAAAAATTGCAGTAAAAGCATATAAGCTGCTTGGATGTAAAGGCTTGGCAAGAGTAGATATCTTCATGAGAGAAAGTGACAATAAAATGCTGGTAAACGAAATTAACACTTTCCCGGGCATGACAGGAACCAGTTTAGCTCCACTCCTATGGAAACCGACAGATGGTACGACATTCCCAATGCTACTAGATAAACTTATTGAATTTGCTAAAGAAGAATATAAAGACAAGAAAAAAACTCAGAGGTCAGTGGATTAAAATGATTATCAAGGACATAAAAACCGTATGTGATATGGCAGGCGGAGAACTTATTAATGCTTCGGATGAAAGTGTACTAATCCGCGGCGTATCAAAGGATACCCGCACTATAGAGCCCGGAAATCTCTATATTCCTATTATTGGAGAGCAGTTCGATGGGCATGATTTTATTAAAAGTGCTGAAGAAAACGGAGCGGTGGCATCACTTTGGCAAAGATCTCATAAATTACCGAATGTGAGCATTCCGCTTATCCTAGTAGATAATGTACTCGAAGCATTCCACACTCTTGCAATGAATTACAGACTTTCACTGGATGTGAAAGTCGTTGCAATCACAGGTTCCAATGGAAAGACAACCACAAAAGACATGATGGCCGGAGTTCTTTCCAGAAAATATATAACAGCCTTTAATAAAGGTAATGAAAACAACGAAATCGGAGTCCCATTAACGCTTTTAAATCTGTCTGAAGATACTGAGGTTGCAATAGTGGAGATGGGGACTGAAAGATTTGGCGAAATAATAGTACTTACAAATATGGCCAGACCGGATGTTGCTATTATTACAAATGTTGGCGACTCGCATCTGGAAGAATTATTTACAGTTCAAAATGTCGCTAAAGAAAAACTTGATATAGTCAAAGGCCTTCCTGAAGACGGTATATTTATTTATAATGGAGATGATGAAGTACTAAAAACGGAAGTTAAAGCCACGAGCATAAAGCAAAAGATTTTAGATTATGGTTTTAAAGACTCAAATACTTACATGATAGATAATGTGAACAGCACTGGCAAAGGATCCACTTTCACAGTAAACGGAGTCGTCTATGACCTTCCACTGCTAGGATCCTATCAAGTTTATAATGCCGCTGTAAGCATAGGAGTTGCAGAACTTTTTGGGATAGATGTGACCGGAATACAGGATGGATTTTACCATGTAGAAAAAACAGGGATGCGTAACGAACTTATTCAGCTGAATGATTTTGATATCCTGGATGATAGCTACAAATCAAATCCACAAAACCTGGTCTCTGCACTTGAAACTCTACATCTTTTAACCGGATACGAGAAAAAAATTGCCGTACTTGGAGATATGTTAGGACTAGGCAAGGACTATGAAAGACTTCATAGAGAAATCGGTCAAAAGCTCAAACCGAGTGAACTGGATATGGTATTCCTTTACGGAGACTCTATGAAATACACTGCCGAAGAAGCTAAAGCAAATTTTGGAGAATCGAGAGTATTGCATTACAATGATAAGGACGAATTATTTAACGAACTAAAAAAACATATATCCGGTGCATTGGTACTTGTAAAAGGCTCAAGAGCCATGCAAATGGAAGATATAATAAAACTACTTAAAGAATATGCACAAAAATAGTTTTAGACCTTTTAGAAAAGGAATGTGATTGAATTGATTAATAAAAAAGATGATAGTATTACGATTCTCGAGTTTCAAAGAGTGAAAAACTATCCAAGCTATGCAAACATTTCACTACTGCTAGGTTTTATCGTAGGACTAGTCATTTATTATTTTACTAGACAAATCTGGTATATATTTGTATCCACCTTAATAGGAGCTGCTCTTTACTTCTATTTTGCATTTAATTACAGATGTCCGGATTGTAGAAGCTTTTTATGGTTTCTAAAAAATAAAAATAAACTCCGAAGATGTCCTAAATGCCAAGCTAAGCTTAGGGATGACAGAAGATAAAAAAATCGCCTGAATCACCAGGCGATTTTCTATTTTCATTATCTTAACTTAACAGCTGTACCGGATATGGTAACCATCAGCATTGAGCCTGCTTGTCCGAGTACTTCATAATCCATTTTACAACCTATTACTGCATCAGCTCCGACAGCACTTGCTCTTGCCATCAATTCCTGAATAGCTTCATTTCTTGCTCCATCCAGCTCTTCTTCATAGCCTTGAGATCTTCCACCAAAGATATCTCTAAGACCTGCTCCGATATCCTTAATGAAGTTTACACCTGTAATAACTTCACCGAAAACAATTCCCATGTATTCAGCTACTTCTCTGTTTTCAACATTATTTGTAGTTGTAATGATCATGATTAACCTCCAAATCAATATAATTGTTATGCACTATTATTAGTACTTAACTATTAAAATCAGTATACCATAACATATATCCGTGAAAAAGAATTTTATAATTATTTAGTTTCGTAAAAAAATTATGGTTTTAATCAGTAGTAGAGCTACGATTCCAAAATAAAAAAATTCTATTAAATAAATTGATATAAACAATATTACCAATAGTGAGATAACTGATGTATAAAAAAGAGTATTCATCTTAAATATATAACCAACTACCAGGAAATACAATAATTCCTGAAAACCAAGAATATGCATCACAATGTCCGGGCTTTTTATGAATAAAAAAGCAGATATTATTATCGATAGATTACGAAGTGATGTTATAAAGACTAACCTTTCGTTCAACTTCCCGTTTTTATGGATTTTATTTTTTATCAGTGTCGATAAAATAAAATATTGAGATGCAAAAGTCAGTATAGATAATATATTAAATATCCCTTGCCTTAATTTAAATATACTCAAAATTAATATAAGTATCCATACCAAAAGAGTGCTTAATATATATGAACTAACTACCCTTCTTTTCATCTTTCATTCCTTTTATCCGACTCTATCTTTGAAAACTCACAGCCGCAGTAATCCTGTCTATAAAGGTCATGTTCTTTAGAAATTTGTATAGATTTTTTATATCCTTCTTTTTTCTTAAAATCAGACTTTAAAAATATAGGTCCATGCTCTTCAGACAACTCAATTCCTAATTTATTTATAATCTGTGAGTTCTTATGTGGACTTACAGAAAGGGTTGTCGTAAAGTAATCATAGCCTTCAGATGCTTTAATTGCCGTCATCTTCATCCTGTGATATATACATTTAACGCATCTCAATCCCCCTTCAGGTTCCAAGTCCATTCCTGAAGTAAAGCATTTAAACATTTCATAGTTATAATCGTCATCGATTATTCCTAAGTGATTTTTAGAATTTAATTCATTAATAAGTCTAAGCTGCTCTTTTTTTCTTAGTAAGTATTCATCTTTAGGATATATGTTTGGATTATAAAAATATACATCTATATCAAAATAATCCATAAGATAATCAATGACATACGAACTACATGGACCACAGCAAGAGTGTAATAGAAGTCTTGGAGTCTTCCCTGCATCTATTATGTTTTTAATTTCTTTTTCCATTTCTAATTGGTAATTAATTTTCATACCATCATCCCAACCTTATACTTATTATAAAACTTATTATAGCATATATGAGAAATAAAAAACTCCTCTTTAAAGGAGTTTTTCATGCTTATTTAGCCTTATTTTCTCTTCTTGTCATCCAAATCGCAAATGCTATCGTTCCAAAAGAGCACAGGGGTACTACAACTACAGTTGGTAAAGTTCCGATAATAAATACTAAGAAAATCGCAAGCGACATACCAAATGCAGCAAATTTAGGATATTTTATTGCGAATAGAGCAAAAAGTGCTCCAAATATAGCAGGCAGTACATAGTTAAAAGCTTCTTTTACACCTGCCGGCAGCGCTGCCAGTATTATGTTTCCTGCAAGAGCTGCAATTGTCACAACTATTAGATTAGTTATTATAGAACCGGCCATTCCGATAGTAGCTACAAGTTCGCCTTCTTCGGTTCCGGCATTAACTCCCACAGCCTCCTGGGCTACAATCGCACAAGGTACACGTACATTTGCTATATTACCCGAAAGAAATGCCATATATGTACCTGCGTTTCCAAGTATTGGATAGTATGAAATTGGAGTCATAAAGTACTCCACACCATAGATGGAAGCAACTAGAAACCATGCAGTAAGTATATTGCTTATAGCAGGAAATGCATTGTATTTAAATCCGATATATAACGCAGGAAGTAGCGACATTGGAACAGCCACTAGCAGAGTTATTTTACCAAGTCTGATAATAGGATCGGTAAACATCGTTTTATAAGATCCAGCTTTATCCATTATGCCCCTCCTAACTGTTTAAAAACTAATACACCGACTATCATCCCGGCAATCATTGATAGACCAAGTGAATACTCTCTAAGTTTTGGTGCTTTTTTTGCAATATTAGTAAATATAACCATCGCAAGAGCCGCAACGATACTTGCCGCGAGTTTGTCAACTGCAATACCTCCATCTGCTGCTTTGGCGTTTAGTGCAACCAGAAAAGATGCAGTTCCAAGTACAGCCGCTCCACAAATCTTTTGCATAAGTTCAGTATCTCCACCGGCAACCTTGTCTTGAAGTACCTCTAATTTATCAGTAAATAATCCACAAAAAATTAACCATCCACATCCATTAAGTGCCATAGTCCATACGGAGTTGGCAAATTCTCTGATTCCATACTCTGCCGATCCAAATTCTACTCCCATCGCTCTTGCGCCGAGCTGTGAAGCTGTAAGTTCGGTATTTGCTGCTCCAATCATTGAAAGTCTCAACCACGTAATTGGTCCACCTATAACACCCATCATAGCAACCATTACAACGAAGACTGATAACGCAGGTCCAATCGCAGAAGTTGCACCTACTCTAAATGCTTGGTAACATTGTTTCTTTTCAAGAGCGGTAACGGATGCAGCATCCATCGCTTTTCTAGTGAATAAAAACGCTTGCAGAGCTACTAAGAAAACAAGAGGTATACAAATTACCCACAGAAAAGGATCATTAGCAGCTTGTAAATAACTCTTTTCTTGCATAAACTCACCACCTTTTATAAAACAAGGGGCACTAGTTAGTGCCCCTTAGGAATATTACTTGTCTAGTTTTCTTTCGTGTTTTGTATATACGTTAGGATCGATTCCCTCTAAGTATTCTACAACTTCATCAACAGAAACAACATCTGCAAATTTTGCTTCCATGTCGAATAAGTTCCACTCAACTACTCCAGGTACTCTATCTCCAACAGTTCCTTCAGGTACGATTGTCTTGAATCCATATCCGGTTGAGTCCATTACTGTATGTCTAACACATGCACAAGCTGTAGCTCCCATAACGATAAGTGTATCAACACCTAGGAAAGTAAGAACTTGTGCTAAGTAAGTTCCAAAGAAGTTAGAAGCAAACTTTTTGTGAATTACAGGCTCTTCAGGTTGCGGCTTAAGTTTAGGGTCGATTTCCATCCACTCACTATTGATGTCTAATGTGTGTAGAGGTATCTTTTCATCCCATCTTGGAAGATCCCATTGCTTTTCTCCAAGGTATCCTGTCGTAGTATGGAAGATTGGCACTCCCATTTTTCTTCCTGCTTCAAGAACTCTTAATGCATTAGCACAAACTTCTTCAGACTTATCACATGTAAATGGGTGACCTTCACTCATCCAAGCCTTAGCCATGTCAACAGTTGTAATTGCAGGAGCTTTACCAAAGCCCATTCTTCTCATGAAGCCTCTTTCTTTATATATCTTTCTAGCTTCATCAAACGCCTTCTTTAATAGTTCCTCATCAAATTCATAATGATCAACAAATTTAAAATCCTTATTAGTCATTTTAGACCTCCTATATTTTTTGTTTTATTTGTTACCTAGTTATATTGCACAAGTCGTGCCAACTTTTTAAACGTTGAAAACAAGAGGTTTTGATAATTTAAGGACATTGCCGGATTTTGCAATCTTGCAAAGAAATCGATTTCTTTTCTATTCTTTAATTTAAATTAAGCCATCTTGCAAAATTGCAAACGATTATATTCATTTGCAATTTTGCAAATACTAAAAACTTAGATTATATTTTTTCATCTTTCTTGAAAGAGTGCTGGCGTGTATACCCATTACTGATGCAGCAGATTCAAGAGTTTTATACTTTCTTATAGTATCCTCAATAATTGTTTTTTCATATAAGTCTACAAGTTGAGGAAGATTTCTTTTTTCTGTAAAGTCAGGGTTGTCTTTTGTATTTATCATAATATCGCTGAGTACTTTTCCGGGTATTGTCTCAATATTTATAGTAGTGTCACTCAAGATAAAGAGATATTCTATAATATTTTCCAACTCTCTTACATTTCCCGGGTAGCTGTATTCTTTGAGGGCTTCAAAAGCACTATTATCAATTGTTTTGGTTTCACTATACTTTTTATTAAGCCTTTCTAAAAAGTATGAAATAAATGCAGGTATATCCTCCGCCCTGTTTCTAAGAGGCTGAATGTGTACCGGAAAAACTGATAGTCTAAAGTATAAATCTTCTCTAAAATTACCGGCTTCAATCTCATTCACTAAATTTCTATTTGTCGCAGCAAGTATTCTTACATCTATAGGAATACTTTCCTGACCACCAATTCTTCTAATTTCTTTTTCCTGTATTGCTCTTAGGAGTTTAGACTGAACTTCATATGGCATCTCACCAATCTCGTCTAAAAGCAGAGTACCTTTATTTGCCAGTTCAAAAAGCCCAATCTTTCCAACATCTCTAGCCCCGGTAAAAGCACCTTTTTCATAGCCGAACAATTCCGATTCAAAAAGCTCTTTGGGTATTGCTGCACAGTTAACCCTTATAAAAGCTTCATCGCGTCTAGGACTTAGATTATGTATATGCCTTGCTATTACCTCCTTGCCTGTTCCGGATTCTCCTGTAATTAAAACCGTTGTATCGTATGGAGCTGCCATATTCGCCGTATTTATAGTCTCTTGCATCTGTTTTGAAACACTTACAAAATCATGCTCTTTATTGAGAAGCTTCTTTAGAGAACTCATCTCTAAAGAGAGCATTTTTGAACTAGCTTCGTTGTCTTTGATTTTCTTTTCCAGTTGATGGAGGTCATCTATATTTCTGGTGTTGTTAACAACGCCAATAAGCTTTCCATCCTGCAATATAGGCTCTGCACTCGATAGTGCTGACTTACCCGATACATATGCATGTATTATGGAATGAGGTTTCCCAGTCTTTATTACATCCAGTGATACCGACCTGCTAAAAATCCCCTCATTCTCCAAGTCCTGAAGATTTCTTCCCATTATAGATTCTTTTTTTATACCGGTTATATGTTCATAATAGTCATTGACATAAATAACCCTTCCTGTACTATCTGAAATCAATACACCATCAGCGGAGTTATCCAGTGCGAGTTTATAAATATTATCCATCTTATCCTCCTGTGGATGCATTCTTCTTACTACTTCTAGTTTTTGAAATTGCAACAACAATTACCGAAGTCATTATGAAAGCGAAGCCTACAATATCTATCGGTAAAAACTTTGTACCTAAAAAAACGGATGAACATACAGTTGCAGAAAGCGGTTCTATGAAAGCTATTGTACTTGCTGCAACCGGACCAATATCCGACACTCCTTGTAGGTATAGAGTAAAACCAATCGCTGTTCCAAGAATGACTATTGCAGCGATGGACACTAAGGTTTTAAAATTTATTACCACATCGTAAGTCCATGGTCTTATTATAAAAAGAAGAACCGTTCCTGCAAAAAGCATGGCATAAGAATTGACTATTGTACTTCCCCATGCTGCTATTAATTTTCCGGGCATAAGTGTATATGTCATCATTGCAAATGCAGACAAAAGCCCCCAGGTTAACGCTAGTGGCGATATCGAAAGCGTGTTTAAATTACCTCTGGTTGAAACTATTACAGTTCCCGTTATTGCAAATAGTATAGCAAAAACTTCCGTCCTAGTTGGTAGCCTCTTAGTTGTTAAACATACATAGATTACAATAAGTGTAGGTCCTAAATACTGAAGCACCGTAGCTGTACCGGCGTTAGAGTAATTTATTGCCATATAATATGTAAGCTGCGAAGAAGTCAATCCAAATAGCCCGAATACCAGGAGCATAATTACACTCCTAGTGCTTTTTAAAATTTCAGTGGATCTTTTACCATATTTAAAAAAGCTATATGATAACAGTATGATTCCTGAGAAAAACAATCTTATATTTGTGATCCAGATTGGAGATGCATAACCGCCTGAAAACAAATACTGAGCAAAAGTCCCTGCTATTCCCCATACGATAGCCGCAGTTGCGGTTAGAATTAATCCTTTTAAAGTTTTATTATTTCCTGTCATCATAACCTCCAAATACCTAATACAATAATTTTATCACATATAGACTATTACGCAATACAGTAATACTCATATTATAAGAGTTGTTTATCAATAACGCTTATCGATTAATTTGATTAATAATGGGTATATAATTAAATGATCAATTTTGATTAAATAAATTTTTATGGAGGCCACTATGGTAAAAATAGGAAGAAAAGCACCCGATTTTGAAATTGCTGCTTTTTATAAAGGAGAGATTACACAAGTAAAGCTTGCTGATTATTTAGGTAAGTGGACTGTATTATTCTTCTATCCCGGAGATTTTACTTTCGTGTGAGTAACTGAAATTGCTGCAGTTGCAGCCAGATATGCTGAGTTCAAGGAACTTGGAGCGGAAGTAATCGCAATTTCTCTGGATAGTCCATATGTTCATAAAGTATGGAATGACCAAGAATTAGCAGAAATGGTAGAAGGCGGAGCACCATTTGCAATGGCTACTGACCCTGCCGGAGCTATCGGTCAAGAATACCATGTCTTCGATGAATTCTCATGTATGGATGTAAGGGGTACATTTATTTTAGATCCGGACGGAGTAGTTGTAGGATACGAAATCTTATCACCACCCGTTGGAAGAAACATAGATGAACTATTGAGACAAATAGAAGCTTTCCAGCATGTCTATAACGCTAAAAACGAAGTAATGCCATCAGGCTGGAGACCGGGAAAGAAAACTTTAAAACCTGGTGAAGAGTTAGTTGGAAATGTTTGGAAAGAATGGGATGTTGAAGACGCAAAATAAATTAATTCTTAAAAAAGAGGCGAATAATTTTTTCGCCTCTTTTTAGTGCTTTATTTCCAATAATCCAGTTCGGTTTTGATACTCTTAATATTCTTAGGATCAAACACAGGATCTTTACCCGCTTTAAGTTGAGTGCGGTAGTCTTGATAAGTGTCAATAGCAATCCTTCCAAGCAGTAGGATAACCGCAAGGTTGATAAGTGCCATAACTCCCATCCACACATCTCCTGTATCCCATACAACAGAAAAGTCTCCAATACTTCCTAAAAATACCATTACAAGAACTAAGCATCTATAGATTGTAAGCATTGAGCTTCCGCCGCCAATAAATTCAATATTTGATTCTCCATAGTAGTAGTTTCCTATTATAGATGAATACGAGAACAGCAGTATACATATCGCTAAGAACCCAACAGCCCATGAACCAACATGCTGTGAAAGAGCTGTTTGAGTTATCATGATTCCCTTCAATTCAGGATTGGTATATACCTGCTCTCCTGCTAGGATAACTATAAATGCCGTAGCTGAACATACCAATAATGTATCTAAATATACCCCAAGTGACTGAACAAATCCTTGCTTTGCAGGATGAGAAGTATCTGCCGTTGCTGCTGCATTTGGAACGGAACCCATACCTGCTTCGTTAGAGAACAGTCCTCTTCTAACTCCATTTATTATTGCTGCTCCTATTCCTCCACCAACTACAGCGCGTACTCCAAATGCGTTTTGAACTATTAGCCCGAACATTCTAGGAACTTCATCAATATTTTTAACAACTACAAAAAGTGCTACAAGCATATAAATCGTAGCCATAACAGGAACAATTTTAGAAGAAATGTCAGCAATTCTTCTAACACCACCAAAAATAACTATTCCTGTAAAAATAACAATAACGCCACCGATTATATACTTATTTATATTAATCGTGTTTCCAACTGCACTAACTATAGTGTTTGCTTGAATGGCATTAAACATAAATCCAAAAGTTATAGATATAATTACTGAGAATACAATTCCAAGCCATCTCATTCCTAGAACTTGCTCTATATAGTATGCAGGTCCTCCCCTGAAAGTTCCATCCGGATCTTTGACTTTATATATCTGAGCAAGAGTACTCTCCACGAAAGAAGTCGCTCCTCCTACGATCGCAATAATCCACATCCAGAAAATTGCACCTGGTCCACCTGCAGCAATTGCAGCTGCTACACCGGCAATGTTTCCGGTACCAATTCTTGAAGCAGCAGAAATACAAAAAGCTTCGAAGGAAGATATCCCTCTGGAACCATCAGGTCTTTTATTAACTTCCCTAAGTAAGCTAATCATGTGACCAATCATGGTCATCTGTCCAAATTTAATTTTTATAGTAAAATAAAGTCCAACACCTACTAGTAGGCCAACCAAAACATATGTATACAGAATGTCATTGGCTTGAGAAGTTAAATCAGCTATAAGTTTCATTCTTTCACCCCTTAAATATACTTAAATTTAGTTTTTTAGAAAGTATCTCTAAAAACTTTACCCCACGGTAACTATTTCCAAATTCATCAAGTACCGGAGAATATACACAAATTCCATACTTACCTGGTACAACTGCCATAACCACGCCACTTACACCGGACTTTGCCGGTATGCCTACACTTGCTAAAAACTCTCCGGTTCTATTGTACATACCGCAAATTGCCATAAGCGACATTGCTTTTGAGCAGGCACCTTCACTAATCTGTTCCGCTCCATCCATTGCTATAGCCTCTGCAATGGATGCAAGAGTACTGCAACTCGTCGTAATCGCACAAGTTTTAATATACTCTCTTAAAACACTTTCAGTATCACCATCAATAAGACCGAGATGTTTAAGATAATATGCCAGTGCCCTATTCATTGAGCAGGTTGCCATTTCAGACTCAAAAACTTCCTCATCTATCCTTATACCATCATATCCAGAGATATCTTTCATAAAATTAATAATCTCATCTGTGGTATTGTCTTTAAAAAGATTATAAAGTAGACCCACAGTTGTAATGGCACCCGCATTTACAAAAGGATTGGTTGCCTTACTACCAATAGTTCTTATATCATTAAATGCAAATGGAGAATTCTCCATCCCAACATGATTAAAAACTACTTCCTCACCAAGTTTTTCAAGTGCCATTACAAGCGTTATTACCTTGGAAACCGATTGTATTGAGAAGATTACCTCATCTCCGGAAGAATAAATCTCCCCACTATTTTTCACCGCTGCTGAAAAATAATTAGGATTTACCCGGGCAAGTACTGGGATATAATCGGCTACATTCCCATGATTTTCGCCGTCTAAAACCTCATCCAAAGCTTCATCCAAAGCCTTTTTAATATTAATTTCCACATTTTCACCTCCCATCATTAAATTAACGGTCTTATTTATTATATAATACATTAAAGTAATGAGAAATACAAATCTAACTCGTCTTAATCATCTCTTGATTATAGTTTTCACATTGATTTTTAAACTTGAACATAAAAAGAACGGACAAGCCGTTCTTTTATTTAATATCCAGTATTTTAATTAATTCTTTAACTCTATCGTCAGCAATTTTATAATTTACAACAGTTCCGGTTTTAGTCCCTTTAACAATCCCCGTCTGCCTGAGCACTTGTAAGTGCTGTGATACTGTCGATTGAGGTAATTCCAAACAGTCCTTAATATAGTTTACATTACATGAGCCTCTACCTATCAACCCCTTAACAATGCATAGTCTAATTGGATGAGCAATCGACTTAAGCCATTCCGCTTCACTGCATAGTATTTCCTTCTCTTCCTGATTAAGTATGTTAAAAAAATCCGACATCCTTTCCTCCGTTTAATATTCGTCACCTTATTATTATCTGAATATCCAGATAATATATAACACGTATTATTTAGTTATTATGATAATATTAATTTGTAAATATGTCAAATATAAATATTTTTAAAAGATAATTATCCATATTCATTTCTGATTTTTACTTTAGTGTTTTAATACACTATAGTCTGGGTATATATAATTTACAGAGATATACTCTGTAGCAATTGTATCTACACCAAAAGTTTTTTGTTACAATAACTAGTTTAAATACTAGAATTACCAAAAAGTTTTGTAGAGTAAGAATTTAAAACGATGTCAATCGTTTTAAGTCTTGAAATACAAATAGTATTATTTTTAGACAACACACTCCTAATTTTTATGTTATTTGCCAAGCAAGGATATGTAAAGAGATCAAATTATAGTTTAGAGATATAATTTAAAATATACATCTAAACTTAAATTGAAAGGATGATTAAAAATAGTGATAGAATTTGCATCACAAATCTGGTGTAGAGAATACAAATTGCGGTAAGAAGTCGATTAAATCATACATTTTTCGACTTCTTATTTTATTATTAAATTTATTTGAAATATTTTTAAAATTTGTGTTTAGAACTTTTTATCCGGGGTATAATATTATTACCAGAGGATGAAGTATTTTCTTCTGTAGCATCTTGAAAATTACACTAAGGATTTTATAAGAATCTATGACTCCCGAATATGCTTAACAGATATAGGATAGTAGAGGATGATAAAATCAAACCTTCTTATAAATAGAAAAGATAAATCCGGTATATTAGAAGTAATATATGTAAGATAAGTATTATAGTAATAATAGGACCAGAGAGTCTGTAAAGTATTACAAAATAATACTATTCAACTTTATATTATAAATAATAGAAGGATTAAAAATCTTATCATTACAAATTTATAAGAGATATTTCAAAATTAGATACAAAATGAAGTAAAGTTTTAAAAAGTTGTAATTTGAAATGCAAAGACAATGTAAATTGTCAAATGTCCAAGTTTTACAGAGATATAGACCGATAGTTACGAGATATCAAATAGCAACACCAGAAATCACAAGACATTGGTCGCAAATGTAAGTAATATCAGTAAAACAATATAATGGACGATAGCCTCACAAAAAAAGAGAATCAAATCAATATTGGAAGTAGTAAAAGAAAAAGAAGATTTTTAAAGATTCAAGATTTTAGTATTAAAGATTTAGAATTAAACTTAAAGAATTTAGTTAGAAAGATTTAAGATTAAGATTTGGTAGTTTAAAATGATTTAGATTTTCTTTATAAGTCTACAAGATTCATGAAAATGTGAAGCTAAAAAAGAAAGGATGATCCAAAGAGTGATGGAGCCAAAATCACAAGGACAGTGTAATATTTCAAGTATGTGGTAAGAAGTCATTTTCGAAATTATCAAAAGTGAAAATGACTTCTTATTTTTTGTCTTTATTTATAAACTTCAAAGACTTTTATATAGTATGTGATACAATAATTATATAGACATTATTTACCCAGAACCTATAAATCACAGGAGGTTTGGATATGAAATACTTAAAAGCATTTGGTATATTTGTTGTTTGCGTTATTGTTATCATGGTTTTAAGAACAACCATATTTAAAACGGTTGCTAAACCATCAGAGGCTATGAACCATATTGCGAGATATTGGGAGCTTCAAATGCCCTCCGGGGATGTTGAATTGCAGGAAATAAAAGAAAGTGACGAGAATTATAGATACACAATACTTAAAGTTGCCAAAGATGCAAAACTAAAGGATCTGGACCACTTAGGATTCAGAAACGAAATCGATGATGAATCACAGAAAATTATAGACAGCGTATATGACGCCTTAGATATTCCTGATGATAAAAAATTTGTACCGGAAGGTGACTTGGGTATAAAAAAAGTAGTAAAAGATGAAGATATTCTAGTAATTCTTACAAATAAATCGATCCCTAAATATTATTTCTTTGAATATGCTAAATAAGCTTGATATACTGTTTTAAATTAATAAAAGAATTAACATCCTAAGAATAACATTCAATATTTCAGAAAACATTTCGTTAATTTTGATTACATCTTTATATATTTGGGTAACTAATTAATAGCAACAAATATTAAAAAGATTGGAGATTTATCATGAATAAAAATATTATCGAAGGTAACTGGGAAATTATTAAAGGAAAAATTGAGAGCGAATGGGGAAAACTTGTAGAAGACCCTACTAAAGAAGCAATGGGAGATATGAAACAACTAAAAGGCCATCTTCAAAAGCAGTATGGCTGGACAGAAGAAAAAGCTGAAGAAGAATATAAGAAGTTCGAAAAAATGTACGAAGATATGGATAAGTAAAAATATTAATAAGGTAGGAAGTGGATTCAATCCACACCTACCTTTTTCATTTTAAGGGCATATTAAATAAATCCATTAAGTTACTCGGTTAGCAATAGCTATAAATCATACTTTAAATACATGATAATTACGATTAACACACTCATCACATCTATCTAAATAGATATAACTTCATCAAATGCACTACTTTCAAATGCCGCCTCATCGTGAGAAATCATAATTACAGTCGGTTTTAATGAAGTGATATACTCTATAATTTCCGTCGCAGTATCCGGATCAAGTCCGGCGGTTGGTTCATCGACTATAAGCACGTTTGGAAATTCAACCAATGCCCTACCTAGAGATATCCTTGCTTTCTGTCCTCCGGAAACTCCGGATTCATCATCTATAGTACTGTGAATATCCAAGCTCTGGAGTTTCATCTTAGAGATTATATCTTGAATCTTCTCCTTTGAACTATCCCTATAAAAGTCTATATTATTCCAAATAGAATCCTTAAATACATAGGACTGTTGTTCTACATAAGTGACGATTCTGTTTAAATCACCTAGATTAAGTGTACTTATAACTTTGTCGTTTACCTTAACACTGCCTTTTGTAGGTTCCAGTTCTCCTGAGAGTATCTTGGCAAGAGTAGTTTTTCCGGAACCACTTTCACCTCTGATCAAATACTTCTTACCATTTTCAAAAACATGGTTAAATCCATTAAACAGCACCTCGTCAGAACCCGGGTATGCGAAAGAAATGTTTTGTGCAATAAGAGGTTCAGTTGCTATTTGACTAGGTAATACTTTTTTATCATTAACTTCCATGTTTGAAAACTTTACAAATTCATCCATAACAGGTTTAGTACTGTTGATGGCATTTCTATAAGCAGAAATCTCCGCAATCGGCATCACAATGTTATTCATAAGGTTAACTACCCCAACTATCGTACCCACTTCAATAGTCCCACTAAGAGCCTGCATGCCTCCTACAAGTATGATTCCTATGATCATAGATATTGCAGATGCATTGGTAATCATAGTCGCTGCGAAGTTAATCAGTCTTGATTTATATCTCTTGTCTTCATATAAACTATTTTCAGCTTTATGCTTATCATTAAAGGAATCAAAAGCATCGTACTTTACAACTTCGAGTCTTCCTTTAAGAGTATCCGTTACAAAACTCAAATATCTCTGCCCGCCCTTTGCAAACTCTCCGGCTGCAGCTTGAACTTTGTTCTTAAAAAGATTAGGAACACTAAGCGGTATCAACGAAACTACCAGAGCTGCTACATACATCTGAGGACTAAGAGCAATAATAGCAATCGATGAAAATAAAAACACCATTATCCTATTTATGATAATCCACTTACTATAAAGATTGTCCTGATAAAGCTGGTCAATCTTAGTAGAGAAGTTTGAGATATCAGTACCCTCGCCTCTTTTGTTGTACATCTCACTTCTAAAAGCATCATCCTTAAGTACAGCAATTTTTTGACCTATGTATCTAAAGACAAAATGCTTTTCAATTATCGGTGCAATCGCCTGCCCCGCAAGAAGAATAACCATTATCAGCAAGTACCTATAAAATAAACTCGCATTTCCATCGCCCAAGGTGTTGAACATCTGAGCCATAACCCAACCAAAAAGAGCAGCACATGCCGCACCAATGACAATAAATATAAATGCACCAACAGCGAGCCCCTTGGTGTTTTTTCTCTCCAAAACTGCACATCCTTTCATTTGTTCTTACATATAAGCATATCCTACATTCAAGTATTCTGCAAAAACTTTATCATTTTTAATCCTTTTATTGTATTCGTACCTAATCTGGAATAACAAGTTTAAAAATATCTTGTTAAGCAATATTCTTAATAAATTTTAGGAATGAACACCAATCTTTAATCACATTAAACCTTTATACCCTCAGTAATGTACAATTCCTAGACATTAAAAAAGAGCTTTTACCCAGCTCTTTTTTAATGGTCGTTAATCCTTTAATCTAAACACCAAAACTTTTTATGCTATTTTAGCATTAATACTTTAATAACCCCAGTACCAGACACAATAGCGATGCAATCATCGCAATGTGAAAGTGCAAACCCGTTCTTGTGTACAGTATATTTGGTGAATCTACATAGTACTTTATGTCTCTTGTATCCCCGATTTCTGCATTTAATGGCAGTTTAAGTGAATTTTTAGATGTATATCTTCTCCCGCCAACTTCGTACTCAAAGGTTGCAAGCTTTGTATTTAACTGCATATTTTTGGGAAGTACATAGTCTATTTCTACGATTTCTCCTTCTGCTTCAGCTACCTTGTTTCTATCCATGTAAATGAGTAGTGCAGTGCGTATTGCATATACAAATGTAATGGCAGAGAATATAAATAATAGTATGTTTTCCGATTTCATATATCCTCCCTGGTTTTCTGTTTTTCTTTGGCTTTTAGTCCTGTTCGTCTTTTTATGGCTCTTTTTATAAGCATCTGTGCCATTATAATAAATCCCAGTAAGGTATTCGCCATAATAGTTACAGGCGTTACTCTTGCTACATCTCTATAGTCAACATCGAAAACGAGTGCAAAAAATGATATAAGAACTATGATGAGGTTTGATACGCCAAGATATATGGCTGCATCCGCAATTATTCTCATCCTTTCCCTGAGTAGGATGCCTATAATTATGAGAGTTACAAATACTCCTATCGCTACTAAAAATAACATCATTTCCTCCAAATCGTGATTTAATTGATGTTATTATCAAGTAAATCTAGTTTATTCTTTCGCCTGTTTTTGCGTCGAAGAAATGAAGTGCTTCCGTGTCGAATCCAAAATTATGGGTCTCGCCAACCGGATATTCGAAATGTCCCGGCATAGAAACTACCATTTCTTGACCGTCTTCTAATTTAGTGTACAGTAGTTTTTCTTTACCCAGCATTTCCACCACATCGACTACTGCAGAAAAACCGTTGGCTTCATGTTTTCCACTTAGGAATCTCTCGCCCCTAATACCGACTTTAACCGGTTCTCCTTCAAACTTTTTAAGGGCAGCCTTGTCTTCATCGTTTGGAACAATATGAATTAGCTTGGAATTCGAAACAAAATCTCCACCACTTACAATTCCTTCTATAAAGTTCATCGTTGGTGATCCAATAAAGGATGCTACGAACTCGTTTTGTGGATAGTTATAGAACTCTTCGGGAGTTCCAACTTGTTGAATTTTCCCCTTATCCAGCAGTATGATTTTATCTGCCATGGTCATCGCTTCGGTTTGGTCATGTGTTACGTAAATTGAGGTCGTTTCAAGCGCTTTGTGAAGTCTGACGAGTTCAACCCTCATATGCTCTCTAAGTTTTGCATCTAGGTTTGACAGCGGTTCGTCCATAAGGAAAACTTTAGGTTTTCTTACCATAGCTCTTCCAAGTGCCACCCTCTGCCTCTGACCTCCTGAGATGTCCGATGGTCTTGAGTAAAGATAGTCTGTGATCTGAAGGATTTCTGCTGCTTCAAGCACTCTTTGGTGGATGATATCCTTGCTCTCATTTTTCATCTTTAAGGAAAACGCCATATTGTCGTATACCGTCATATGCGGATAAAGTGCATACGACTGGAATACCATGGCGATATCCCTGTCCTTTGGCTCTATATTATTCATTACCTTGTCATCGAAGAGTAGTTCTCCCTCCGTTATCGAGTTGAGTCCGGCTATCATTCTAAGGAGTGTTGATTTTCCACATCCGGATGGTCCAAGAATAGTGCAAAATTCTCGGTCTTCAATGACTAAATCTATATTTCTGATAGTAAAGTTTTCTCTACCTTCGTATTTTTTCCCTATATTATTAAGAGTTACTTTCATATACTTTCCCTCCTTGCTGTTATTTTCAATATTGAAAATAGCATCTTAGCCTTTTACTGATCCGGATGCAAGTCCAGAGACTAGCTGTTTTCTCAGTGCTATAAACATGATTACTATCGGTATGGCAGTTAATAGTCCTCCTGCGGCATATGCAGGTTGATTCATCTTGCTCACATCATTGATCAGTGTGAATAGACCTGCCGTCAAAGTATATGATTCGACATTGGTCAGTAGCACCTTTGGTAGTAATAGATCCATAAATGGTCCAATAAATGACCATAGACCTATTATCGCAAGCATCGGTCTTGCTATTGGCATAAGGATTAGTCTATAGATTTGTAAATTTGAACATCCGTCTATCTTTGCCGCATCATCGAGCTCCGTTGAAATAGAGTCGAGATACCCCTTTAGTATAAAGGTATTGGCGGCAATCCCACCTGCCGAATAAATTAGTACTAGTATCATCTGTCTAGTAAAAAACGGAAATACGGACGAGATGATAGAGTGAAGCGTAAAGTAAGCTGTTATTCCGGCAAATGCAGGTATGGTTTGTATCAGTAGTATTGCTATCAAGGATGCTTTTTTACCTTTAAATCTAAATCTTGAGTATACATATCCCGTAAATGATACTATCACGAGTGTTAATATCGCAGTACTCAAGGATATCAGAATGGTATTTTTAGTCCAGTTTAGATAATTCGTCTCCTTAAAAAGATACTCAAAATGTTTTAATGAAAACTCATAGTCAGCACCCATGACGATATTTCTTCCCTGTTTACCATTAAATGCTGATATCACCATCTGGGATAGTGGCCATATGATAATTATGCTCCAGATTATAAGTATGGCATAGCTTATCCCTAAGTTAATCTTGCCCATTGTCGACAATGGCGGTTTATCTGAGAGGTATAAATCTTTCTTTTTAGCACTCATATTAATCCCCCTTCAATGCGGCACTGTTTCTAAATCCAAGGAAAGCAACCACCATAAGCCCCAACGAAATCAGTATGGTAATTACTGCTCCCATCGCTTGATACTGGTTTTCCATGGTGAGTTTGTAGATATATGAAATCAATATATCTGAAGAACCGGCCAGGTTTCCGTATTCACTTGGATTAAAAGGTCCTCCCTGATTAAATAAGAATATAATCGAGAAGTTATTGAAGTTAAAAGTATATTGTGTAACTAACAGCGGTGCAATCTGGAACAGTACCAGCGGTATGGTAATTCTTGTAGTCTGCTGTAGTCCGGTTGCACCGTCGATTTCAGCTGCTTCGTACAAATCATTAGGTATGGCTTGAAGCACTCCGGTAGTTAGTAAGAAAATATAGGAACTTCCCAGCCAGCCTTGCAGGAGTATCAAGAATATTCTCGTCGCATATGTGCTGTTTTTAATTACGATATTTAATCCTAGCACATTTCTAAGGAGTGAGGTAATCAGTCCATTCTGGGATGCCATTATACTGAAGAACATGATCGTAATGAATGCAGGCACCGCCCATGGTAGTATAAAGATAGATCTGAAAAGACCCTTGCCTTTTATCCTTTCGTTATTTGCAATAATTGCCAGCACAAAGCCAATAAATATAGCTAGTGACGAGGCTCCAATGGTCCAAACTAAGGTCCACAATAGAATCTTCCAGAAGATTGAACCAGTTAGTCCCTTTCCGGTTGCAATGGTCATGTAGTTTTGAAGGCCAACCCAAGGGAACTTAGATTGATGTTTAGGATCCATTCCTGTAAATGATAGTAGAATTGCTGTTGCTATAGGAACTATGATTATAAACACAATTAAGATTAGTGCCGGTATATTAACAATAAATGGGAATCCGCCTCTGCTTAGGAAATTCTTGGTCTCATACCAGTTATTTGCTCTGATTCCTTTAAGCTCATCTTTATGAATCTTATAAGCATCTTTAAATGCTAAGTAAAATACCAATACTGAAAATACAATCAGTGCAATTGCAATTATCCCTTCTATCATATAGATTAAGGACTTGTGAGTTCTAGCTTCACCTGCTGCAAGTGTTACCAGTCCTATTAAACCTTTACCTTGATAGTTCCCATAACCAAGTGCGTACGGAATGGATACAAAATAGGAAATAAGTCCGAGTATCGCAAAAAATATTGCTTTATAATACTGCTTATTAAAAAACTGTCCCAAACCCGGTAGCGGAATAGAAAGAAAGTACTTTAATCCTCCGGTTTCATCCTTTTCGATAGGAGTTGTCCTTCTTATTGCAGAAACATCGTCATTTAAGACCTTTTCCATATTGCTAATATCGTGTTTTAAACTGTATTTTAAGCTCTTAAGCCTTTCATTTAATCTATATCGATCCGAATCAAATTTCTTCGTCTCTATTTTATCTTTGGTAGCAATTTTTAAGATTCTAATTTCGTTTTTATAAGCTTTTTGAGATATTCTCTTTTCTTTTCTTTTTCTTTTGATATCTTCAACGCCCCTGCTATATTCATCTTTTATGCTTTCTATATACGCATCAATTTCTAATTTTATCTTTGCTTCTTTTTCATCTGTAGTATTATCAAGCTGATCATGAGCTTTCTGTATTTCCGAACTAATTTCCTCGTATCTTGCTATGATTCGTCCGGTTTCTGTTGCAATTTTTTTATTTACTTTATATTCATACTCAAAGTCATATTCAAAATCAGAAATGGGCTCGTAAAACACCGCTTTAAGTAGCGCTTCTTCTCTTTTATATTTTAGTTCTTTGAGTTTTCTATCTTGTTCTTTACTTATTTCAGGATTATTCTCCACTTGGGCTTTTAAATTTCCTAAAAACTCTTTTTCTTTTGCTTTATAATCTTTTAACTCCTTAATATAAGGATGTTCTGATTTTGAGTTTTTAAATTTAGCTATTCTACTTTTATCCCCTGTTTGTTCTTCACTTAGTAGATCTATTAAATACTTATTTTTCCGTTCGTAGGTTCTACCAATCTCATCTTGTAAATATCTGTTGAGTGACAAAATCTCACCTCCCGGTAGTTTATTGCCATTTTTATTCTTTTTTAGAAAAAACTAAATAAATTAATCCTAAGTAAATAATAATATAGTAAATTATTGCTTTCGTTTTAACTAATCCACTGAATAACAGCCCTATTATACTCATTATAATAATAATCGTACTGATTGCCTTATACATCCCATCTACTTTCAGCCTTGCGGTTGTTATATAGGAGTATATACTCACTATCAATGCACCTGTTATGATTACTGCAAAACGAAGCATTATGTAAGACACTTCGGTATCAAGGGTTGTTGATGAAGGCGTGGATTCCAGTAGCTTTCGAGCCATCATTAGCGACTCGACCGATGCAAAAACGGTCATCATTCCCGTTAATATCAGTATGGAAACAAGTTTCTTTTCGTTTTTCTTCATACTCCCCTCTTTTTAAGTTTATTAAGAGGGCGTTCCCGCCCTCTTTGAGTTTTAGAAGTTTTGCATCATAGCATCGAATGACGCTTTGATTTCATTATATGCATCTTCTGCACTAGCCGGTTTTACAGAGTTCCATGAAAGAACTGCATTTTTCCATGTATCCCATACAGAACCCCACTCAGTAAACAGTGGTCTTGCCGGTGCAGCCTGATATGATTCGATTACAGCTGCAATTACCGCTTTATCGGAATCACTTAAGTCAGAACTTGCATATGTCTCTGCTTTAACATTTTCAAGAATTTTACCTGTCGCTTTAAACAGCTCAACAGCGTGGTCAGGATTTACAATTTCTGCTATTAATGCTTCTGCTAATGCAACCTTATCTTTATCTTCTTCAATTCTTGAGTTTAAGCCAATTCCCCATCCACCTTGCCAGTGAACTAGAGGTTTACCTGCAAGTGTCAGGTTTCCGATTGGCTGAATATCTAAGTCAGCGCCATCATTGGTAAATCCATTGATAGATCCGGTCTCCCAAGGTCCACCAAGTCTTACTATCCCTTTACCACCACTGGTAAAAGTAGAGTCGATATATCCCCAACCTGCTTCTGCGTCAAACAGTGATGATCCTGCATCGGCATTTGCTTTCCAATAATCGTAAAGTGCATTTATGGTCGCTTGTTTATCTGCCGGTAAGTCTGCCCAAGCTAGTGTCATGTCACTTTCCATCTTGTCCCCTTCTTTACCTAGAAGTTCTATTTCTGAAGAGTTTGTTGCTGCAACGCCAAACCATGCATCAAATAACGGAAGTAGTGCTTGGTCGTGATCCATTTCGGTTACTTCCATCTTTTGCGTAATATCTACGCCGGCAGCTTCAGCATTTGCTTTATTAATGAAAAGGATTAGGGTTTCAATATTGTATGGAAACGCGAAATACTCACCGTCAATATTAAAGTTTCCACCTATTCCACTATCAAAATCATCCCATCCGCCAATTGCTCCGGAAATCTTTTTAGAGTCAATTGCAGCCAGTACATCGTTTTCCACCAATCCATAGATTCTATCTGCAGGTAGTGCAAAAACATCTGCAACGTCCTTATTTGATGCATCTGTTTTATCAATTGTATCCAAGTGGTCAAAAGCACCAACTTCTATAATATTGATAACGGCATCAGGATTTTTTCCTTAACTCTTTCGATTGACTTCTCATAGTACGTTTTCCAATCAGCTTCGGCTTGTACGCTGATTTCTGCTTTGATTCCTTCAGCTATAGCCCCTTCTTTACCATCTGTTTCTGTGTTATCGTTGTTCCCGGCAGGTGTACATGCAGCTAGTACCATGACAAACACTAGAAACAGTGCTAGAAATTTCTTATTTTTCATACTTACCCCCTATTTAAAATATATTTATAATAGAAATTCTATCAAGGTATATATATCCAATTTCAATGTTTTTAAACTATATTACAAGTAATCACAAGAAATTCTACATTAATTTAACTTGACATAGTGGTCAATTTTTAGTAGACTATAATCAATTTAAAAGAGACGTAGATGGTATACAGTACCTTAACGGGGAATTACAATACCGGAGTTTCAAGTCAGCAGTGACTCATCTGCAAGAGGCGTACGCGAAGAAAGGTGGTACCACGGCAATTGCCGTCCTTTCAATCATGTAGGCTTTTTTATTTTTATGGGAGGAAAATATGGAAAAGAGAAAAAATATTATAGACGAACTTAAAGAACGCGGATATTTTGAGCAGGCAACTTTTGAAGATGAATTAAGAGAACTTTTTGATAATGAGCGTGTTACTTTTTATATAGGCTTTGATGCTACGGCAGATTCACTAACCATCGGACACTTTATCCAAATAATGGTAATGATGAGAATGCAGCAGCATGGTCATAGACCTATTGCCTTACTTGGTGGTGGAACCACTTTAATTGGTGACCCTTCAGGAAGAACCGATATGAGATCCATCATGACTAAGGAGACCATAGATCATAATGCTGAGTGTTTCTACAAGCAGTTCCAGAGATTTTTAGACTTCTCGGATGGAAACGCACTTATGGTTAACAATGCCGATTGGCTACTGGATTTAAAGTTTCTTCCGTTTATGAGAGAGATCGGTACACATTTCAATGTTAACCATATGCTTACTCTTGAGTCATACAAGAACAGGCTAAAAGATGGACTAACATTCTTCGAGTTCAGCTACATGTTGATGCAGTCTTACGATTACTTAGTACTTTATAGAAAATACGGTTGTAAACTTCAAATGGGCGGCTCTGATCAATGGTCCAATATCTTGGGAGGTTATGACCTGGTTAGAAAACTAGAAAACGACAAAGTATATGCCATGACCTTTAAGCTATTAACCACAGCAGACGGTCAAAAAATGGGTAAATCCATGAAAGGTGCAGTATGGCTAGATGAGAATAAAACACCACCATACGAACTGTTCCAGTACATTAGAAATGTAGATGACAGAGATGTAGAGAAATTCCTTATGATGCTTACATTCCTGCCTACTGAAGAATGCAAGAGACTCGGGGCACTTGAAGGTGAAAAGATCAACGAAGCGAAAGAAATCCTTGCCTACGAAGTAACCAAAATCATCCATGGTGAAGAGCATGCTAAAAATGCCTTAGAGGCATCAAAGGCTCTGTTTGAATCGGGTACATCCAGCGACAATATGAACACAACTGAGATGGAAGCTTCTGTGTTTGAAAAGGGTATTGGAGTACTGGATCTTCTTACTCAGCTTGAACTTACCAAGTCAAATGGTGAAGCTCGAAGACTTATTCAGCAAGGCGGTATTGAGCTGAATGGCGATAAACTTACAGACTTTGGTGCAGTTTTAAATATGGACAGCTTTGTTGATGATGAGCTAATAATAAAAAGAGGAAAAAAAGTTTACCACAGAGTTATAACGAAATAGAACTAATTAAAACAGTCCGCAGATAATGCGGCTGTTTTTGTTGTCTTTATGTTATTTTTTTGATATTTAATTTTAAATTCGGGTATATATACTGATAGTATAATAAATATGATAGGTGATAAAATGACGGATATTAATAAATCCAGATCGGAAATGCTCGGGGAGAAGCCAATCCCCGAGCTCTTAATTAGCTTTTCTGTACCTGCAATTGTTGGCATGATGATAAATGCACTATACAATGTAGTTGACAGAATATTTCTAGGAGCTGGAGTAAGCCAGCTGGCAATCGGTGGGGTTTTTCTAAACTTCCCAATATTAATGGTAATTATGGGTTTTGGTATGCTGATAGGAGTGGGCGGAAACTCCCTGGCATCGATAAGATTTGGTCAAGGTAAAAAAGATGTAGCGGAAAGAATTCTTGGAAATGCAGTAACCATGGTACTAGTTTCAGGTTTGGTACTGACCATAGTCTTCAGTTTGAATCTTGAAAGGCTACTAAGGTTTTTCGGGGCATCGGATACCATACTTCCATATGCAATGGACTACGGAAGGATAATATTATTTGGTACTGTATTTCAGATGCTTGGTTTTGGTATCAACAACTTCATCAGAGGTGAAGGAAACCCACGAATGGCTATGATAACGATGTTTATAGGTGCGATAACAAATATAGTTCTTGACTATATTTTTATTTTCCCTCTTAATATGGGCGCAAAAGGAGCGGCTCTTGCAACCATCGTCGGACAGTTTTTATCAGCAGCATGGGTTATAGCATACTTCCTTGGTGACAAATCACTATTAAAATTAAAACTGGAAACACTTAAACCTAACTTTGGTATTATAAAAGAGATAATCTCTCTTGGAATCACACCATTTTCAATGCAGCTTGTTGCAAGTGGTATCAATATAATTTTTAATAACCAGCTACAAAACTATGGCGGCGACCTTGCGACATCCAGTATGAGTGTTATATACAGTATATCAACGCTGGCATTTATGCCTGTATTCGGTTTAAATCAAGGGATTCAGCCGATAATCGGCTTTAACTATGGTTCAGGAAATATGGTAAGAGTTCAAAAGGCTCTAAGAATTGGAATAGTAGTAGCAGTAATTTACATGACTTTTAACTGGATTATAACTATGTCTGTGCCTCATGTTCTGGTCAAAATCTTTATCAGTAGACCGGATGATTACGCAAAGATTAAAGATATGGTTATACCGGGGCTTCGAATATTCAACACCTTCATCCCGATAGTTGGATTCCAAATAATTGCAGCTAATTATTTTCAAGCAATTGGAAAACCTCGAATCGGTTTTATCCTAACTATGTCAAGACAGTTATTGCTCCTCTTACCATCCATAGTAATTCTTCCAAGATTTTTTGGACTTACAGGAATTTGGATGTCAATGGCAGTTTCAGACGGACTATCATCATTGATAACAACCTTCTTCATACTCAAAGAAGGTATACTGAATAAAGAGCAGGAAGATTTAAGTAGGCTAAGAACAGAATCACCTTAAGGGACGCCTTTAAGGTGATTTTTATGGCAAAAAGGGGATCAGGCTTCATTTTTTTACTTTTTCTGCATATTTTCTAGCATATATGCATTATTATGCTTTTATGAATTTTTTCCTACATTAATAATACTCATTAGTTAAACGTCTATTCCCTGGTTCTATTTCAAAATAAAGCTCAAAACATATTATGTCAAACATTTATTGCTATAACCCATACAACGCCTACATACCATCATTAACCATACTTCTCTCTTTAATTTTTAACAACAGTTCAATCATGTATTATTATGCAGAATAATGAATTATTGAAGCCTGACCCCCTTATTTTTTTACAAAATGAAACAGCCCTATTTTCTGGGCTGTTTTACATTATACTTTTTTTCTTAGTATTCTGATGGAGTTTAGGATGGCTAGGATTGCTACCCCTGTGTCGGCAAATACTGCAAACCACATTGAAGCTCTTCCTGTTGCTCCTAGGATTAGGACTATTAGTTTAAAACCTAATGCGAATACTATGTTTTGGTACATAATTCTCATTGTGTTTTTAGAAATTTTAATAAGGGATCCAAGTCCGGTTAAATTATCTTTCATAATCACTATATCCGCTGCTTCTATGGCTGCATCAGAGCCCACTTGCCCCATTGAAATCCCAATATCTGAAAGCATAAGTGCTGGAGCATCGTTTATTCCGTCTCCAACGAATGCTATTGTTCCCGTATGTTCTTTCTTTATTAGTGATTCTACTATTTCTACTTTTTCTTGAGGTAGGGTTTCCGCTCTTACGTCCTCTATCCCTAATTCGTCTGCCACGAGATTTGCAGTTCTTTTATTGTCTCCCGTAAGCATAGTAAAGGATTTAACTCCAAGCTCTTTAAGTGTTTGTAATGATGATTTTGCCTCTGATTTTATTTCATCTGAAATCAGTATGCTTCCGTAGTATTTAGAGTTTACTGCTAAATATACAACTGTTCCCATACCGTTGTTTTCGGTATATTTAATATTGAATTTTTCCATGAGCTTTGAGTTTCCGGCTATTATTTCATCACCATTATACTGAGCGACTATCCCATGGCCCGGAATATCGGTAGTTTCCGTTATAGCGATAGCTTCCCCTCCGTACTCAGCTCTTATCGAATCAGCTATCGGATGATCTGACATACTTTCAGCGATATAAGCCATCTTTAGTACTTCTTCCACTTCTGTGCCTGGTTCGGGTTTTATTTCAGTCACTGAAAACCTGCCATAGGTTAATGTCCCGGTTTTATCGAATACAAATCTATTTACCTTGCTGATTGCCTCCAGATAGTTTCCGCCTTTTATCAGTATTCCATCCTTACTAGCTCTGCCAATTCCGGCAAAGAATCCAAGCGGAATTGAAACAACAAGTGCACAAGGGCAAGAAGCAACTAAAAACACCAGGGCTCTATATATCCACTTTGAAAATTCATCACCGGTAAGAAGCGGTGGAACTATGGCAAGTAGAGCCGCAAATATTACAACAATCGGTGTGTAGTACTTTGCAAATCTCGTAATAAATTTTTCAGTTTCGGCTTTTCTTGCTCCGGAGTTTTCTACAAGCTCGAGTATCTTTGCAACAGCGGAATCTTCATACACTTTTGTAACTTCAAGTTCCAATACTGAGTTTATATTCACAGTTCCCGATAGGATTTCTTCTCCGGGACCAACTTCTCTTGGTAATGATTCTCCGGTTAAAGCTGAGGTATCAACCATTGAGTAACCACTTGAGACTTTTGCATCCAGAGGGATTCTCTCTCCCGGTTTAACAAGTATTTTATCTCCAATTCTTACTTCGGACGGATCAACTGTTACAAGCTTACCATCTATCATTACATTAGCAAATTCAGGTCTTATATCCATTAAAGAAGCTATTGATTCCCTAGATTTATCTACAGCTAAATCCTGCATATACTCGCCAATAGAGTAGAAGATCATTACTGCAACACCTTCCCCAAACTCTCCGATGAGTATCGCACCAAGGCTTGCAATAGTCATTAAAAAGTTCTCATCAAAGAGTTCTCTTCTGAATATATTTTTAAATGCCTTTAGCACAACTTCATAACCTGCACCTATATAAGC
>JAEZWM010000009.1 GCA_023443025.1 Bacillota bacterium
GAGACTGTAAAATAGTTTGTGTATGAAGTTCCTCCTGATTAAGATAGAATAAACTTAATCAGGAGGAATTTTTATGGCAAGGAAAAGACCCGAGACAAAGATGAGTAAGATAGCAAGGATGCTAATCGAAGAATATCAACCACAATCAGCAGAAGATATTCAAGAAGCAATCAAAGATCTCTTAGGAGACACTCTAGAAACAATGCTAAAAAACGAACTAGATGAACATTTAGACTATGAATATGGAGACACGCCACTAAGTCTTAATACTAGAAATGGCTTTAGTAAAAAGACAGTCAAATCTAGTTCAGGAGAAATTGAACTAGATATCCCAAGAGATAGAGATGGAAGTTTTGAACCCAAAGTATTAAAAAAATACCAAAAAGACATCTCTAACATTGAAAATCAAATCATTTCCATGTATGCAAAAGGAATGACAACAAGAGACATTTCCTCACACATACATGAAATATATGGATTTGGATTATCAGAAGGTATGGTAAGTAAAATAACAAACAAAATACTGCCAACTATAGAAGAATGGCAAAATAGGCCATTAGAACGAGTATATCCAGTAGTATTTTTAGATGCAATTCATTACAACGTGAGAGAAAATGCACTTATCATAAAAAAGGCAGTATATATCGCACTTGGCTACAACAAGGAAGGATTTAAAGAAATACTAGGCATGTGGGTAGGAGAAAATGAAAGTAGTAAATATTGGCTAATGGTGCTCAATCAACTAAAAGAACGAGGATTAGAAGATATTTTGATAGTTTCGACAGATAACCTACCAGGATTTACACAAGCTATAGAAGCGGTTTACCCAAAAGCAGAGATTCAAAAATGTATAATACACCAGATAAGAAGTTCTACAAGATATGTATCCTACAAAGATATAAAAGAATTAATGGGAGATTTAAAAACAGTATATAAAGCACCCACAGAAGAAATAGCATTATCAAATCTAGATGAGTTTGAAGAAAAATGGCAAAAGAAATATCCAATGTGCGTATCTAGCTGGAGAAACAACTGGGCAGAACTATCCACTTATTTTAAATATCCACAAGAGATGCGAACATTGATTTACACAACAAATTCTATGGAAAACTTTAATAGACAATTAAGAAAAGTCACAAAAAGCAAGGCAATATTTCCAAACGACTTTTCACTAACAAAAAGTCTATATTTAGCAATGGTAGATGCTTCACAAAAGTGGACATATAGGATAAAAAATTGGGATTTAATAAGATCTCAATTATCCATATTTTTCGAAGGCAGAATTTAATACCTAAATGATATTGACATATCAATTTTAGTATGCAAAAATTTAAGTAGAAATTGTATTACACGATCTCTACAAAAGCACTAGGATACAATTTTAAATTAACATAAAAAATGTATCGACTATCTTAATCAGGATAAGCCGATACACAAAATATTTTACACTACCATTATTTTACTTTTAAAGGTGGCACATCACTTTCAAAGTGTTTTGGACTTATAGAAAGATTTTCTGAAGATATAGATCTAATATTAGACTGGCGAGTATTAGGTTATGAAGAAAAAGAACCATGGTTAGAAAGGTCAAATACCAAGCAAGATAAATTCAACAAAGCAGTTAATGAAAAGACAGAAGAATTTTTAAGAGATGAATTTTTAAAAGTTTTAGAACAAGATTTAAAGGACATGGACTTTGAATTTTGGGTTGATACTCTTGATCCACAAACAATTCTGTGTAAATATCCTAAAATCTTTGAATCTAATTATTTGGCACAAAATATAAGGCTTGAAATAGGAAGTCTTGCAGCATGGACACCTGCAATTGAAGTGGGAATCTTGCCGATAATTAGCGAAGCCTATCCAAATGTATTTAAAGAAAAAACAAGCATAAGAACAGTATCAACAGAGAGAACCTTTTGGGAAAAAGCAACTATTTTACACCACGAAGCAAATAGACCAGAATCTTCTCCTATGCCCCATAGGTATGCAAGACACTTTTATGACCTATATAAAATAGCAAAATCAGATTATAAAAACAAAGCCTTAAAGGATAAAGAGTTATTAAAGAAAGTGACTGAATTTAAAATGAAATTCTACCCTAGAAAGTGGGCAAGGTATGAAGAAGCACTAAATGGTAGGCTAAAATTAGTCCCAAGAGAGTTTCGATTTTCTGAAATAGAAAAAGATTATAAGGCTATGTCAGAAATGATATATGGAGACTATCCAAACTTTGAAGAGATTATAAAAGTTCTTCAAGAACTAGAAAAAGAAATTAATAAGTAAGTAGAATTCTCCCGAAAATAATATAATATTCGAGAGAAATACTTTGAGCGAGAGAGAAATCTTTCGCTCTTTTTTTATTTATGGAGGTATTAATGAAGTTAGTAATAGCAGAAAAGCCAAGTGTAGCAGTTACAATTGCAAAAGTAATTGGAGCAAGGACAAGAAAAAACGGATATTATGAGGGAGGTGGATACATTGTTTCTTGGTGTGTCGGTCATTTAATTCAAATGGCAAGTCCAGATAAGATTGACGAAAAATGGAAGAAATGGACAATAGAAAATCTTCCTATAATTCCAGAAAAATATATTTATGAAGTATCTAAAAGCACTAAGAAACAATATGGAGTTTTAAAGAAACTTTTAAACGATAAGAACATCGACACAGTTATAAATGCTTGTGATGCTGGAAGAGAGGGAGAGCTTATTTTTAGGCTTGTATATAATCAAGCTAAATGTAAGAAGAAGATTCAAAGACTTTGGATATCTTCAATGGAAAACAAAGCTATTGAAGATAGTTTTAGAAATCTTAAAAACGGAGAAAACTTTGAAGACCTATATAGATCGGCAAGTGCAAGAGCCATTGCTGATTGGCTGGTGGGAATGAATTTAAGTAGGCTTTATTCCTGCATTTATAAGGAAACATATTCAGTCGGTAGAGTACAAACACCAACTCTATATTTAATAGCTAAAAGAGATAGTGAAATAAATCTATTTAAAAAGCAAAAATATTATACGGTAGACCTATCTTATGGAGAATTGAAACTTGTATCAGATAGGATTGATAAAATTGAAGTTGCGGAACAACTATTAAATCTACTAGAAGATGAAATAGTTATTACAGAGGTAGAAGATAAAGAAATAAGCACAAAACCAGATAAGCCTTATGATCTCACTACCTTACAAAGAGAAGCAAATAAATATTTTGGGTATTCAGCAAATGATACTTTAAATCTGGCACAAGGTTTGTATGAAAAAAAGCTAATCACATACCCAAGAACGGATAGCAGGTATTTAACCGATGATATGGTTAATACTATGAAAGAATTATTAGAAGGACTTGAAGAAGATTTTAAAATCAATGAATCAAACTTTAAGTCTATTTTTAATTCATCTAAGGTTACAGACCACTATGCAATTATTCCTACTATATCAGGCATTGGAAAAGCCAAAGATTTATCTGATAAAGAAAGCAAAATCTATAATCTAATTAAGAATAAATTACTTGCTTCATGTTCGGATAACTTAAAGGAATCTAGCAGAAAAATCAGATATGAATATGATAAGTTTAACTTTAATGCAAGTGGCAAGACTGTAATAGATGAAGGTTATACAAAGTATCTAAAGCCTTATGGAAAGGGAAGACAAGAAAATGAATTACCAGATATAAAGACTGGAGATAAAATTAAGCTAACTTCTAAAAACATATCTGAGAAATTTACAAAAGCTCCAGGTCATTATAATGAAGATACACTTTTAAAGGCTATGGAGAATGCAGGGATTGAATCACTGGATAAAGATATAGAAGTAGAAAGAAAAGGCTTAGGAACACCAGCTACAAGAGCAGGAATTATTGAAAATCTTATCCACAAGGATCTTATAAGAAGAGATAAGAAAAATTTACTCGTAACAGAAAAAGGCAATAGACTTGTATCGATTGTAGAGGATAAGTTTAAATCAGCTGAAACAACATCTGAATGGGAAATGAAACTTGCAAAGATAAGCTCAGGCGAAGTAGATAAAGAAGACTTTTTAAGAGAAATTGAAGATAGTATAAGGGAGCTTGTAGACAGGTACAAGAATAATCTAAATGAATAAGGTAAAAATATTAGAGCTTTTCGGTGGCATAGGTGCTATTAGAAAGGCTTTTATTAATTTGAAGATACCTTATGAAGTAGTTGATTATGTAGAAATAGATAAGGCTTGTGTTAAATCATACAACGCACTTTATGGAGAAGACTATAAGCCAAAATCAGTAGTAGGATATAAAGCACCTAATGAGAAGATAGACTTAGTTATGCATGGAAGTCCTTGCCAAGACTTTTCAAGAATTGGAAAAAAACAGGGAGGAGCAAAGAATTCAGGAACTAGATCAAGCTTACTATTTGAAACAATTAGAATAATCAAAGAAATGAAAGATAAACCTAAATGGATAATTTGGGAAAATGTAAAGGGAGTCCTTGATAGAAATATGAGGGACTCTTTTTTTATTTATCTAAAGGAGTTAGAAGACCTTGGATATGAAAGCAAGTATGAAATTTTAAATGCAATGGACTTTGGGATACCTCAAAAAAGAGAAAGGATATTTGTTGTTTCATGTCTTGGAGCAAATAACTTTTCTTTTAATAAATTGGAGAGGAAAGAAACAAGACCACTAAGTGAATTTTTAGAAAAGAATGTAAGTGAACTTTATACAATGACCCAACCTTATATGCTCAAATTTTTAAATAAAGGCATAGATAACAGTTTTAGAGGGCGATTAAAAGTGATTAAAGATTTTACTTATACTATTTCTACAAAACAGATGAGAGTTCCTAATTCTGGAATAATAGATATTGGAAATGGTAAGTATAGGTATTTAACAGAAAGAGAATGTTTAAGACTCATGGGTTTTGATGACAGTGATATTAACAAACTAGAAGACGCACATCCAAGAAGAAAAAATTGCACTTCAAGCAAACTATATAAGCAGGCCGGCAATTCTATTGTGGTTGATGTTTTAATGGTTATTATAAAAGAAATTCATAGAATGGAGGTAGAAGATGCAAGTAAATGATTTTAAGAATATACAAGAAGCAATAAAGTATGAAGTGTTACAAGATGAAAAAGCATATTTAAAACTCTTAAAGGTTATAGGTAATAATCAGAAATATGATTTTTCTAGTCAATTGAGTATATATAACAAGG
>JAEZWM010000065.1 GCA_023443025.1 Bacillota bacterium
GCTCCAGATTTTTTTAAAACATATTAACAAAACTATTAATAAAATCTCTAATTAGATCGATAACATTGGGTACGCCGGCTACAACAATTATAAAAGCGGCAAATATGGAAGCAAGTATTACAAAGCCAAGGCAGCAACCAAAAAGCACCGCACCACAACCACATCCACGTTTTTGTTTAGGAGCTTCATCATAATAGTGATCGTAATAATCAGGCTCTTTTTTACGACCAAAGATGCTACTTTGTTTATTGACGTTTTTTTGCTGCTTAAAATAAGGGTCATAGTCATACTCATCAGCCATATCCCTCTGAGGACTATATACTCTTGTTTCATAGCGGTCTCTTTCAGCATTATTGTATTCACTGTAGTTGGAATGCTCTTCCAAATGCTTTCTGATTTCATCTAATCTATCGGTATCAGAAAAGTCTTTTTTCATTTTGATCACCCTATCTAAAGTATAGCATAAATAGAAGAATAATTTCCTACAAATCTGAAATATACGATGTATCAATACCTTTATGACGCCCTAAACGTGTAAATCCTTGAAATCGTTTTGATAATGACTTATAATGTATATGTAGGGAAGTTAATTCTCTAAATAAAGAAAATGGGGGAAAACAATGAGAAATAAAAAGAATCTGCTGGTACTTGTAGCAATGTTACTTACATTCACCATGCTTTTTGCTGCATGTACACCAAAGACAGAAGCACCTAAAACAGAAGAAAAGGTAGAAGATACTGCTGAAGATAAAACAGATGATGCTGCAAAAGAAGATGACAAAAAAGACGAAGAGAAACCTGCAGAAGAGCCGGCCGGCGAAGCAGCAGGAGATGCACTTAAGATTGTTATCGTTACATCACCTTCAGGAGTAGACGATGGAAACTTTAACGAAGATAACTACAATGGAATCAAAGACTTTATAGCTGCAAATGCAGACTCAACAGTACAAGCTGTTCAAGAGAACACAGGAGACGAAACAGCATCAGTACAAGCAGTAGCGGATGTTGTTGCTGACTATGATGTAATAGTAACTCCGGGATTCCAATTTGCAGGCATTTCTCAACTTGCAAAGGACAACCCTGAGAAGAAATTCGTCTTAGTTGACTCATTCCCTAAAGAAATAGACGGAGCAGAAGAGTTTGAAAATGTTTATGCTATGATGTTTGCTGAAGAAGAAAGTGGATTCTTAGCAGGACTTGCAGCTGCACTGGAAACAGAATCAGGTAAAGTTGCAGTAGTTAACGGAATCGCTTATCCTTCAAATGTAAACTATCAATGGGGATTTGAATCTGGTGTTAACTATGCAAACAAACACCTAGGAACAAGTGCAGAAATCGTTGAAATCGAATCATATGCAGGAACCGACGTTAGAAACGAAAACGTTGGTGGTAACTATGTAGGAACATTCAACGACGAATCAACAGGAAAAGTTGTAGGACAAGCTCTTATAGATCAAGGTGTTGACGTAATCTTAGTTGCAGCAGGTGGATCAGGAAACGGAGTATTCACTGCAGCTAAAGAAGCAGGCAATGTTAAAATCATAGGCTGTGACGTTGACCAATACGACGACGGAGCATACAGCGGCGGTAATGTAGTAATTACATCAGCTCTTAAAAATATGAAGATTAACGTAGACAGAGCACTTAAAGCAATCTCTGATGGAAGTTTCAAAGGACAAAACGTAGTACTAAGAGCAGACACTGACTCAACAGGACTAGTAGTAGCTGAAGGAAGAAACCAACTTAAAGCTGAAACAATAGAAAAAGTAGAGGAAATTTACAAAAGCTTAAAAGACGGTACAATCGTTCCGGCAGCAAACTTTAACGGACACACTCCGGAGGAGTTCCCAGGACTTTAAGAATAAGACATAAAAAGGACGTAGAAATACGTCCTTTTTTGAAAGAGATAAGTTTTATTCATCATCATATTACATACAAAACAAAGCTATCGAGGTGAGAGTATGAATAATGAGTATATAGTAGAATTTAAAAATGTAACCAAGACCTTTCCGGGAATCATAGCAAATGACAATATCTCATTTGGAATAAAGAAAGGAGAAATATTTTCGGTTCTTGGTGAAAATGGAGCAGGTAAATCAGTCCTGATGAGCATGCTCTTTGGAATGTACGAGCCTGACTCAGGAGAAATCTACGTCCACGGCAAAAAAATGGATACCTTCTCTCCTAGACATTCCAACGAACTAAACATAGGTATGGTTCATCAGCATTTTAAACTGGTAGAAAACTATACTATTGCACAAAACATAGTGCTTGGTGAAGAACCTATAAAGAAAACCTTCGGGTTCTTAAACCAGGTAGATATGAAAAAAGCAGAAAAAGACATAGAAGAGCTCTCTGCAAAGTATGGACTTCAGGTAAATCCAAAAGCAAAAATAGAAGATGTAAACATAGCGACAAGACAAAGAGTAGAAATCTTAAAAATGCTTTATAGAGAAGCGGAAATAATGATTTTCGATGAGCCGACTGCAATACTAACTCCACAAGAAATCCAGTATTTATTAAAAATTATAAAAGAGCTCCAAAACTCAGGTAAAACCATTATCCTCATCACACATAAACTTGAAGAAATCAAACAAGTCTCAGACAGATTCGCTGTATTAAATAGAGGAAAACTGGTTGCGGTACAAGATGTAGAGTCCACGACAACCAAAGAAATGGCAAGGCTAATGGTAGGACGTGACATAGAATTTACACACGAACCCGAAAATGTAGAAAAAGGTGAAGTCGTACTTGAGGTTAAAAACCTAAATGTATCGGACAGAGACGGCGTTCAAAGAGTTAAAGACGTTAGCTTCACTGTAAGTGGAGGAGAAGTGTTTGCAGTTGCAGGAGTTTCAGGAAATGGACAAAACGAGCTTGCAGATGCCATTTCAGGACTTATAGGAATTGATTCAGGATCCATAACCCTTGGAGGAAAAGACATCACAAACTCCAGTATAAGAGAAAAGAAAGAATCAGGAATAGCCTATATCCCCGAAGACAGACAGGGATATGGACTTGTTCTGGACTTCGAAGTTGCAGACAATATGATACTTAAGTCCTACTATAAAGAACCATTTAGTAAATCAGGATTTTTAAATAAAAAAAGCATTGCAGATTATGCTGAAAAACTATCAGAAGAATACGACATCAGGAGTTCAAAAGGGATTACCTCAAGCATGAGATCACTCTCCGGTGGTAACCAGCAAAAAGCTATTATAGCAAGAGAAATCGATCAAGACGGACTACTACTGATGTTTGTACAACCAACCAGAGGACTTGATATAGGAGCTATTTCAAACACTTGGGATCAGATAAATAGAGAGAAAAAAGAAGGAAAGGCAATACTTCTTATCTCATACGAACTTGATGAGGTCATGAGCCTCGCAGACACCATAGGTGTAATTTATAATGGTGAGATGTTAACGGTTGCCGACAGAAGAACACTTACCAGAAACGAAATTGGAGAGTATATGATGGGGGTGAAGAGCGATGCCTAAAAAGAAAGAATTGAATTATGGACTTCTTCCCAGACTATTTGGAGATGAAAAAAAACAATCCTATACCATTCCGCTATTTGCAATACTTTTAAGTGTTATAGCGGGATCGCTGGTTATACTTGCTACAGGTAAAAACCCATTCAAAGCTTATCTAAGCTTACTACAAGGAGCAGGAATTATTCCAAAGGCGAGCTATGCAGGTGGTGCAGGACAAATCACTGACTTTACATCTTTCCTAGACATTCTAGCGCCGATGATATTTGCAGCACTTGCTGTTATCATAGCACTTAAATCAGGACTGTTTAATATTGGAGTTTCAGGACAGATGCTGATTTCAGGATTTATAGCGACTATCATAGTGGGATATTCACCACTTAACGCTATAATTGCAAAACCATTGGTACTGATTATAGGAATTATAGTTGGAGCACTAACGGGTGGTTTTATCGGATTTTTAAA
The DNA here is from genome assembly GCA_023443025.1 of Bacillota bacterium. Classification (GTDB taxonomy): domain Bacteria; phylum Bacillota; class Clostridia; order Tissierellales; family Peptoniphilaceae; genus Microaceticoccus. The sequence continues at coordinate 3,960 of JAEZWM010000065.1, forward strand.
GTACCGATTCAATATAAATGAAGTAGTCTCGTGCATCATGCTCAACAATATCATACAATTTGTAACCAGTTACTTTATAAACTCATATTTTGTAAACCCCGTATCAAGACAATCAGAATATATTACAAAAGCATCCTCACTGACCATCAAAGGAGTAGTAGTTGGTGGAGCAAAAGCGGATTTTCCAATAGCGATTATACTTTCTATAATTGCAGCGATATTTGTTCATAGACTGCTTAGTAGCACTACGCTTGGCTACGAAATTAAAGCAGTAGGAAGCAACAAAAACGCAGCAGCATATGCAGGAATAAAAGTTGGAAGAACGCTAATCGTTACGATGATGATATCCGGTGCACTTGCCGGACTTGCAGGAGTAAGCTACTATATGGGATACTTTGCATCCATGCAGCCAAGAGTTATTTCCAGTCTTGGATTTGATGCAATAGCGACAGCTCTTCTTGCAAACAACCATCCTATAGGAGCAATTTTCTCGTCCATACTAATCACCATACTTTCAAAAGGTTCGGTGTACATGAGTTCAAGAGTGGGCGTTGTTAAGGAAATCGCCGGAGTAATTACAAGTCTTATTCTTTTATTCAGTGCAACAGGAGCTTATATTAGACATTTAATCAATAGAAAAATAGAGATGGCAAAAACAGAAAGAGCCGTAGAATTAAGTGAAGGGAGTGGTGAGGATGAATAAACTCTTAATAGATGGATTAGCATTTGCAATACCACTTTTCATAATCGCCATAGGTGGAATTTACAGTGAGCGAAGTGGAATCATAAACCTCGCGCTGGAAGGCTTGCTGGGCTTTGGAGCCTTTACAGGTGCACTTACAGTTGTTTTGATGGCACTGGTATTTCCAAACTTTATTTCTAAATACGGAATCTATGTAGCCATGCTATTTGCAATGATAGGTGGTATGCTTTTTGCTATCATTCATGCAGCGCTTTGTGTATATTTCAAAGCAAACCAGGTAATTTCAGGGGTAGTACTGAATATTCTATCAGTTTCCCTAACCGAGTTTTTGACCAGACAGATAAATATGCAGGTATTTGGTGGCCCTTCAAACAGATTCCAGCTTGGAGTATCTCCAAGGTTTTCTGTACCGGTAATATCTGAAATACCAATCCTGGGAGCTGTTTTTAAAGACATATATCCATTCCAAATCGTAATCGTCATAGTGGCGATTATCGCATACTTCGTGCTAGAAAAAACTAGATTCGGTATGAGGATAAAAGCAGCAGGAGACAACCCTCATGCTGTAGATGCAGCGGGAGTAGACGTTGGAAGAATGAGATTCTTTGCAGTTATGATTTCAGGAGCACTGGCAGGACTTGGAGGAATAAGTTTTGCATACTCAATCTCTGCAAACTTCTCAGGAGCAGTATACTCAGGATTTGGATACCTTGCCATAGCAGCACTTATCTTTGGAAACTGGAGCATAAAACCAACGCTTTTTGCAGCACTGATCTTCGGATTTGCAAGGTCAGGAGGATACTATCTTGCACAAGTATTAAAGATGAGTTCAACATTTTCAGACATCATAATGATTCTGCCATATGTATTAACTCTAGTACTACTGGTGTTCTTCTCTAAGAACAACAGACCTCCGAGAGCACTCGGAGAAATCTATGATAAAGGGAAAAGATAAATGGAAAATAAATTTGATCATTTTGACACGGTAGATTTTAATGAAAACAAAGATGCACTTAGAATTATAGATCAAACACTTCTCCCAACCGAACTAATCATGCTTGATATGAAGGATGAAGAGTCCATTTGGGATGCAATTCACACATTAAAGGTAAGAGGAGCCCCGGCGATTGGTGTAGCAGCAGCGATTGGAATCGCGATTCTAACACTTCCAAAAGCGGATGCGGAGTTAGAAGAATTCAAATCAGAATTCACAAGGATCAAAAAATATCTTGAAACCTCACGACCCACGGCGGTTAATCTTTTCTGGGCTCTGGATAGAATGGAAAGGGTAGTAGATAACTATAAAGGGGAAAGCTCCAAACAGCTTTCAGACTTACTAATAGAAGAAGCAAGAGTCATCAGAGAAGAAGATATAGAAGTTTGCAAAAAAATAGGTGAATATGGACTTGAACTATTAAAAGACGGATACGGAATCCTAACTCACTGTAATGCGGGAAGCCTTGCAACCATTAAGTACGGAACGGCAACAGCTCCTATGTATCTTGCACACGAAAAGGGAATGAATATCCACGTATTTGCAGACGAAACTAGACCACTGCTACAAGGTGCAAGACTTACAGCATACGAATTAAATGCAGCAGGAATCGACACAACTCTAATCTGCGACAATATGTCACAAACCGTAATGAGACAAGGGAAGGTAGATATCATCTTCGTAGGATGTGATAGGGTAGCGGTAAATGGAGATGCATGTAATAAGATTGGAACCTCAATGGTAGCGCTATCTGCCAAAAGGCATAATATACCATTTTATGTATGTGCACCGACTTCAACCATTGACTTCAGCATAGAAAGCGGAGAAGAAATAGTAATCGAAGAAAGAAAACCTGAAGAGATTACAGATATGTGGTACGCGGAAAAGATGGCACCTGCAGGCATAAAGGTATACAATCCTGCTTTTGATGTAACAGATGCGGATTTAATCACAGGTATCATAACCGAGTACGGTATAATTTACCCTCCTTTTAAAGAAGGAATCCTGAAACTTAAAGAGGAACATAATCTATAATGAAAAAAGATGCAAAATTCTATATAGAAAAATACAAAATGGTGCCCCTCCCTGAAGGAGGGCACTTTTGTCCTGTATCAAGAGGAGAATTCATAATCCCAAAAGAACTCTTAGGGGACGACTATAGCGGAGAAAGAGAAGCAGTATCGCTTATCTATTATCTATTAAAAAAAGATGAAATATCCAAGTGGCATTTGCTTAAGCAAGAAGAATACTGGCTATGGCATGCAGGAGGAGTTCTCGAGCTTAAAATAGCTGAGACTGAAGAGTTAAAAAACGAAAAAACATATTTACTAGACCCAAACTCGGGAGACTTTATTGCACGAGTTCCTGCGGGATACTGGCAAACTGCTAGAGTTATAGAAGGCGATTTTGTACTGGTTTCATGTGTGGTTTCTCCGGGATACCATGATGACGAGTTATTCTTTTTAGACGGAGGTATAGATGGATAAATTTAGAGTAGATGGAAAAGTTGCACTCATAACCGGTAGCAACAAGGGCATGGGAAAGGCAATTGCCCTAGAGCTTGCAAGAGCTGGAGCGAAAGTCATAGGAATCGCAAGAACTAAAGGGGTAGAAATCCAAAGCGAAATGAGAGCTGAAGGCTACGACTATACAGAACTGGAATTTGACCTATCAAACACAGACAAAATAAAAGAAATAGTGAAAAGTGCGATTGAGGTTCATGGCAAGATTGACATACTGGTTAACAACGCAGGAGTAATTAAGATAAATCCAGCCGAATCACATACCATAGATGAATACGATTATGTTATGGACATCAATGCAAGAGCGGTATTTCTTATGGCGCAGGCAGTCGGAAAGCATATGCTTGAAAGAGGAAGCGGTAAGATAATCAACACCTCATCCATACATGGCATAGGAGGCGGGTTTGACTGCATCTCATACACCGCAAGCAAACATGCAGTAGTTGGAATAACAAAAGCGTTATCAAACGAGTGGGCATCAAAAGGTATTAATGTAAACGCCATAGCACCCGGTTACACGATTACGGATAATACCAAAGGGCTTAGAGAACAAACTGAGCTTACAGAATCCATTACAAACACTATAGCGATGAAAAGATGGGCAGTTCCTGAGGACATCGCACCTGTAGTTGTCTTCTTGGCATCACCTGCATCGGACTACATAACCGGTCAAGTGATTAGGATAGATGGTGGAATAGAATAATTAATAAAGTCATTTACTTTTCTTATTGGTAAATGACTTTTGTTATATGAATTTATGGGTTATAAAATAGCTTAATTCAGTCTAAATTGGGTATAATCAACAATAGACCTTTGTAAAAATAGATAGGTGATTTTTGGAAGGAGTAATGATGATGATAAATTATGAGGATCAGAAAAAAAGACTGATAGAATATTTTAAATCAGGAGAAAAATCAGAAGATAATCTTAAAGTCGGCATAGAGTTTGAACATTTTACAATAGATAAAGACAGTCTGGAGACAGTTTCTTATTATGGTGAAAATGGAATAGAAGAAAGCCTTAAAGACATAGAGAAAGAAGGATGGGAAGGCTATTACAACGACGAGTACTTACTAGGATTAGAAAAAAGTCCATACACCATCAGCACCGAACCGGCTGCACAGTTTGAACTGAGTATCGAAGCTCAGGAAACTATAGGTAAACTAGATAAGCTTTATGTGGAATTTATGAAACAAGTTCTTCCTGTTTTTAAATCAAAAAACCAGGAGTTAGTTACCATGGGATATCATCCCGTAACGAAAATTGACGATATTAAAATATCACCCAAAAAAAGATACACATATATGTACAATTACTTCAAAAAAAGAGGAACACATGCACATAATATGATGAAAGGCACATGTGCTGTTCAAGTTACAATTGACTTCACATCAGAAGAAGATTTTATTAGAAAATATAGAATAGGTTCAGCTCTTTCACCCATTCTATACACCATGTACGACAATTCATATATCTTCGAGGGAGAAGTCTACGATAAGTACAGCTTAAGACAGCATATCTGGGAAAACACCGACCTTGATAGATCCGGAGTATTAAAAACAGCATTTGATAGTGATTTTTCATATGGAAAGTATGCAGATTATATACTAAACAACAATATAATCTTTACGGACGATAAAGGAGAGTTGGCTTCAACAGGAGACTTGCTATTTAAGGACATATTTGACCCAAAAGTCCATGGAGATGAAGAAATCTACCACGCCATTTCGATCGTTTTTCCGGACTTAAGACTTAAGAGATACTTAGAATTTAGAATGATGGACGCTGTGCCTTATCCGCTAAATTTCTCGGCAGCAGCACTAATAAAAGGACTAATGTATTCGAGCGAGAACTTAGATAAATTAGAAGAACTCTTTAAGGACATAAGATATGAAGATGTTCAAATAGGGAAATTAAGTGCATCAGTAGATGGAATGAATGGAGAGTACCTAGGTAGAAGCTTCGTGGACTGGGCAAATGAGTTGATCTACATGGCAACAGACGGCCTGGATGAGAGTGAAGCAAAATACTTAGAATCCATTAAAGTTCTATCCGGAGTTGGAAAAAATCCAAGAGATGAATTTAGAGAAGTTTATAGAGTGAGCGGCTTAAAAGCGGCAGTAGAAACCGAAGAGATAGAGGTGGAAAATGTTTAATAAGAAAGTAGTTGACGACTATATAGATATAATTAAATCAAATCCAAAAGAATACTATGAAGACTTCATGGAAATGCAAGAAAAGGTAAATAATTCAAGTGCGATATATAAAAACAAACCTATACCTGTTACCTACCAAGGTATGTTTATAGAAGAGGACGATTTAAACGAGTTTAAAAAGATATCAAAAATCCTAATGGATATTACTCGAAAAGTTACCGACGAATACCTTACAAATCCTCAGTATAGAGCACTCTTCAAATTTCCGGAAGACTGGGAGAAATTAATCCTGCATTCACCGGGGTATGAAATGCCTGTACCGATCTGTAGATACGATGTATTCTACAATGGTATTGATGACTATAAATTCTGTGAATTCAATACTGACGGATCTTCGGCTATGAACGAGGACTGGGTGCTTGGCGGGATAATGCTTGAAAGTAAAGGCTTTAAGAAATATGCTGAAAAATACGAACTACAACAGTTTGAGCTCTTTGACTCATGGGTCGATAAATCCATTAAAATTTTCCATCTGGCAAGACCGGATATTGAAAAACCAAATGTAGCAATAGTAGACTTCATAGATAAAGGAACCACAAATGAGTTTATAAAATTTAAAGAGTGCTACGAAAATGCCGGATACAATTGTGAAATTGTAGACCCGAGGGATATAGAATATAGAGATGGCGGCATCTATAAAGATGATTACAAAATCGATTTGGTGTATAGAAGAGCTGTAACCATGGACATCATGGAAAAGGCAGATGAAGTTAAACCTTTCTTAGATGCATATCTCCTTAATGCATTCGTGATGATAGGCTCATTTAGATCCCAGATTATGCACAGCAAACTCATCTTCAAAATCTTAAGACTAAAAGAAACGAGAGCATTTTTAACAGATGAAGAAAATGAATTTTTGAGAGATCATATTCCGTACACAGAGGAATTTATTACAGAGGACGATTTTGAAAGGGTAAGAACTAATAAAGACAACTATATCTTAAAACCATATGATGGTTACGCATCATTCTCGGTCTATGCCGGAAGAGAACACTCAAGAGAAGAGTGGGAAGATATCTTAAGATCTTTGCTGGGCAAAAACTATATCTATCAAGAATACTTTGAAATGAACAAGGTAGACTTTGTAGAGTTTGAAGAAGATGGAAATTTAATTATTACTCCATTTGCATTTGTACTGGGTATGTTCATTTATGGAGAGGAGTTCCAAGGACTTTATACCAGAATCGGAAACGAAGCACTCATAAGTGGAGCACGAAGGTACTACACGACTCCAAACTTTTTAGTAAAAGAGAAATAAGCAGAATCCCCATAGTAAAAACTATGGGGTTTTTTAATTCATTAAGAATACTTATCAATAGAGCCTGTCTATAAATATTATGAATAACAGTTTCCTTGTATGCAGTTTAAATCTATGATATTATCAAGAAGCGGGAAATCATAAATAATTGTAAAAAAAGGAGACAAAAATGCTTATAGATATGCATATGCATGAGAAGACTTATTCGCCCGACAGCCATATGAGCCTTTCTGAAATCGTTGCTGAAGCGAAAAGAAAAGGTCTTGATGCAGTATGTATCACCGACCATGACAACCAAGACATCATGGACTATGCACATTCATACTCAAAAGAAATAAACTTCCCTATTTTTGTAGGAGCGGAAATCCTTACAAAACAAGGTGACATAGTAGTATTTGGATTAGATGAACTTCCAGGCGAGATGTTAAATGCTTGGGAGCTGCTTGAGCTTGTTAAAAAAGCAGGAGGCATAGCATTTAGTGCACATCCATACAGAAAGAACAATAGAGGCTTAGAAGATTTAATCAAAAGCATTCCCGGACTCGGAGCAGTAGAAGGCTTTAACGGCAGTACACCCAGAAAACTAAACCTTAAAGCATGCAGTGGAGCTGAAAAAAGAGGAATTCCAATCGTAGCTTCAAGTGATGCACATCTACCCGAAAGAGTAGGCCTATTTTCAACAAAATTTTTTGGAACGGTTAGAGACGAACAAGATATAATAGAAGCCATAAAAACACATCAAGTCAAACCAATGCAGTATTATCAAGGTGAATACATTGACGCATTTATCGATGTAGAAGAAAAACAAAGAGCTTTCGTACCAGGAAGGCTTGTTGGAGAACCACTATAAGAACAAATCCTCTCGGAGATCCGGGAGGTTTTTTAGTGCCTATAAAAAATAACGGTTAAAATATATAGTGCCTAAGATATCTATCTAAATTAATGGGTAAAAGTAAAATAAGAAAAGCCGGAGGAAAATTATGAATATCGAAGTAAGGTATCAATCAAGAGGTGGGAACACCAAAAAAGTAGCCGAAATCATAGCAAGTGAATTAGGAAAAGAAGCAAAGTCCATAGATATACCGCTGGATAAACACGTAGACATCCTATTTCTAAGAGGCGGAGTATACAACTGGACCGCAGACTCCGAACTCATAAAGTTCATTAAACACCTGGACAGAAACAAAGTAGGAAAAATCATACCCTTCTCGACCACAGGCAGCTTTAGATCAGCAATAAACAAAATCAACGAGTGCGCCAGCGAACAAGACATCCCCGTCTCCGAAGAATTCCTATGTATAAAGATGATGCTAAAAGGAAATGCCCTAATCGGTAAAAAAGGCGGAGTGCTAAGCGAAGGTCAGGAAGAAGAGGTAAGGGAATTTGTTAGGAAGATAATGGGGAGGTAAAAAATTTATTAAAGAGTAGGTAGTTAGATTACCTACTTTTTTAATTTTTGGTAGGATAGTAAGTGTGCTGTTTCTTAAATAAGTTCGTGATAAACATAATCACCTATAAACCATAAATTAATGAGTTAACGAAAAAATATGATTGACTATACTCATAAAAAGTATTATATGTTAATATATACATATAATGACTAAAGACTTTGAACATTTATTTAGTAAATGGATGGAGAAGAATATGAATAAAAATTTAATAATCCAAGAGTTTCTTGACTCATCAAAAGAGATATTTAGTTCGATTGAAGAGGTTCTAGGATTTGAAGTGAATATGATAAACGAAAATAGAGACTGTCCTAAAAAGCAAAAAGCCGCAGATAATGAAAAGAGTGATGAGAAAAAGCCGTGTTGTTTTTCTTTAGATGAAGTTCATGTGATTGGGAATGACTGCAATATGAAGGATATATATAATTTAGAAATAGAGAATCTTTCCAAGATATGCATGCCCATCAAATACAAGGATATTGTGGCTGTTGTCTTTGAACTTATCCCCAGAAATAAGAACCTAATAAAGCGAATCGAAAAAAATAATGGTGCTTTTATAAATCAATTAGAAAAAATTGCTTCACTGCTTGAAACAAAATATTCCGATGCAGTTGCAAGGATTTCGAAGTACAAATACTCTACTAGAATTGAAGGCATATTAAATAGCATAAACTCAGGAGTTGTTCTTTATGATGAAAGTGGTGAAGTAATATATACTAATAAATCCATAATTCGAATTCTTAATGAACTTCAAATCCATGATTTAAAAACATTTTTAAACGAAGTTCGGAAGAATAAATTACTTCAAAGTTTACTTGATTCAGAAAAGTGTATTCACCCATGTGAACTTGCAATAGATGTGCTGGGTGTAAAATATAACCTGCTAGCTACTATTAGTTACCTCAATCAAGATAAATCATCAAAAGAAGTAATTCTAACAATTCAAAATATAGATTACTTTAAAAAACAAGTTATGCAATCTATTGAAAAAAACCATATTAGACTTGAGTTCGATAATATACTGGGGATTTCAAAACCCATAAGAGACGTAATACAGCAAGCTAAAAAAGCGGCGAGTACCGACTCAAATATTTTGATATTGGGAGAGAGCGGTACCGGGAAGGAGCTCTTTGCAAGAGCGATACACAACTATAGCATGCGTAGAGACTTTGCTTTTGTACCAATTAACTGTGGTGCGATTCCTTATGATTTATTTGAGAGTGAACTTTTCGGATATGTTAAAGGGGCTTTTACAGGTGCATTTGCAAACAAAATAGGAAAGTTTGAGGTTGCAGATAAAGGTACGATATTTTTGGATGAAGTTGGTGAGATGCCGATTGAGTTGCAAGTAAAACTCTTAAGGATTCTTCAGGAAATGGAAGTCACCAGAATAGGCTGTAATATTATTAAAAAAGTAGATTTCAAAGTTGTTGCAGCCACAAATGTTGACCTTATGACCAAAGTTGACGAAGGAGAATTTAGAGAAGATCTTTATTATAGATTAAATGTCATACCGCTAGTAATACCACCTCTTAGAGAAAGAAAAGAAGATATACTATATATTAGTAAGCATTTCATAAACTACTACAGTAAAAAACTGAACAAAAATATAATCGACTTAAGCGAAGAGGCAAAAACGATTATGATTCAGTACAGTTGGCCCGGAAATGTAAGAGAACTCCAGAATCTTATAGAATATGCAGTAAATTTTGAAAATAGTAATTTCATTCAAAGTGAAATTGTAAGAAGAAAATTGATAAAAGACGATAATGATAAGCAAGATCAGTTCAAGGGTATGAGCCTCGCAGAATCACTGAAGGAAGTAGAATCTGAGATCATAAGATCTACTATCAACAAATATACCTATTGCAATAATACAGCAGACATTATACGGAAGGTTTGCATTGAACTAGGAGTAAGTAGAGCTACCTTGTATAGAAAGATGCGAGATTACGATATTGGAATTATTGAATCCGAATATCTCAATAATGAGAATGTTCAAAAATACTCATAAAACAAGCATTTGATAACCTTTTAAAATCCTGAAATCTCAAAGATGAGACATCAGGATTTTAATTTGTCTATTTATAGCCACATTAAATTGGCACAGTATTTGCTTATAATTACTATGTATTTATTAATTAATTAAGGAGGGGAAGAGATGAAACAGATCGTAATCTATGGTAGTAGGCATTGAATGGGATGCGATATGGCGAGAGAGTTTCTTTCACAAAATAATATAGAATTTGAATACTATGACATTACAGAGAGCATGAATAACTTAAAAATGTTTCTCAAATATAGAGACTATGCACCGGAATTCGATAGGATAAAAGCGGATGGTAAAGTTGGTCTTCCTTGTATTATTACAGGTGAAGAACGTTCTATTAGCTTTGACTATAGAGAACTTGAGTTAGAAAAATTTAAAGAAAGGGAGTTTACCAAATGATCGACATAATTAGTACTTCTTTCCAAAAAATGTATAGGAAACCCATATATCGTGTTTTTCTGCTGCTTTTTGGGATTCTATCACTACCATTAGTTTTAATCAGATACATAAAGAACAACAAAAAGAGCAGGTATTCTAGTTTCAAAAATGAGATTATGAATGATTATATTAACAAGGGTCTCAAAAATGAGATTTACCGGGAAAACCAAGAATACCTTCAAAATAAGATAGACTTCTTCAAAACTAAGATTTCAAAAGAAGAATTTGATAAACAAGTTAAATCAATAAGTGACAAGAAGTTTAACGAGTTGGTTGAAGAAGAAGTAAATAAAAGAGCAAAGAGTGAGAATTTCAATGAAAATAACTTTGAAAATTCTTTCGTGGAACTTTTTAGAGAAAAATGGTTTATGATAATCTCAGTTATCATTTCATTTCCAATGTATTTATTGATACTTATTTATAGCAATCCATATGCAAAATATATTTTTGAAAGACTTGCAATGATGGTGTTTGTTATCTTTGGAGTTACATGGCTAGTATTTACTATACTCTATATATCTCCAATGGACCCGGCATTAAATATACTTGGCCAAACTGCAACCGAGGAGCAGATAAGACAATTCAATGCTATAAATGGGCTTGATCAGCCATATTTAGTACAGTTATTTAATACTTTTAAAAATCTCATTACCTTTAATATGGGTAATTCGTATATGGGTAATGAAAATGTAGTATCTGCAATTATGAGAAAATTCCCTGTTACATTACAGCTTACATTTACTTCTCTAATCGTAGCGGTATTAATTGCTATACCTGCAGGAATAATCTCAGCAATCAAGCAGTATTCAACATTCGATCATGTGTTTATGTTATTTGCACTTATAGGATTATCCATACCAAACTTTTGGTTAGGTCTGATCCTGATATTAAACTTTTCAATAAAGCTGAACTGGTTACCGGCAACCTTTATTGTAGGTAATTGGAAGACTTTGATTATGCCAAGTATAGTACTTGGAACTTCATTGGCCGCAACAGTAGCACGTATGACAAGATCCAGTATGCTCGAGGTTAAAAATATGGACTATATTTTTACGGCAAGAGCAAAAGGGCTTAGCGAAAGAAAAGTAGTCATGAGACATATTTTAGGAAATGCTATGATACCTATCGTTACAGTCATAGGTTTACAATTCGGTGGTATGCTAGGTGGATCGGCAGTTACAGAAAAAGTATTTAACATAAACGGGGTTGGAAGCTTTATAGTTGACAAACAGTTTATCCCTGACATACCTATAGTTTTAGCGGGAGTTGTCTATGTAGCTGTAATTATTAGCTTGGCGAATCTACTCGTGGATATAACATACTCATTCCTCGATCCTAGAATCAAGTCTAAAATGAAATCCTACTAGGGGTGCAATATGGAAAATAAACAATATAAAAAAAGATTAGAACAAAGAAAATTACAGAGTTTTCAAGAATATAATAACGCTACATTTGCATCAGGAGTATCGATTGTATTTGCGGTTATGATAGTTCTGTTTAGCATTGATGTACAGACATTTGAAATAAATCGGGTAGGTTTATTGGTCGCTTCTATATGGCTTGCTTCCGGAGTGCTCCAGTTCATTATCCAGATGATGATAAGAAAAGAGATACTGAGTCTTGGGAATATTAAGAGCTCAACTAGAAAAATAGGCTTTTTATTAATACCGCTTGCAGCAATAGGGAACTTTTTTATCGCTATTACAGGGTTTTCATTAATTAAAAAAGAAAAAACTATAGAATATACACTCGCAACATATGCCGTACTAACTACTTTTACTATAATTATAATTTCAGGTTTAAATATATTTAAAGAATATGTGGCAAATACTTTTTTCTTAGGAATGGGTCTTTTAGTAGGCCTTAGTCTATTCTATATATTTGTAATGTTTATGATATCAAAATATATGACAAGAAATAGCGTAGATAAAAAGATGTTACCTTTAGCAATTCCTCTGATTTTAAGTATTCTAATTGGAAATATATTTGCATTTCTACTAGGTCTCATCATAATCAGTAGGTTAAGACACAAAGATGAAGAAATATCAATAGAGTGGATTGATGTACTCAAGAGGTTATTTAGAAATTATATGGCAGTGTTAGGAGTCTTTGTGGTAGTGCTTTTAATTTCACTATCAATATGTAGCCAACTAACATTTGACTATTCAATGGCTATTGATAATGACTATAGTGCAATTTTACTTCCACCATCACTTGAATATCCATTTGGAACAGATAATTATGGAAGATGCGTATTTACTAGGATTGTATTTGGAGCGAGGATCTCCCTTATCGTAGGTACAGTTGCCACTATTGTTCCAATCATCATCGGTGGAATCCTAGGAGCTATCTCAGGATACTACAGTGGTAAGACCGACAATGTGATTATGAGAATACTGGACATTCTCTATGCTGTACCGGGTATACTGCTGGCTATAGCTATTGTCGCAGCCTTTGGAGCAAACACCATGAACCTCATACTTGCACTGAGTGTTGGAGCAATACCCGCTTATGCTAGGACGGTTAGAGCAACAGTCATGAGCATTGCAAACAACGAGTTTGTTGAAGCTGCTAAAGCATGTGGAGCAAAAGACCATATTATCATCTTTAACCACATCATACCAAACTCACTTGCACCAATTATTGTAAGGGCAACACTTGGAATAGGCGGTGCAGTACTTTCAACGAGTGCGCTTAGCTATTTAGGACTAGGAGTCGAGCCGCATATTCCTGAATGGGGAAACATATTAAAAATAGGAAGTAACTACCTAGAGACAAACCCATATTTAGCTGTATTTCCAGGTCTTGCGATCATTCTAATAGTACTTTCCTTTAACTATTTTGGAGACGGACTTAGAGATGCACTTGATCCTAAGCTGAAATAAGGAGGTAAAATGGATAAAATATTAGAAATAAAGAACCTACACGTTCACTATATAACAGATGATGATACTGTAAAAGCACTCAATGGAGTCAATTTATCACTAGAAGTTGGAGATAGTTTAGGACTAGTAGGAGAAACTGGAGCGGGAAAAACTACAACGGCGCTGTCTATAATGCAGCTTATTCCATATCCACCGGGTGTTATCGTGGATGGAGAGATACTTTTTCAAGGGAAAAACGTAATCTACAACACTGATAAAGAAAACCAAGAGATGAGAGGAAATGGTGTATCCATGATCTTTCAGGACCCGATGACATCATTAAATCCTATCATGACAATCGGTGATCAGCTACTAGAGGTAGTCATGACACATAAAGATGTTACTAAAAAGCAAGGTAAACAGATGGTACTAGATTTACTAAAAGTAGTAGGAGTAAAGGAAGACCGTTATAATGACTACCCACACCAATTTTCTGGCGGTATGAAGCAAAGGGTAGTTATCACGATGGCACTGCTTTGTAACCCACAGCTCTTGATTGCGGACGAACCAACTACTGCACTTGATGTTACGATACAGGCACAAGTCCTTGAAATAATTAAAGACCTTCAAGAAAAATATAAAATGTCGCTTATACTAATTACGCATGATTTAGGAGTAGTTGCAGAGACTTGCAATAAGGTTGCTATTATGTATGCTGGAGAAATTACAGAATATGGAGAAGTTGAAGAAGTATATCTAAATGCAATGCATCCATATACAAGGGGACTTTTTGATAGTATACCAAAAATCGACGATGATGATAACGAAACTCTTATACCAATCAAAGGGTCAGCACCAAATCCGGCTGATTTACCTAGTGGATGTCCATTTCATCCAAGATGTAAATATGCCCAAGAGATTTGCAAAAAAGAGTCTCCATTGCTAGTCGGGGACAAACACAAATATAAATGTCACTTCACACTCTTTGACGCGGAGGTGGAAGAACTATGAAACCAATACTAGAGGTCAATAATTTAAAAAAATACTTTTCAGTACCTAAAGGTAGACTTCATGCCGTTGATGATGTAAGTTTTTCCATAAACGAAGGGGAGACTTTAGGAGTAGTAGGAGAGTCGGGTTGTGGTAAAAGTACCCTCGGTCGTGTAATTTTAAGACTCCATGAACCCACTGCAGGAAATGTAATTTATGATGGTATGGATATAACAACTTTCGCCCCTGAAGAGATGCGTCAGATGAGAAAATATATGCAGATAATCTTTCAGGATCCATATGCTTCTTTAAACCCAAGATTTACCATATCACAAATTATTGGAGAGCCGTTAAAACTACATGGAATCTATAAAACTGAAAGGGAACGAAGAGAAAAAGTAGAAACTCTAATGGATTATGTAGGACTTTCAAAAAGGGCCTATAATCTATATCCCCATGAATTTGATGGAGGTAGGAGACAAAGAGTTGTTATTGCAAGAGCACTAGCAGTTGACCCTAAATTTATTGTATGCGATGAACCTGTAAGTGCACTTGATGTTTCAGTTCAGGCACAGATCTTAAATCTAATGATAGAACTACAAAAAGAGTTTGGACTGACGTATATATTCATCACACATGACTTATCAGTAGTAAAACATATATCAGATAACATAGGGGTAATGTATCTAGGTCAGCTTATAGAAAAAGCTCCAAAAAAAGAGATTTTTAAAAGGCCACTTCATCCTTATACAATAGCACTTTTATCCGCCATACCTTCGGTAAACGTAAGGGTAAAAAAGAAAAAGATTATTCTAAAAGGTGAGATTGTATCGCCAATCAATCCAAAACCTGGATGCAGATTTGCAGCGAGATGTCCTTTTGCAGTCGATAAATGCAGAAGTGAAGATCCGGTTTATGAAGAAATCGAACCAAACCACTTTGTATCATGTTTTAGAGCAAGGGAAGTAAGAGATCAGACTCTGACATTTGATTAATAAATTTTCGAATTAGGAGGTGATTTTAAAGAAAAACACTTATGCTAATAAAAACTAAAAAAATATAAGGAGATGAACAAATGAAAAGAATTTTAGCAATACTAATGGTCGTCGTAATGACGATAGGTGTAGTTGGATGTAATGTAAAAACAAAAGACGATGTAAAAAAAGAACAGACAACCACGGAGCAAAATGCACCGAAAAAAGACACAAAAGAAGAAGCAGCTGCTCCTGTTAGTGGAGAACCGGTTGATATCCAAATCCTAGCAATGAGCATGGATGAGAAAAATTTAAATATCTTAAGAGATCAGTTAAGTAAAGCAGGATTTAATGTAAAAATTAACATCCAACCGGACTATGGTAGTTTTGTAGGGCAGAAAGACGCAAAGAACTATGATATGGCACTAAGCGGATGGACTACAGTCACAGGTAACCCGGATTATGCAGTTAGATCCATCTTCAAATCAGATGGAGATTACAACGATTACGGATTAAATGATCCTAAACTCGATGAACTTATAGAAAAAGCTGCTACAGAAACACCTGAAGAATATAAAGAAACCTATAAAGAGTTAGAAAATGTACTAGTTAACGAACATGCATATATCGTTCCTCTTTATTCAAGCTATAAAAGCCAAGGTATAAACCAAGAAGTTCTTAAACTAGACAGTGTTAGACTAAGTAAATCACGTTCATTACCATGGGAAGAACTTGATTTTGTTGATGAAACACAAAGAACTACATCCCCATTTATAATGAGTCAGCCAATTTCAGAACTTACTTCACTTGATCCAATTAAAGGTAATGACGGTTCAATAAATATTCTTAACACAAATATGCATGTAAGACTTGTAAATCTTACAGATGATGACCAAGTAACCTCAGTGGGATCACTATCCTACAATCATGTGATAGGAGATGGAAACCAAGAATACTATTTCTTATTAAGAGATGATGTAAACTACGCTCATGTAGAAGATAAAACGGCCGTAGATTCCGGAGAAAGAGTAGGAGCCGAAGACGTTGTATTCTCAATGGAAAGAGCAAAAGACAAAGATTCAGTTCCGGATCATAGAACATACAGTTTACACTCAAGTATGGATAAGATAGAAATAGTAACTGACTTAGCAGAACTTGAAAGCAAAAAAGGTACTAACTCAGATAAAACTATAAAAGAACTACTAGAAGAAGGAGCTCCTTCACCAATCACAGAACTAACAGATGCTAAGACAGATGTAGACAACGCAACAGGGAAATACCAAGTAGTAAAAATTACTACCGTTCAGCCTTTCCCTCAAGTTCTTAACTATCTAGCACACCAATCAGCCGGCATAGTTTCAAAAACAAGAATAGAAGAAATAAATACCTATGATGTTGCTACATTTGATAAAAACACAGACGTTGTTTATGGAGATCAAGCGGCAGTCACCGAAGGTTCAACCTACAACAACACACTGGCAGTAAGTGGTCCATATATACTAGTCTATAAAAATGACTACGAAGCAGTATTCCATAAAAACCCCGGATATATGCCTGGAACTGACCACGAGCCTATTCTGGATCAAGTAGTAGTTAAGTTTATAAAAGACCAAGACAGTGCACTTTCTGCACTTAGAAGCGGTGAGATTCATCTATTATACAATGTTCCGGAAGATAAGTACGACTTAGTAGAAGGAGATGGAAAACTATTCCTACAGAAAATTCCAAGCAACGGAGTTTCCTACGCATTCTTCAACTTAACAGGAAATAGTAAGTTTAGCGACGAAAACCTAAGACAAGCAGTCCTAAACACCATAGATCAAGACCAAATCCTGGCAGTCTACAATAACCAAAAACTAAAAGCATTCTCAACCCTTACCCCAATCGTAGACACAGGCAACACCCATACAGCAGACCCTGCAAAAGCACAAGAGTTCCTGCAAAAGTACTGGGCTGAGTAGTAAAAAATACGGATTACGTGAATTATCCCCTATAAACCAGGTGGCATTTGCTGCCTGGTTTTTTTCTTGGGGATAAAGACATAAGAAAAGTATTACGATATCAGAGACCGATTTTATTTTTAATTATCTCAGCTGCGACAGATGAAAAAATTGATAGAGAAACACTTCCTAATTTTGATACAATATTTTTGACTTCTTTATAATTAGTATCAGACCTTATGTTGTCTAAAAGTTCATGACCTGCATATGTTAGACCTACAATGTTTATTATTACATATCCCCCTTTAAATTGCCTTACTCTACCTTCTAGAAACCCTGCATCTATTAGCTGTTTTGCTGCATAAAGTTTTATGTCTTCTGTCTCATGTCGGGATAAACTTATATTATTATCAAAATTAGCATTTTTTTCAACCTCAATCAAGAATTCTCTAACAATATCAAAATCAAGTTTCAAATTAAACTCTCCTTTATAAGTATATTTATCCACAATTATACCATATATGGGTATCGTGTGATGAATAAAACTATATATAGTGCATTAGATTTTGATTTTGTTAAGCAAAAGTAATATAATAATACTAATATTAATAAATAAAAGAAATCTAAAAAAACCAGATATTTTTGCTATTCTAATTTATTAGGTTTTATGAGAAATAAAAAACACAATATGGTATAATTTAAGTGAGTGTAAAACTACTAAAATAGACGTTTAGAATAATTATATACATAAAATTGAATACAATATATTTTTTGTAGTGTAGTGATTATAAAGAGAAAAAGGAGGGAAT
>JAEZWM010000090.1 GCA_023443025.1 Bacillota bacterium
TTAAACTAGAACCATATTTTATTAGAGACTGCTGAACCAAAACATCTCAATGGGCATTGAGAACGGATGTATACTCCATGGCCATAGTCTGCAAAGAGGCTGCGGAGGAATATGTAAAACAAAATCCGGATTTTGAAATCCTTGCACCCTTAGTAATGAACTCTGATATCATACTGGAATCGGACAGGGAGATTAAAAAGATTGGATTTACTGCAAATAAATGGTTTCATAGAGATTTTCTAATCGACAAATATGGAGACGAGGTAGAGCTATTTGAAATGAATGCTCAAAGTTTGCCCTATTCATATGAAGTAGGAAGAATAGATGCCGTAATCATGGATATTACAAAACTGGGTATACTTGAAGGGAAAGTTCTGCAGCCATCAGACGATGACTATGTATCATATGTATTAATCGTAAAAAGCATTTATAAAAAAACAGATGAATTCAGATTATTCGTAAACGCATTTAATGATGCGGTTAAACAGCTAAACGAGAATAAAAAGTACCAAAAATATATAAATGAATATTCAAATCTTACAGAAAGGAGGAGATCGGAATGGAAGGTAAAATTACTCAAAATAGATGGACTGAATTAGCTAGAAAGCTAAATTTAAGAGACAATCTATATAGAATTGGCTTCTATTTGCTATTAATAGCTGTATGGCAGATTCTTGCAATGAGAATAAGCATTCCACTACTATTACCAACACCTAAATCCACACTTATGGCTTTTATAAATTCACTGTTTGATTCGAAAATCATGACCAATGTAGGGATTACTTTCAGTAGGGTAATTAAAGGCTGGCTAATAGCGCTTGTTGTCGGAATACCTCTAGGACTTGCAATGGGACTATCCAAGACTTTTAATTTTGTCTTTGGCGGGTTAATCCACTCTTTACGTCAAGTTCCAATGATGGCATGGGTTCCACTTACCATCATTTGGTTAGGGATTGGAGAAGGACCTACTCTATTTATGATCGCTCTAAATGGTCTATTTCAAATAATACTAAATACCACATCCGGTGTTTCCGGTATTTCCAGAGATTACTTCAATGCAGCCAGAAGTATGGGTGCAAGCAGATGGAGTGTCTTTAAGAATGTAGTTATTCCCGGGGCTATGCCGGATATGCTCGTAGGAGCAAGACTCGCGGTAGGTAGCGGCTGGATGTCCGTTATCTGAGCGGAGTTCATAGCGACGAGTGCCGGGCTTGGCTACTCTATGGTTGAAGCACAGTCATTAATGCAGACTAATGTGCTTATTGCGCTGATGTTTATGTCAGCAATTGTAGGATTCCTAATAGATATAGTATTGAGATTTATAATAAGAAGATTGACAAGTTGGAGGTATGTAGAGTGAAACTAAGTGTAAATAATATTTCTAAAACCTTCAAAAATCATAATGAAATACAAAAAGTACTTACGGATATAAGTTTTGAGGTCAGAGATGGTGAATTTATTACACTACTGGGACCTTCGGGATGCGGTAAAACTACCATGCTTACCATAATAGCAGGTTTTCAAAAGGCTGATAAGGGAACCATAAGGCTGGATGATGAAATAGTGAACGGTCCCGGACCGGATAGAGCATTTGTTTTTCAAAACTATGCTCTTTTTCCATGGATGACTGTAGAAAAAAATATTAGATTTCCGATGATTCAAATGAATATTCCGGAAGAACAGCAAAAACAGAGAATGGAGTATCTCTTAGAGATTTCGAATCTAAAAGGTCGAGAAAAGCTCTACCCACACCAAATATCGGGAGGTATGAAGCAGAGGACAGCGCTAGTTAGAGCACTTGCTTACATGCCGAAGCTTCTATTAATGGATGAACCCCTCGGAGCCCTTGATGTAAGAATGAAACAAAGACTTCAGGTGGAATTAGAAGAGATTTGGTCAGCTGAAAACCTTACAATTATAATGGTAACACATGATGTAGAAGAGGCTGTTTACTTAAGTGACAGGATAATACTGATGTCGACAAACGAAGGTGAAATAGTAGTTGACCAACACATTCCTCTTGAAAGACCAAGGGATAGAAATTCAAGGGAATTTTTGGGCTATGTAAAAGATTTAAGTGATAGGATTTCACAAGGAGAAAATTATTAATATCGTAGCGGAAGTGCCCACACTTCCAATTACTTTAGCTACAAATTAAAGTAAGGCAAATGGGTTAAATCTAGCCTAAATTTGTATATAACCGCTTGGTTTATCTGTATTCAGGGGTAGAAACAAAAGACAAAAGAATGGCCCCGAACATGTTGTAATTAAGTTAAACATTTCGAACCTTAAAATTCTCTTGTTTAACTGGCGATGCAGGGGTTCGCTATTACATCTTTAAACATTTGGAACGAAAGAGGTAAGAAAAGATATTGTTTCAGATATTATATAAAAAACTTTCGAACAGATAGAAATCGAACACTTCTTTCCTACTGTCTAACGTTTAACCTCTGATTTCTTACCTCTAAACTAACAATCCGAGGAGAAAAAATGAAAAGAACAATTGACTTAAAACTAGTAAAAAGCGTTGAAGTAGGCCTTACCAAGACTGAACGAGAAGCGAGACTAAAAATACTTGATGCCATGATAGATGCAGGCGGACCACTTGAAATTAGCACTCTATCGAAAGAATTACAGGGGTTTATAAAACCTCTTAGTACAAAATCAAAGATTATCACAGATGATGATAGTATACTATTTGCTTATCCTATATCGGGACTTGAAACTGCACACAACATTAGACTAGCTGATGGTAGAACTTTTTGGTCAATGTGTGCCATTGATTCGCTTGGATCAACATTTACATTTCATCAGGATGTAGAAATTGACTCAATATGCTCACAAACCGGAGAAAAAGTTCAATTGGTAATACAAAACGGCAGAATTATAGAGAATTCTCCGAAAGAAATCCATGCAATCCACGTTAATTTAGATGAACATACTGAATGGGCATCGTCTTGTTGAAACGTGATGAATTTCTTCAGTTCGGAGAAAGAGATGCTAAATTATTTTGAAGAAAATAATTTAGATTATGATACGACCTTTGGGCTTGAATTAGATCAAGCTTTTAAAGTAGGTAAAAAAATATTTGAAATAGGAGATGATTAGATGAAAGTTGCATATGTATTGAGTTCAAAAGAATCTAGAAGAATACTAAGGGATATGGTGCTCCCTCAGCTTGAGGCGGGAGAACATGTGGCTGAAGTTGTAGGGATGTTCTTTGTGTTTGATAACACATTTATGCTACTTGACAACACGGACCTTGGATCAAGACTTCAAAAGCTTCATGATGAAAGTGGCGTTATCCTGTTAGGATGTGACCAATGTGTTTATGAAAGAGAAATTGAAGACAAATTGATTCCGGGTGCAGCAGTTGGATGTTTCCCACTATTATATACATCTTTAGCAGGAGTAGACTTAGATCAAGTAATAACGTTATAAACTTGTGTTTTCAAGTGTTACAAAACCGTTCATACATGGAAATACCAAGATTAAAAAGATTAAAATGATAGAGCTTATCTTACATCAATATCGAATAATAAAAGAAGCTGATTCGAATTCGAATCAGCTTCTTTAGTTTTAACTGAATGCGTAGGGATAAAAGAAGTGTATCATAAATAGTACAACCGATGCCAGTGCAAAAAATCTATGTGCAATTAAAACTGTCTTGTTTTTTGTCCTGAAATACGTACCGCCAAGTACAGCAGCAAGCAGTATAGATAAAAATAAGACAGTGCCTGTATGCAGTGTAATTCTTCCTAGCACCAAGTATCCATGATAAAATGCTGTGGCTAAAAAAAGTACTCCTAATGGTTTATGCAGTGATCTTAAAATCTTAACTAAATTAAAAAAATTTTATCTCTTGTCTTTATTGTATACTTATTTATTCTAATCAGTAAAAAGGGAAGTATTAGAACTAAAAGTATACCGGCACTTAACCAACCAAAAAACGAATACATTAGTCTACAAGAACTCCAACTTTTGGAATACCTTCAAGTTTGACAACTCCATGAGGAGATTCATCTTTAATCTCTTTTGTTAAGTCTTTACCTGCTTCAAAACCATTGTGCTGACCTTCTTGCCATGCTTTTGAGTCAGTTACGTCATATACTACACCGTCAACTGCTACATACGCCGGTTTTCCGTCCTTGCCATTGAACTCAGCAAGCTCTTCTAGAGTAAATTCTTTTTCTTCCATATTTTCTTTAGCTTTATCAATTTCTTCTTTTGCTTTGTCTGTAATTTCTTTAGCTTCTTCTTTTATTTTGTCAGCTGCTTCTTTAGCCTCTTCCGTAGCTTTGTCAGCTGCTTTTTGAGCATCTTCTTTTACGGCTTCTCCTGCTTCCTTTACTTCTTGTTGAGTAGCCTGATTACAAGCTGTGAAAGCAAGTGCCATCACTAATACTAGACTCAAAACTATAAATAATTTCTTCATTTTTTCCTCCATATAACAAAGTTTATAAGAATAGATTAATCATCTAAAACTTACTGTAATTTATTTACCCAGGAGTTTTTAATTTAAACAGAAAATGAATGATTAAACAGTATGATTATTTAAAAACTAAAGTATAGTGACATAGTTTTATAAATAATATATAATTAAATAAGGAGGGTGTAATGGAAAAAAAGAGTTTAAATTTAATAAGAATAGTTCTACCGTTGATAGCGATTATCGTGATGTTTGTAATGAGGGAGAGTATTGGAATCCCGCTTATTGTAGCTGTATTTGGCTTGGTTTTGGACTTCAATTTATTCTTAGCAGTTAAGAATTATATTGATAACATAAAAAATTACAAAAATGAAAAAGATGAACTTGTAGCCGACCTTATTAGGCTAGTGTCATTCTATTGGATAGCAAGTTTTATTACTGTCGAATTCAGCTTTTTATTAGTGGTTGCTATGCTAATTGCCATTGGTATTTTACTATATTTAATCCTTCAACTACTTACCGGTTACAAGAGTGAAGAAAGCATTTCTTTTTCTAAAGTTATTTACACTGCACTTGCTATGATTGGAATAAATTTGGTTTTATATATGCTCGTATTACCGGAATTTTTTAAAAGATTAATCAATTAATTAACAAAAAAATAGTATAGCTAAAATTATAAAACGATCCAAGATAGGTGAAATACCGATCTTGGATTTTTTTTAAAATTAATTTAAATATACACTATATATAGGTTTTTGATTGATTAAAACCACAATAGGTAGTATAATAGTAAATGTAAAATACAAAATTGATTCATATGTATTATAGATAAAATTCGGAAGGAGCAGGGCAAAATGATTCAAGTAATTAAAAGAAACGGTACAAAAGTTGATTTCGACAGATCAAAAATAACAATAGCGATAGAGAAAGCTATGCATAGTAGTAGTGGGGTGTATCAACCAAATTTAGCAGAGAAAATTGCGCTTGAAATAGAACAGTTTACAAAGGTATTAAATAGAGATATTACGATTTATCAAATAGAGGATCAGGTCTACTACAAATTACTTGAGTATAATAATCCTGCAACTGCAAGAGCTTATGAGAACTACAAGGCTGTTCAAGCATTTAAAAGAAGAGAAAATACAACAGATAACGACATCATTGGGCTTCTCGATAGATCAAATAAAGAACTAATCGATGAAAACTCAAACAAAGATGCACATGTGGTTTCTACCCAAAGAGACTTAATAGCCGGTGAAGTTTCAAAAGACATAGCGAGAAGAATGATTATACCAACAGACATAGTACAAGCTCATGACTCAGGAGCAATCCATTTTCACGATATGGACTACATCATCCAGCCGATGTTCAACTGCTGTCTTATCAATATTGAAGATATGTTAAGCAATGGCACAGTTATAAATGGCAAAAAAATAGATACGCCAAAATCATTCCAAGTTGCATGCACAGTAACAACTCAAATTATAGCACAGATTGCAAGTGGACAATATGGTGGACAAAGTATTAATGGTATAGATAGAATTCTTGCACCATATGTAAGAAAATCATATGAAAAATACTTATCTTCAGTAGTTGAAGAACAAAAAGAAGTTTACGGAATTGAGCCTGATATGGAAAAGGCTCAAGAGATTGCACTAAAGAGAACCAAAAAAGAAATAAAAGATGGTATCCAAACCATGCAGTATCAAATAAATACGCTTATGACTACAAATGGGCAAGCTCCTTTTGTTACACTATTTATGCATTTTATGCCTGGTTATGAATACGAAAAAGAAGCTGCACTTATAACTGAAGAGATTTTAAGACAAAGAATCGAAGGGATAAAAAATGAAGCAGATGTATATGTAACTCCTGCCTTCCCTAAACTCATATATGTATTGGACGAACACAACATAAGTCCTGACAGCAAGTACTACTATTTAACAGAACTGGCTGCAGAATGCACAACTAAAAGGATGTATCCGGACTATATTTCCGCTAAAAAGATGCGTGAAATCTACCAACGAAATGTATTCTCCCCAATGGGATGTAGATCATTCCTTGCACCTTGGAAAAATAAAGACGGAGAATTTGTGTTTGACGGAAGATTCAATATGGGTGTTGTATCACTAAATCTTCCACAAATAGGCTTACTTTCCGAAGGCGATGAAGATGCGTTCTTTGATTTACTGGAAAAGAGATTAACTCTAGCCAATAAAGCACTTATGCTTAGATATGATCTTCTTAAAGACGTAACGAGCGATGTATCTCCAATCCACTGGCAATACGGAGGTATAGCGAGGCTTGGAAAAGGTGAAAAGGTAAGAGAATATCTAGATGGAGGCTATGCAACAATTTCACTAGGATACATTGGAGTGTATGAAGCCACCAAGCTGATAACGGGAAAATCACATACCTCACCAGAAGGCAGAGAGTTTGCTATGAAGCTTATGACCAGACTCAATGATGCTGTGAAATCATGGAAAGAAGAAACCGGAATAGGATTTGCATTATACGGAACGCCGGCTGAAAGTTTAACTCATAGACTATGTTCTATCGATCGTGCAAGATTTGGTGAAATAGAAGGAATAACCGATAAAGGTTTCTACACTAACTCATACCATGTATATGTAGGGGAAGAGATAGACGTATTTAATAAGTTTAAATTCGAGTCCAGTTTCCAAGAAATGTCTACAGGTGGTGCAATATCCTACGCAGAGATTCCTAATCTAGCGAATAACATAGAAGCTGTACTAACCATGATTAGATTTATCTACGACAATATAACCTACGCAGAATTCAATACAAAGCTAGATTACTGCCATAAATGTGGTTATGATGGAGAGATTATCATCAACAGCGAAAACGAATGGGAATGTCCACAATGTAATAATCACGACAGAAAAGAACTTACAGTTATTAGAAGGACCTGCGGCTATTTAGGAGAAAACTTCTGGAATGAAGGAAGAACTAAAGAAATAGCTTC
>JAEZWM010000036.1 GCA_023443025.1 Bacillota bacterium
AAAGAGTGCAGGTTTTACAGACCAGGAAAGAGGAAAGATGACTGAACTTCTTGATGCAGGTTTTACGGACTCGTTTAGATACTTCTATCCTGACAAAACCGACGCTTATTCATGGTGGTCATACTTCTCTAAGTCTCGTGAGAGAAATGTAGGCTGGAGGATTGATTATTTTGTCGTTTCAAATAGATTCGCAGAACATATGGAAGATGCCTTTATCTACCCTCATATCATGGGCAGCGACCACTGTCCTGTGGGAATCATACTAAAATAAGACTAAAACTCCGGCTGATAGTCGGAGTTTTTTATGTTATAAATACTACTTTTGTCTTTTTATTTCGAATACTTCTCGTAGTCTTCAACTGTATCTATGTCTACGCCTTCAATCTCTGAGTCTATGTCTACAAACTCAACATCATCCTCATGATTTTTAATAACGAGTCCACCACGCTCTTCACCCTTTAAGTTTTGTAGTTCTGATTTATACTTTGACGAAAATATGCATGGTCCCGAACGAATTCCATTATAGATTGGTACCAATAATCCTTTATTCGTTTTAGTGAATTCGGACTTCAGCTTATCAATCGTAGAAGCAGTCAAAAATGGCTGGTCAGAGACAAGAAACATCATAGCATCAACATCTGACATATATTGCATCGCAAGTACTATAGAGCTGCTTTGACCTTCTTCAGCAAATTCATTATAGATGGTGTCGATTCCAAGTTTACTTCCATAGTCAAGGATATCAGGATCCTTGGAAACGAGAATATACTGTTCGAAATCTACTTTTACGACTTCATCCAACACATGTTTATACATCTGTTTTCCATTTATTAAGAGTTTTAGCTTGTCTCGTCCCATTCTCTTAGAAAAACCGGAAGCTTGAATAATTGCACAGAATCTCAAAATATCCCTCCTTTATAGTATTTATATCTTAATTATTAACGATTATTACAGCTTAAATATAGAATTTTCAATCACTGTTGAACCATAGACGTACTTAATATTCCTGTTGTAATTCGAAAGTTCTTTGGATATCTTCTTTGCTTTGATTATATCCTGATCATTATTGCAGTGATTAAAGTAGATATATTTACTACCCAGTGCCCCTTTAAAGATTCCGAGCTCTTCGAAGATCATCCTTTTTAAAACCTGCATATCAAACACTCCTTCATAACCAAAATGTTCTTTAAACAGTTCAAAGTTAAAAATATCTTCTTCAGTTAGCTCTTTAAGTAAGCCGGTTATAGGTATAACGCCTATCGTCTTGGTAGTTTCTTTTCTAATTACAGGCTCAAAATCCCTCCACGCTTTGTATGGTTTCATTCTGGAACCATCCGCTTCTATAAGTACATAATCAACAAGATTATATAGTCTCTTAAAATCTTCATCTCTTATCTCAGTTATCTTGGGCCCTTTTTCAGGACCTCCTGAAACAATCAATCTATATCTGTTAAGATCGATGGTATCCAGCTTATCATGCGCATAGTATTTTTTAAAACCCGTTTCAATATAAGGTATTCCTATCTTGGTCGTCGTTGTAACCAGCACACTATGTTCAGGAACCAGCTCTTCAGCTAAATGAAACATAGCGGTAGTCTTCCCCCCACCACCTACAAACGAAACTACGTCTTTTTTCTTTATGTCGAAAGCTTCTGTTAAGTTCATGACGCACTCCAATTAATAAATTTTGCCAATTTTTTCTTCAGCTATTCTTAAAATTTCACCGGAATGAATCATATCCTTTAATTTTTCAATATAAGGATACAGGTATTCATCCTCATTTAAAATTGGTATATACTTCCCGATCTCTTTATATATGGCATCTGTCACAATGCTCTTTTTTAGTTCATCGCCTAAAAACTGATAGGACTGATATGCTGATAGTAATTCAATAGCAAGGATATACTCTAATTTCTCGGCAATCTCAATAGCCTTCTTAGAAGAATTATACCCATTTGCAACATAATCCTCTTGATTCCCGCAAGTAGGTGTATTATCTATTGTTGAAGGCGTTGAGAGTATCCTCATGTCATTTAAAAGTCCTGCTTGAGTGTATTGTGGAATCATAAGTCCGGAGTTAAGACCAGGATTTTTTATTAAAAACCAAGGATTCCCTGATAAATTTCCATCAATAAGCCTATTATTTCTTCTCTCTGACATCTTTGCTACAGCTGTTGCTGCTATTGCTACAGAGTCCATTTCCATTCCTACGAATGATGAGTCCGGATTTCCACATGAAATTACATCACTATCATCTTCATTATGCCATATTACCGGATTATCCGTCGAGCTATTCATCTCTTTTTCTAGAGTTATTTTTGCATCATATAGCGTTTTTTTCGCAGCTCCATGTAACTGTGGAATGCATCTAATTGAAAGAGCATCTTGGAGTCTAAAATTGTAGTATTTTTTACAAATTTCAGAGTCCATAAGGATATTTCTTATATTTTCTGCGGTTTTTATTTGGCTTTCATGTCCTCTCACCAACATTACTCTTTCATCAAAAGCTCTAAGAGTTGATTTAGATACCTCAATTGTCATTGCACTAATAACATCTGCAGTCTTCACTGCTTTTATTATATCAAAAAGTGCTAAGCATGCCATGCCAGTTACACTTGTAGTTCCCGATACAAGAGCAAGCCCTTCTTTATAAGAGAGTTTATATTTCTTATCAAGTCCTGTTTGAAAAATATCCACTTTTGTATTCACAAGATTATTTCCGATAAAAACCTTTCCTTCTCCTATTATTGCCATAGCTATATGCGCTTCAGGAGATAGGTATCCAACTGATCCTTCTTTAGGTGCAAAAGGGTATATGCCAAGATTTAGAAACACTCTGTATCTTTCAAGAGTATCAATTCTAACTCCGGAGTAACCACTTCCCATATTGAGTAACACCATCAGCATTGTAGCCCTTACTTCTTCTTCGCTCATTGGTTTTCCAACTGAAGTTGAGTGAGAAATGATTATATTCTTCTGTAATTTCTCAGCGTCTTGCAGTGAAATTGTCCTTGTGCTATTTGCTCCAAACCCAGTTGTCACACCGTATATTACCCTATTTTCACTAACCCAATTTTCTATAAGATTTCTACTCTTATTTACTCTATTTACATAGTCATCTGAAAATAATACACTATTTTTATCTCTTACTATGCTCATGAAAGTATCAAGATCTATATTTGTATTAATCACAATATTTTTAATATCCATTTTTCTCCCCACATTACTTACAGGGGATGACATAGTCACCCCCTTCTTTTACTCGTCTACTTCATCTATAAAAAATACCTTTACTGCTGAAGCCATTTGTAATATAAAGATAAATAGCACTACAAAACCTCCGGCTGCAGCAAGATCTTTTACCCCTTGAACTCCTTGTTCTCCACCTCCAAATGCAGCCATAACTATAGCAACAACTCCAATAAGCGAACCCCAAACCACCTTCATATATCCAGGAGCTTCAGATCCTATTGGCACATCTTTCATGCACATTGAAGCAATACTTGTGGACGTTGCATCAGCAGCAGTCACGAAGGAAACTAAAATTATAAACAGGTTTGCAGGTATTAAAATAACTGCGAGCGGTAACTGCTTTAAAAATTCAAATAGAGCCATTGTAGCATTCGAATTTATGATTGTAGAAACCAGGTCTACACTTCCACTCATTTGCATAAATATAGCACTTCCTCCCCAAACTGTAAACCAAATGATTCCAAAAATAGAAGGTAGGATTAGGTTTATAAGAAGGAATTGTCTAACAGTTCTACCATAAGAAATTTGAGCTAAAAAGATTCCTGTCACAGGTGCATACGCAATCCACACAGCCCAATCAAACAAAGTCCAAGACTGAACAAGTGGAGCTCCTCCAATATCGATTGGGTCAAGACCCCAAATCCAGAAATTTTGCAACCATTCTGCCATACCTGATACTCCAATTCTTAGCATAAACAGGGTTGCTCCTGAAACAAATAGGAAGAATAACAGTCCGTAATAAAACCAAGCATTTATACTTCCAAGTCTTCCAAGCCCCTTGTCAAGTCCCACATACGATGAAAGACTGAATAATACTACAATTAATACACCAACAAATATGAATACACTTAAACTGGTTTGTATTCCATATGCCGATCTAAGTCCTGTTGTAAGTAAAATAATACACTGCGTCAAGCCTGAAGATAGTCCTAAAACAATTCCCAGCATAGATAGTACATCTATTACCGTAGCTACTTTAGAATTCTTAATTTTGTTCCCGAATAGAGGCGTCAATGTTGAAGTTACAGTTAATTTCTGCTTTCTATTAAAGTAAAGGTATGCTACTAATACCCCTACTAAGCCGTAGATAGAATAAGGAATAAAAGACCAGTTATAAAAAGATCTACCTATTGCAAATCTTGCAGCCTCCATACTAAATGGTTCAATTCCTAACTGCTCAAGTTCTCCGTAAATATTGCCAAAATAAATTAGTGGTTCATTCACTCCCCAGCTAACTATTCCAGTTGCTACACCACCTGTTAGAGTCATCGCAAACCATTTACCAAACGAATACTTGGGCTGTGCTTCCTTTCCTCCAAACTTAACCCTACCTACTTTGGAAAACATAATTGCAAATGTAAGTACTAGACCAACCACAGTTA
Organism: Bacillota bacterium; assembly: GCA_023443025.1. Lineage (GTDB taxonomy): Bacteria > Bacillota > Clostridia > Tissierellales > Peptoniphilaceae > Microaceticoccus. The sequence goes on from JAEZWM010000036.1 coordinate 4,635, forward strand.
CTATCTGATAAAGCCATCCAAAAGAACTGAGTGACCATTTAAAAAATTGATTTGAAACTTTAGATAATGCTTCATTACTAACTAAGCCAACGATTGCGGCAATAAGTATAAGTGTAAATCCCGGTATAAAAACCGACCAGCGTATGTCTTTATTTTTATTCATTACTTTCTCCTTTAATTAAAATCTAGCAATTTAATTAATACTCTTTTAATCATTTAAAAGCTTTTTAGATTTTATAAATTCATATATTTTTTGTATATCGATGGACAAATTTCTATCCTCATCATAGAATGGCACTACTTCTCTAATCTTCTTATAGGCAATCCTAGTTCCTCTTCCCAGCTCTATGTCTGTCCTTAAATCTATCGCTTGTGCAGCGTGCATAGCTTCAATTCCGATTATATACATGATATTGTCAATCATTTGAAATATCTTATAACATGCTAAAGGTAAATTGCTGGCATGATCCTCAATTGTTCCTGCTAGTGAATAGAAATCCATTGAAGAAGGATTAGCAAGTCCTCTGTTTTGAGTATCAAGCATGGTATATGTTTTTTGAATTGTACCATATGCAATGGTTGTCACTTCTTTTGGCGTTAAAAACTTAGTCAGCCCTGTAAACTGTGGATCTGCAAGTTTTATCATCCTATAACATGAAGATTTAGAAAGGTGACTAAGTGCAGTTGCTATCATCTCAACTCCTATAGCAAGTGTTGTTACCTCGAAATTCGCACTTACAAACGATGACTTTTCTTCAATTATAATGCATGGGTTATCGTCGGTTGTGTTCATTACAATTGCAAGCTGACTTTTTACATAATCAAGTACATCAAGTACTGCACCATTAATCGAATGAGCGCATCTAAAACTTAGTGGATCCTGTAATGCTCTACCCGGATAATCCTTATGAAGGTAGCTACCTTCAAGCAGATTTCTATAAATAGCCGCTACTTCTTTTTGGCCTTTAAGACCCCTTACTTCATTGACATCCTCACGGAAAGATTCCATTACTCCATTTAATCCTTCAAGACTTAAGCAAAATATAATATTGGACATCTCGACGATATCTTCTATTTCCTTAATAACCATTGCTGCCATTGCTTCACCTTGAGCATTGCTAGATACTATACTCAGTCCATCCTTTGGACCAAGAACAGCAGGTTTCATTCCGACCATCTCCATAGCATCCATCGAGTTCATAATTTCACCGTTGTACTCAACATCCTCTTCACCGATAAAAGCCAAACCTATATGTGGAAGTGTTGTAATATCCGCCTCTCCAATGGATGATCTCATCGGTACACGTGGATGAATTCCATAATTCAAATAATCCTTATAATGATTAAGTAAATCCACTGAAATACCTGTATGTCCAGTCAATGCTTTGTTAAGCCTAATAAGCATTATAGCTCTTACATGTTCCTTTGGATGGTACGGTCCGACCCCAAGACAGTGGCTATTAAGTAAGTTTCTGTTATAAGTCTCAAAAAAATCCTGATCGAATTCCTTATCCTTATTCCAACCAACTCCCCTGTTTAATCCATAAACCGGTTTCCCTTCTGCTGCCATGTCAAAGAGGATTTGTCTTGCTTTTTTTGCTCTTTCTACTGCTTCTGCAGAGATCTCTACTTTTCTGTTTTCATAGGCAACACTATATAGCTCATCTAAGCCAATAGGACTGCCATCCAGTACTAAAACTTCCATTTTTACCCCCTTACAATTTTTAAAAATTTATCCTTTATCTATCCTCCTTTTCTCTCGAAAGAGTTGCAACTATTTTTTCCGGACTTGCAGGAAAATCAATAATATTTGTATCAAGTGCATGGTTAATCGCATTCATAACAGCAGGTGCAGGAGCAACTGCCACGACTTCTCCGACACTTTTAACACCATAAGGAGCTGATTCATCCTCCGTTTCAAGGAGTAATATATCTACCTCCGGCATATCTTGTGAATTTAATACATGATACTTGGAAAGAGAAAGATTTCTTATATTTCCTGATCGATCTATCTCAAGTTCCTCGGAAATTGCCATTCCTATACTAAATTGACACCCCCCTTGAACCTGCCCTTCAACAAGCAGTGGATTTACAGCTTTTCCAACATCATGTGCAGATAAAAACTTCGTAATCTCTACAAGACCAGTATACTTATCTACTTTCACCTCAGCAAAACAAGCAGCAAGTGCAGCAGGATTAGCCTTAGGTTTATGCTCTATATATACAGATGTTTTATCTTTTAAATACTGTTCTCTCATCTGACTAATTTCTGCATAAGTATATCTCTCATCAGAATCTTTTACTTTAATGACTCCATTATCAGTATACATATCAGCATAATTAATCCCCTTTACGACATTTAGAGTTTCAAATAGCTTCTCAATTAGCTTTTCCCCTGCTTCTTTTATTGCACCACCTGCGACAAATGTTACCCTGCTCGCTTGAGTCCCTGCAGCATCATACGGACTTATAAAAGTATCAGCCTCTGTCACCCTTATATGCTTTGGATCTAAATCAAGTGCCTCTGCTGCAAACTGCTCAAGGGATAAAATTGTTCCACAGCCTTGTTCATGTACAGCAATTTTTATTAGTACATCACCAAATGGTGAGAGTATCATTTCAAGATTTATAAAGTCAGGATATGCACCAAAGTATCCACTTCCATGTGTTGCACACGCTACCCCAACACCATATGCATATCTATCGTCATTTTTTTCTCTAATATGTTTATACTTTTCATTCCACCCAAAAGCTTCCATGCCTTGAATTAAGCATTGTTTTATTCCTGCTTTCCCAAGATTTGGACCACCACTCGGGTCTTCGTCGTAAGCATCTATGAGATTCTTAAGTCTAAATTCACATGGATCCATCCCTATTTCTTTAGCACAATTTGTAATATTGACTTCGGTAATAGCATGTATCTGTGGCCCCCCATATGCTCTACAAGCTCCGCTAGGGATGGTATTTGTAAAGTAAGCTTTTCCTTGATAATGTTGGTCTTTAATCTTATATAATCTAAACAGCTTTTTTGCGGAAGCACCTATAATAGTTTGATTGTTTGTGCTATAAGCTCCACCATCAATCTTGGCGTTGACATGTCTTCCAACAATGGTACCATCACTTTTAAAACCCGTTGTAACTTCAATATCCATAGCTGTTCTTGAGGCTACTGCACACATGCTCTGTTTTCTATCCATAAAAATCATAGCCGGTCTTTTCTCAGTCCACGCTACAAAACCTGCAATCAATTCTGCAAGAGGCTGCTGCTTCCCACCAAAAGATCCACCTAGATTTGCTTTAATAACACGGATTTTGTTGTATGGTATATTTAATATCCTGGACATATGTCTTTGAATTGCAAACACAATTTGACTTCCACTTGAGATTACCAGATTCCCAAACTCATCAATTTCGCCAATTGCCGAGTAGTTCTCAATTGCCAAATGATGAGTCCTTGGAGTTGTTCCTCTATCTACTACAACAAAATCAGCATCCTTCATTGCGTTCTCATAATCCCCACAATGAAATTCCTTCTCGTATGCAAGATTTGTATCACCTTTTACTATATGCTCATCCTTTTCTGCTTTATCTATGCCTATTATAGGGGTCAGTTCCTTGTAAAAAACTTTAACTTTCGTACATGCTTCCTCCACCGCATTTTTTGAATCTCCAAGCACAAGAGCAATTCTGTCTCCTACAAATCTTGCCCTATCATTTATGAGATATTCGTCTTTTACTCCTTGCATACCGTTGTACCACTCCATTGCGTTGTAAGTGACCTTACTAACATCTGCATGAGTTAAAATCTTGTATATACCGTCAATTTTTAGAGCTTCCTCAAAGTCAAAGTTTACATCAGCATGAGCTTTATCACTAAGTATAAGTTTTCCGTAAAGCATTTTATGTCTTTTTACGTCAGAGACATACTTGGTCTCTCCGGTCACTCGAGGAAAAGAGTCATCTCTCAAAATCCTTTTACCTATATATTTGTAATCATTCATAATTTATCAAATCCTTTAAAATATCATCTATTACAGCCTTGATAGCAATCCTTTTATAATACTTTGAAGATCTATCAGGAATTGCTAGTTCTACTTCATCATACGCAGTTTTTTGAAATTCTTTCAATTTGATTTCACTTATTTTGACATTTGTAAATAAGCTTTCTAAAAGTTGTGCTCTAACAGGCTTAATCCCAACGGCACCTAGAAAAACTCTTGCACTTTCTACCTTATCCTGATCCATTAAAAGATTTACAGCACAGCTTATTTTAGAAATTGTTACTGCTTTTCTAGAACCAAGTTTTTGAAATGCACTAATTCTTTCATTCTTTTTGACAATAATCTTAGCAATGATTTCATCCTTTTTAATTGTCGTTCTATTAATTCCTACAACGACTTCATCTATACGCATAGTCCTTTCTCCCCTAGGACTTATTAAAACAACTTCAGCATCAAATGCGAAAAGTGCAAGTACTGTATCAGCACACTGAGCTGCATTTGCAATATTCCCTCCAATCGTAGCTTTATTACGAATAATTTCTGATCCTAGATTATATGCTGCGCACTTTAGTGCTCTAAGATTACTATCAATAATCGAGTCTTCTGCAATTTCAGTCATCGTTGTAAGTGCACCAATATAAATATTTTCTTGGTCTTCTCTGATTCCTTTATAGTCACTTAATTTAGTGATATCGATAATACTATAATCAGTAATTTTTTTATTTCTAAGGCCTATGATTAAATCAGTTCCTCCACTGATAACATATGTATTTTCTAAATCACCATTTAAAATATCAATCAAAGAATTTATATCTTTGGGTGAATAAAACATTATTACATCTCCTTTGCAGCTGCATCAATTGCTTCTATAATTTTAGTATATCCGGTACATCTACAAATATTTCCTTCTATAGCTCTTTTGATATCCTGAATCGTTGGATTCGAATTTTTCATTAATAGAGCTTTTGCACTCATTAGAAATCCGGGCGAACAATAACCACACTGAACCGCTCCATATTCAATAAACTTCTTTTGTAAAATATCAAGTTCGCCATTTTCCATAAGCCCCTCAACAGTAAGCACCTCACACCCGTCTATTTGTCCTGCGAGTACAGTACAAGAAGTAACTGCAACCCCATCAAGTATTACTGTACACGCTCCACATTCCCCCTCTGAGCACCCTTCTTTAGTACCGGTAAGATCCAGTTCATCTCTTAAAAAATCTATAAGTCTCATACCGGGATTTATATCAGCCCTGATTTCCTTCCCATTAATTTTCGCTTGAATTTCCATCAAATCTCCTCCTAATATAACGTAATATTTTTATATTGATATCGTTTTCATAAGGATGTGTTGTATTCGCCATCGCTATTATCTTTCGCTCAGAATAATGCATCATGCACGATGCACGGTTTGGGTTTATAATACATTTAATTTTAATATTTGTCAACTATTTTAGCACTATTTCTTGTTAAAGCATTATTGTATGTCTAAAACTAAGCATTTAGACATAAAAAAGAGACAAAGTTCTTATAACTTTATCTCTTTTTTTCTACTTCCTGATATCCATAGAATCAAAATCTTTTGTAAAATGACTTTTAATATATTCTATCGCTTTACTATATTTACCTTGTTTTAGAGATTCCAGGATATTGTAATGCTCATTGTAGTGAATATCCTTAAACTCACTCTTATTATATATTGAACAGAGTATTAACCTATTAGCTAAATCATTAAATATATTTATTAAAAATGAATTTTCTGATGCTTCCACAATTTTTCTATCAAAATCAATAGAAACTTGAATGTATTTTCCATCAAATTTACTTTCACTTTCATAAAGAGTCTTGTGCTTCTCAAAAGCCTCTGAAAGTCTTTCAATAAGGTTTTCAACCATGTCTTTCTTAATACAGATGTCGATTGCTGCTAATACTTGTGCCAGAACGGCTTCATTGAGGTCTATAATATCCCTCTCCCCGAGTACAATCACATTGTATTTCGAATTCTCAGTAACATTTATCAAGCCCTCAGCTTCGAGTCTTGACATAGCCTCTCTTATAGGAGTATTACTTATCCCTAGTTCTTCACTTAACTTTGTTATAGTGATTTGTTCTCCCAATTTATATTCCCTAAAGAGTATCCTGTTCTTTATTTTTTCATAAACCTGATCTTTAATTGAGACCTTCTTTATCATTCATTCCACTCCATTACCTTTCTTTGCATGCATTTTTTCTCTCATATAGAATAGTTTAATTTTTCTAACTGCATTATAGCATAAGAGGTGAATTTATTTAATAACTATATCCTTTAGGATTTCTTCTACTGTATAGTACTTGTATCCATCTCTGTGGTAGTCTCCACCAAGCACTCCTATCATAAGTCCGTTGACATTTTCCGTTGATTTGTCACCTA
>JAEZWM010000046.1 GCA_023443025.1 Bacillota bacterium
TCTTTGGATAGGGATTCCACCAAAACCAATCACGGATACCATTAGTTCTGTACTGCCTAATCTTCGCTTTTCCATATTGCCCTCCAATCACAACTCTTAAAAGAGTACTATTTGATTAACAATCTTACTATAATCTTAATATAATTTTGTAAGTTAGTAAAGTAAATTAATAAATATATTATTCGGTGACATTCACTAACCACTTCCCTGATAGATACCTAGGAATCAATAAAATCATTTTTAATACTTCCTCAAGCGATACTATTATAAATATCTGTTCTATACTTAACTTAAATATAAATGTAGCAATTAATGCTGCGGGAAGTGCATACACCCAAATTGTAAATATCTCATATAAAAATGGGACTTTTGAATCTCCTCCTCCTCTAAATATACCTATTACAAGCATGGCATTTATAAATCTAAATATTAAAAAAACACCTCTGATAATTAGTAGATTTGTTGATACCTTTCTTAAATCTGCTTCTAATCCACGGTAAAGTACTAGGAGAAAATCAGGGAAAACTGCAAGAATAATACCGGAGACTATCCCTATAAATATTGTAAATTTTAAAAACTTTGATGCATATACTTCTGTTTTTTCATAATTTTTTGATCCAATAAATTGTCCAATTATAATGGAAGCGGCAGCACATAATGAGTTTGCTAATATAAAGAATACATTTTGAATTGTATTGGTAATCTGAATTGCTGCGGCAGCTTGCTTCCCGGTACGTGCATAGATTACAGAGAAAAATAGCTGTGAAAGAGACCAAAGCGTTTCTGCTCCTATAACCGGTATAGCAATTCTTAAGTATCTCATAATATATGGCTTTTCAAGATCAAGCAGATACTTGATACTAAAACGAAATACTACAAAAGGTTTTGAAAGTATAAATAATGATAATAAAAGTTCTATTGTTCTTGCAATCAGTGTTCCAAAAGCAGCTCCTGCAACTCCCATTGCCGGAAATCCTAATTTTCCAAATATTAATACATAATTAAAAAATATATTTGTTATGAATGATACAACAGAAATTTGAACCGGAATTTTAGCGTTTCCACAGCTTCTGAATGCGGTAGTAATTCCAAAGCTAAGCCCAGTAATTACAAATGTCCAAATAATGATATCCAGATAAATCCTAGCTTGGGTCCTTACATCTTGCTCGTGTGAGAGTAGTGCCAGTAATTGATCTTTAAAGATAATTGATGCTATAGTAAAAATCATACCAATTACAAATACTAACACCATCATTATTCCATATTGTCTATTAATGTTTATATTATCTTTTTTACCATAATATTGAGAAATAAATATTGCTGATCCACTACATATTCCAAAGATTGTAACCAAAAAGAAATACATATATTGATTCACTAATCCTACAGCTGCAATCGATGATTCACCAAGAGATGATACCATAACCGTATCAGCCATGTTTAATGTCGTAGCAATCAATCCCTGAAAAGCTACAGGGATCACAATAGATAATATTAACTTAAAAAATTCTTTATTCTCTTTTGAAATCATAATTACCCCTAATTAGATTTATTTCATATAAAAAGCGAAAAGGAAAGCAACTGCTTTCCTAAAAGTATCTATAAAACTCTAGCTTCGCCTCTATATATTAGACCCGCTATCGGATCAACTGTTATTATTTCGCCATCATCTAAGATGTTTGTAGCATCAATTACTCCTACAATGGTTGGTTTATCAAAGTGTAAGCCTACTATTGCAGCATGTGATGTAAGACCACCTTCTTCTACAACAATTGCCTTTGCTTTTTCTATATACTCAACAACATCTTTATCTGTGGATCTTGCTACCAGTATCATGCCTTCACGGAATCTGTTTTCCAACTCTTCTCTTGTTGAACCTTTACACACTATTCCGCTCACTGATTTTTTACCTATACCTAAACCTTTTGCAACTATATCACCTACTGTATGAACCTTAATTAAGTTTGTAGTACCACCAACAGCTACCGGTATACCTGCTGTTATTACAATTAATTCACCTTCATTGATATAGCCTTCATTTAGTGCTGAATGGATTGAACTTTCAATAACTTCGTCGGTAAGTTCCGTCTTTTTAGACAGAACAGGGAACACTCCCCACACAAGTGATAAACTTCTCATGACTTCTTCAGTATAAGTTGCGGCTATAATTGGTGCATGTGGTCTAAACTTAGCAATATGTCTTGGCGTTCCGCCGGTAGCGGTTGCAGTAAGAATAGCTGCCGCTCCAAGTTGTTCTGCTATATGGCAACTCGAGTTGGATATAGAGTTTGTAGTAGTGTTAATAACCCAATCTTTTCTGGCATGGACTGAATCTATAAAATCTTTTGAATCTTCAGTAGTCAGTGCAATATCATGCATAGTTTTTACTGCTTCAACAGGGTATTTACCTGCCGCAGTTTCTCCCGATAGCATTATAGCATCTGTTCCGTCAAGGATAGCATTTGCAACGTCAGTAACTTCTGCCCTTGTTGGTCTTGGGTTTCTTATCATTGAGTCAAGCATCTGCGTAGCTGTAATTACAGGTTTTGAAGCCATATTAGTCAGTCTTATTATTTTCTTTTGTACTATCGGCATTGTTTCGGTTCTAATCTCTACTCCAAGGTCACCTCTTGCAACCATTATACCATCTGAAGCTTCGATGATTTCTTCTAGGTTTTCAACGCCTTCTTCGTTTTCTATTTTAGAAATTATACCTATTTTCTGACCGCCATTTTCTTCAAGAACTTTTCTTATATCAAGCACATCTGCTGCTTTTCTTATAAATGATGCAGCTATAAAGTCAACTCCGTTTTCTATCCCAAACTGTATATCAGAAACGTCTCTTTGAGTCATTGCAGGAAGATTAATCGAAACTGAAGGTACATTTACACCCTTTTTATCTTTTATTGTTCCATAGTTCTTAGCAACACATAAAATGTCTGTACCGTCTACTACATCTTCAACTTGAAGTTCTACAAGTCCATCATCAATTAAGATTCTGTCTCCAATTTTTACATCTCTTGGAAGACCTTCATAAGTAATTGATACGATATCTTGGTTTCCTACTATATCTCTGGTTGTTAATGTAAATTTATCTCCCAGTTTTAAATTTATTTCACCTGTTTCGAAGTTTTTAAGTCTTATTTCAGGCCCTTTTGTATCCAGCATTATGGCAACAGCCGCTTTTAATTCTTCACGAGCTTTTTTAATATTGTCTATTCTTTGTTTGTGTTCTTCGTGCGTACCATGTGAAAAATTTAATCTACATACATTCATTCCGGCATTCATTAACTCTTTAAGAATTTCAACAGTGTCCGATGCAGGTCCTATAGTACATACTATTTTTGTTTTTTTATCCATGTGATCCCCCCTGTAAGTTTATATTGAAAGCTCTCTAGCGATCTCATATAAGTCAGTGTTTAATTCGTGTTTGATACCGACAGCTTCGATAAGATCCATATCAAATACCTCTGTCCCTTTCATGCCAAGTGCTAAACCGGATTTTTCTTCCATCAACAGCTTTACTGCTTTATTTCCCATTTGGCTCGCGAGTAGTCTGTCAAAAGCTGAAGGGTTTCCACCTCTTTGAATGTGTCCAAGGATTGTAACTTTTGTCGTTACATCAGTTTTTTCTTGAACAGCCTGAGCAAGTTCATAAGCATTTCCTACACCTTCTGCAAGTATGATGATATGGTGTAGTTTACCTCTTTTCTTACCACTGATTACCTTATCTGTGATATCGTCTATATTAAAGTTTATTTCAGGAACAACTATGGATTCCGCTCCACCGGCTAAACCTGCATAAAGAGCTATATCTCCACAGTGTCTTCCCATTACTTCAATTACATTTCCCCTACCATGCGACGAAGAAGTATCTCTTATCTTACTGATTGCATCAACTACAGTCTCTACAGCAGTGTAAAATCCTATTGTATAGTCTGTAAAGCCCATATCATTGTCAATTGTACATGGTATTCCTATCGCTTTAATACCTGCTTCACTAAGTTCTTTAGCTCCTCTAAACGAACCATCACCGCCCATGACTATAACACCATCGATTCCAAA
>JAEZWM010000057.1 GCA_023443025.1 Bacillota bacterium
CTGTAAAGCCCATATCATTGTCAATTGTACATGGTATTCCTATCGCTTTAATACCTGCTTCACTAAGTTCTTTAGCTCCTCTAAACGAACCATCACCGCCCATGACTATAACACCATCGATTCCAAAATCTTTTAAAATATTGATTGCCTTTTTTTGTCCTTTTTCCGTTCTAAACTCATCACTTCTTGCACTACCTAGGATAGTACCTCCTCTTTGGATTATATCTGCAACTGAAGAGACATTCATCTCGTATATATCTCCTCTGATGAGGCCATCGAATCCAAATCTTATACCCATTACTCTGATTCCGTTGAAAACACATGTACGAACAATCGCTCTTATACATGCATTCATTCCTGGTGCGTCACCACCACTTGTCAGCAATCCAATTGTTTTCATTACTTCCTCCAATTATTGTATTATAACATTTGAAGATCCATACTTGTTTTCAAGTTTATCTATTAGAGTTTTATTTTCAATATCCACCCATAGATTTTTTGAAGTTTTTTCTGCTACTTTTTCAGTAGCGTAATAAAGTACTACGGGTGAATAACCTGAATATTTACTTAATAGATTAACTAACTCAGTTTTTTCATCTTCATCTTTTCGGTTTAATTTTATATATATGCTTTTAGTATTCTCTTTAGCCTTTTCTAACTTATCTAAAATAAGTTTTGGGTTCTCATTTTCACTAATTGTAAGCCTTCCCTCTAGTTTAACCACCGTGTCTTCTTTTATAAGTGGTCTATATTCGTCAAATAGTTTTGGGAATACTACAACTTCAATTACACCAAATTCATCTTCCACTTCTAAAAAGGTCATCTGCTGATTATTTCTGGTAATTTTATCATTCCTAGATGTAATAAGGCCTACTATACTTACTCTTTTTTGATCGTATTTATCCTGAATCTCCTGAAATTCATCGGCCTCTGTTATATTTGACATTTTGAAATTAGAGTTCTCAGCAATAAAGTCTGAGTAGGAACTTAATGGGTGATCCGTTATATAAAGTCCGGTTAATTCCTTTTCCATTTGTAATAATAAGTTATTACTAAATTCAGGAATTATAAACTCGGGTTCTAAATTATCGGCTTCGTGTGAATCATCCAGTAAAAACATTTGACCATCCAAATTTCTTCTGGAGTCATTGATAACTGAGTCAATGGTTTTCTCAAACATTGAAATTAGGGTTGCTCTGTTTAGACCTGTTGATGAAAAAGCACCAACTCTAATCAAACATTCTATGGCTTTCTTATTAATAAGGTGCCTGTTTTCTTTATCAAGTCTTTGAACAAAGTCTATAAAACTGGTAAACGGCCCCCCTTTTTTTCTGCATTTTATTATAGAGTCAACCAAGGCTGCTCCTACATTCTTAACAGCTACCATTCCAAATCTTATTTTGTTTCCATCAACGGAAAAGTTCTTATAAGAATGATTTATATCAGGAGGTAATATTTCGATACCTAGCCTTTTACACTCTTGTATATAAAGTGAAATTTGAGATGATTGTCCCATAACAGATGACATAAGTGCGGCCATAAATTCGGTTGGATAATAGGCTTTAAGATAAGCTGTTTGCATTGCAATATATGCATAAGCTGCAGAGTGAGATTTATTAAAAGCGTATTTTGCAAAATCTATCATTAAGTCATAGATCTTATTTGCACTTACCTCGTCTACTCCTCGCCTTAAACAACCATCAACAAGAATATTACCTGATTCATCTTCCTGACCATAAATAAATCTTTTTCTCTCTTCTTCCATAACTACCATATCTTTTTTGCCCATAGCTCTACGCAGCAAATCAGCTCCGCCAAGTGTGTAACCGGCAAGTTGTTGAACGATTTGCATTACCTGCTCCTGATACACAATTGTTCCGTAAGTTACATCGAGTATAGGTTCCAATGACGGGTGTATATAGGTAATTCTATCAGGGTTATGCTTACAAGCTATATAATTAGGTATCTCATTCATAGGTCCCGGTCTAAAAAGTGAATTTGCAGCTATTAAATCATCAAAAACTGTCGGTTTCAGTTCTTTTAGAAATGCTCTCATCCCTGGGGACTCAAATTGAAAAATGCCAAGCGTTTCAGCCTTAGTAAAAAGTTCGATGGCTTTTGGGTCGTTTAAATCAATATTGTTAATATCAACTTCAATTCCATGAACATTTTTTATTAGTTTTATTGTATTGTCAATAACCGTTAGAGTTCGTAATCCTAAAAAGTCCATTTTTAAAAGACCAAGCTGTTCTAATTCAATCATATTAAACTGCGTTGTTAATACATCTTGGTTTCTTGAAAGAGGAACATAATCCGTTACAGGGTTTTTTGAAATAACAACACCTGCAGCATGTGTGGAGGTATGTCTTGGCATACCTTCTATTGCATTGGCATAATCTATCAGTTTTCTAATCTCGGTATTGTCTTCGTATTCCGCTTTTAATTCCTTATTTAGTTCAAGCGCTCCATCGATTGTGATTCCAAGCTGCATTGGAATTTGTTTTGCAATTTTGTCTACCATAGCATATGGCATATCAAATACTCTTCCAACATCCCTAATAGCTCCTCTTGCAGCCATAGTTCCAAACGTAACTATCTGTGCTACATGATTGACACCATATTTCTCTATTACATAATCTATTACTTCGTCTCTTCTTTCATAACAGAAATCTATATCTATATCAGGCATTGAGACTCTTTCTGGATTTAAGAATCGTTCAAACAGCAAATTGTATTTCAATGGGTCGATATCGGTAATATCAAGAGCATAAGAGATGATACTACCAGCTGCAGATCCTCTTCCCGGACCTACAGGTATGTCTTTTTCCTTAGCGTATCTAATAAAATCCCAAACTATAAGAAAATAGTCAACATATCCCATGTTTTCAATTACTTTTAGTTCAGTTTCTGCTCTTTCAATTATCTCATCTGTTAGTTCTCGATATTTAGTTTTTAAGCCTGTAAAAGTAAGCTCCCTTAGATATGATGGATTGTCAAAACCTTCAGGTGCTTCAAAATGAGGTAAATGTAATTCTCCAAAAACTATCTCAACATTACATCTATCTGCAATTTTATTTGTATTTTCTAAAGCTTCTGGGAATTCTCCAAGAATCTCATACATTTCATCATAGCTTTTTAAGTAAAATTCTTCTGTTGGAAACTTCATTCTCTGAGGTTCTTCGAGTGTTTTACCTGTCTGTATACAAAGGAGTACATCGTGAATGTTGGCATCGGATTTGTCTACATAATGTACGTCATTGGTTGCAACCAAAGGTATGTCAGTAATCTTACTAATTTCATATAGTAGCTTATTGACCACTCTCTGTTCTTCAATTCCATGATCTTGTAGTTCTAAAAAGAAATTATTATCTCCAAAAATATCTTTATATTCCCTTGTTGCTTTAATTGCATCATCAAATCTATCGTTAAGCAATAATTGCTGAATTTCACCACCCAGACATGCACTTGTTGCAATTATTCCCCTACTGTATTTAGAAAGTACTTCTTTATCAACTCTAGGTCTATAGTAGTAGCCATTAATATATCCTTCAGAAACAATTTTCATTAGGTTTTGATAGCCTTCCTCAGTTTCTGAAAGTAGTACTAAATGATGCTGCTCTTTATCTCCGGATGTTTTTTCAAGATAATTATTTTCAGCGACATATACTTCACAACCTAGAATAGGTTTTATATTATATTTTAAACATGTCTTATAAAACTGAATAATACCGAACATTGATCCGTGATCTGTTATTGCTAATGCTTTCATCCCCTTCTCACTCGCAGTTCTTACAAGCTTTTCTATTGGAGAAAAGCCATCAAGCAAGCTATATTCAGTATGAACATGTAAATGTGTAAAATCTTTCATAGATTTCCTCCCATTAGTATTTTATCATATCTGAGTCAATAATGCTTTCCAATTATTGATTTTATATGTTAATATATAGTAGAGTAAAATAAAATTTATAAATAAAATTTTCTATAGATTGAAAGGAATGATATAAATGATTAAAAGATTTAAAATGATTACGAATAATAAATTAGTTGTTGAAAACTACGGTGATAAAATCCCTACTGAATATATTGAAGGCATGGACTATGCAGCAGTCCTTTTAAAATGTAGAGAGTTAATCCATGAAGGTTATATTTTAGAAACTCATCCGCTTTCAGGTAGTATTAAACCAAATGAAACACCTTTTAAATCGGTAATTCTATCTGAACCTCAAAGTGATAATATTCAAACGGATCCACAAAGCCTACTTATCATTGAAGATTCAATAGAAACATATAATAAATTTTTAAAAAACAGACCAACTCCTAATTGGATTGGTGGAGCAGTAGATGACTTTATGAAAATAGATTTATCTCTAATTAAATCAGTAATAGAAAAAATAATTGTATTTTAAAAAAATGTTGAGGCTAATTAACCTCAACATTTTTGTTAGTATTTATTTCTTCAGCAATCTCCAAAATTCTTTTCATTCTGTTATTTACTGTCGATTTTGCAATTGGTTTATCTAGTTTTTCACCTAAATCTTTTAATGAATCGTCCGGATTTTTCAGTCTAAGTTCTGCTATTTCACGTAATCCTAATGGTAGTTCATCAAGACCCTTTTCCTTTTTTATTAACTCTATTGCCTCTATTTGTTTTATAGAAGCATTTATAGTCTTACTAATATTAGCTGTTTCTGCATTTACAATTCTATTTACATTGTTTTTTATATCCCGCATAACTTTTACATTTTCCAGCTCCAGTCTTGCAGCATTTGCACCTATAACGCTAAGAAAATCAGATATAGCTAAACTATCTTTTAAATAGTATACAAATTGATTTTTCCTTTCAGTAATACCGGCATTAATACCAAGATCACTAGAGATTAAAGCCAATAGTTTTGCTGTTTGCAGTGAATTTACGACAATTTCTAGATGATACGTTTTATTAGGATCGGTAACAGAACCTGCACCCAAATATGCTCCTCTCAGAAAGGCTCTTTTGTCTTGAGTCGATATCGGATCAAATCCTATGTCGGGATTTGATACTGAATCAAGTGTAAAGCCACCTGAATCAAAACCGGTGTCTTCTAGTATATATCTTGAAATTTCTTCATCATTAATGTGCAGTCTATAGAAGGATCTTTTGCGTAATTGTTCATTTCTAGTAACCATAATTTCCGTTTCATATCCATAAAGCGACTTTATAATCCTATAAATCCTTCTTGCAGTTGGACTGTTTTCACTAGCAAACTTGATTGTAATTTCATCCCTGAAGGAGATTGAAATAGTTGCATTCGTTCTAACTAATGCAGCAAGTTCAGCTACCATGATTGTTTTAGAACCAATGTCAGAGTTTGCAACTTCATTTTTAGCATCCACAGAAAATGACATTTCGTCACCTCGTTTAAATATTTCTATAAAGCTCCACAGCTTTTCTTACCATGTTTTTTTCAGCTTCATGCTTAAGTCTTTCTATAACTTTCTCATGTTCTAAAAAAACTGCCTCCATAAAACCTTCTTCCTTTTGCGGTTTTGTGAATTCGGTATTTCCCGATGTCATTAAATAGTAATGAACAGTTTTATTTACTCTTTCACCATCACCATGTACATAAGTGTATTTTAAATATCCAATATATTTTTTTATCTCACCTTTCACACCGGTTTCTTCATATACTTCTCTTATTGCAGCTTCTTCACTTGTTTCGTTGTCCTCGAGCCTTCCTTTAGGAAGAACCCAGTCTCCTTGATACTTTCTTAAAGTAAGAACAGTATCATCAACAACGACAACGCCACCGGCACTAATCTCTTCCATAATAACCTCCCGTAATGTAGTTACATCAATTAAATAACAATTGACGATGTAGCAATAATATAATTATACTACATATCGCACTACTGTCCAATATTGAAATGATTTCAGTAAAATGATAAAATAAAAACATAATGCGTCATAGGAATAATTATTATATTTATATATAATGGAGGTATAAATTGAAAAATACACTTGATTACACATTAGATTTTATGAAAGAACTCCTTTTAACACCAAGTCCAACAGGATACACTGACGATGCTATTAATTATGTAAAGGAAGCTTTTGATAAACTGGGTATAGAAACTAAACTGACTTATAAGCGAGCATTGATTGCGACTATTCCTGGTGAGATAGATGAAGCTATCACCTTTAGTGGTCATGTCGATACGCTTGGAGCAATGGTAAAATCCATTAAATCCGATGGCAGATTACAATTTCATAGAATAGGTGCATATCCTTTTAATACAGTTGAAGGAGAATATGTTGTGGTTAAAACAATGGAAGGAAAAGAATACAGTGGAACCATAACATTAAATAATTCGTCAGTACATGTACACCCTGAAGAAATCTCAAAAGGAGAAAGAAATGCAGATACCATGTCTATCAGGCTTGATGAAATAGTAGAGACTGCTGAAGACGTTGAGAATCTCGGAATTAACGTAGGAGATTTTATTTTCCTTGACACTAGAACAGTATTTACTGATAGTGGATTTATTAAATCAAGACACTTGGACGATAAAGCAGGTGTAGCATGCATAGTTGGACTAGCTAAACTATTAATAGACGAAAGAATTAAACCAAAAAGAACTATTCATTTCTTGATTTCTAACTATGAAGAAGTAGGACATGGTGCAAGTGTGATACCTGAAAACACAAAAGATTTCATAGCAGTAGATATGGCAGCACCGGATACGGGTCAAAATTCAAAAGAAACCCATGTAACAATCTGTGCAATGGATTCAAGTGGAGCATATGATTTAGAAATTAGAAAGCAGCTAGTAAGACTTGCAGAAGAATCAGAGATAGACTACACTATAGACATTTATCCATTCTACGGTTCGGATGGATCAGCAGCACTAAGAGCCGGCCATGAAATAAGAGTAGGTCTAATAGGTCCGGGAGTTGCATCCTCCCACACCTTCGAAAGAACCCACAAAAACGCTATAGAAAACACCATAAAACTAATGTACCAATTCGCAACAAAATAATCCCCAAAAAAGTAGAGACCGACAAAAAAACGTCGGTCTCCTGTTTAATAAATTAAACGGGGTCAGGCTTGACTATATTAACATTTATCGGTTATTTATACAATATTATTATTATTTATAATTTATCTGCAA
>JAEZWM010000073.1 GCA_023443025.1 Bacillota bacterium
ATTAAGCCGGTATTGGTCCGGCGTTTTCAAAGTCTTGATCATTTGCAATCATATAAGCGAGTAGATGTGGGATTCCACAACCTGTTGTCATGATTAGGTCATTAGGTTCTGCTGTTCTATATATATATTCCTTAGTTTCTTCAAATGTAGGAATGTACTTTGCATTTACTCCTCTTTCAACCAGTAGTTTTACCAAATCATTAGAATGAATGCTTGGATCAAAATGTTCTCTAGCTGCATATATATCTGTAACTATTACCTCGTCAGCGTAGTCAAATGATTCTGAAAACTCTTTTAAAAGCGCCTTAGTTCTACTGAATGTATGCGGCTGGAATACGCAGACAAGCCTGTTTTGCTTATGCTCTCCAAGGGCGTGTAATGTGTTTTGAATCTCAGTAGGATGATGACCGTAATCGGTCATAATATTTGCGTCGTTGTATTTGCCAACAATTTCCATTCTTCTATGAAGAGCTTTGTAGTTTCCTAATTGCTTGATGATAAGCTCTCTATCAATTCCGGTTACTAGCATTGCAATAGCAGCGGATGCGGCATTGTACACGTTAAAGTCGCCTATTACAGGAAGAGAAATTCTAAGCTCGTCGTCTCCGAAAACCAAACTGAAAGTAGGTCTTCCTACTTCATCATGCACTATATCCTTAATCTTATAGTGTGCGTTAGGATTCTTCATTCCGAATGTATGGATATTACCTCTAATATGGTCGAGTAGAGGAATACAATTTGGATCATCAATGTTGATTATGGCATTTGAATTCTCATCTAAGTTCTTCATATATCCAATAAAAGTACTAACAATATGGTCAATGTTTTTATAGAAATCAAGATGATCTTCCGATATATTCAGAACGATTACAGTTGATGGATAATAATTAAGAATATTCGCCTTGTACTCGCATGCTTCAGTTACTAAATAATCTCTATCTCCAATCAATACATTACCATTTATAGTATCTAAATCCCCACCTAACAAAATAGATGGATTATACTTGGAATCAGTAAGTATTTCCGTTACCATGCTTGTTACCGTAGATTTGCCGTGAGAACCTGAAATTGCAATTGAATGCTTGTAGTTTCTCATTAGGGCGCCTAGAAAAACTCCTCTTGTAACTACTGGGATATCCAAGCTTTTAGCATAGATAAGCTCGGTATTATCCGGAAGTATAGCATCGGTATATACTATGATGTCAGGATTTTTAATATTTTCCGGTTTTTGTCCGTAGTATACTTTTACACCCATCCCTTCAAGCTTTTTTGTATGCGGATTGCTCTCCTTATCGGAACCGGTAATGTTAAATCCTGAGTCGAGAAGAAGATGAGCAATACCTGACATACTCACACCACCAATCCCTATAAAATGTATATTTTTAATACTATGATCATCTAAATCAAACTTAAACACCTAAATCCCTCCAAAATTATAAAACATAAACGCAAACGCGATAAATTTATTTTAATCATGCAAATATAGTCGCATATTACAAGGCGACTTTATTTTAGTTATTAGGTTTACACCTATGTAAATATATTAATTCCAATCTGTCGCATATAATTATAAATCTTTAAGTAAAAAGTTACAAGCTTTTTAAAAAAATGAGCAGTTTTTTGATTCCTTGTAGGTATGTCTATATATGTAGTATAATAGAAAAGGAATAAAAATAAAGGCAGGTGTAAATGTGATTGTATCAGTTATACTCGCAGCGGGCGAGGGGACTAGAATGGTATCAAAGCATTCAAAAGTCACTCAGACCCTACTGAATAGACCAATGATAGATTATGTTCTCAGTGCAAGTGAAGGTGCAGGAATTGAGAAGAATGTAGTCATCGTTGGAAAGAATAAAGAAGATGTACAGAAATTATTTCAAAATAGAAACATTATTTATAAAGAACAAAAAATTGGCCCTGAATTTCCGTATGGAACAGGATATGCGGTGTCGCTTGCAGCAGATGAAATTAATGACGACGACCATGTATTAATCTTAAATGGAGATATTCCACTTTTGACAGAAAAGTCGCTTAGCGATTTTCTGGAATATCATAAAAGCACCGGAGCGGTGGGCTCGCTTTTGACTGCGATAATAGATGACCCTACCAATTATGGAAGGATAATAAAAAATGAAGAAGGCTATCTCATAAAAATCGTAGAACACAGAGATGCAAATGAAGAAGAGTTAAAAATCCACGAGTTTAATCCCGGAGTATACATTTTTAGAGGAGAAGAACTCAAGTTAGCACTAGGTGAGCTGGACACGGATAACGATCAAGGTGAGATGTATATAACGGATGTAGTTGAAATACTGGCAAACAAAGGGCATAAATTAGGCACTTTTTTACTGGAGGATGTCAACGAAGTTCACGGTATAAATTCAAAAGATCAGCTTTCAGAAGCCGAAGAATTACTAAGAGCGAGAACAAATAAAAAGTATATGCGAGATGGTGTTATTATGGAAAATCCATCCAATATATTTATCGAGCCGGGAGTTGTGATTGGTAAGGATACTAGAATCTACTCCGGAGCTAAAATTACAGGGAAAACTGTAATTGGTGAAGACTGTATTATCGATGGTGCAAGTACTATTATAAACTCAGTACTTGAAGATGGAGTTGTTATCAATAGATCAGTAATCGAGCATTCAAGGATATCAAAAGGAGCAACAATTGGACCATTTGCTCATTTAAGACCTGACTCTGATATCGGAGTAAATGTTCACATAGGAAACTTTGTTGAGACGAAAAATGCCGTTTTAGGCGAGAATACAAAAGCAGGACATCTTGCATATATAGGTGATGCTGAACTGGGTAAGAATATAAATGTTGGATGCGGAGTAATTTTTGCAAACTACGATGGAAAAAATAAATATGAATCCATAATCAAAGACGGGGCCTTTATAGGATCCAATGCAAATGTAATAGCTCCGGTAACCATCCACGAAGATGCATTTATTGCTGCAGGTACTAGCGTTACAAAAGATGTTGAAAAAGGTGCTCTATTTATATCTAGAGCAGAATCAAGAAGTATAGCTGATTGGGTTTATATTAAGAAAAAAAAGGATAGATAAATGGGAGGATTGGAAATGTTTATAGGTGAAATGAAGGTATTTAGTGGAAATGCAAACACTAAATTTGCTGAAGATATTTGCAAAGAACTTGGGATTCCACTAGGAAAAGTAACTATTGAAAAATTTAGAGACGGTGAAATCAACCTAGTAATTGAAGAAACAGTAAGAGGTTTCGATATTTTTTTAGTACAACCAACTTGTACACCGGTAAACGATCATCTGATGGAGTTATTAATAATGATAGATGCAGCTAAAAGAGCATCTGCAGCAAGAATTAATGCTGTTGTTCCATACTATGGATATGCGAGACAAGACAGAAAAACCAGAGGTAGAGAGCCGATTAGTGCTAAGCTAGTAGCAAATCTATTAACTACAGCGGGAGCGGACAGGGTAATAACGATGGATCTGCATGCCGGACAAATTCAAGGTTACTTTGACATTCCGGTAGACCACCTGACTGCTATGCCAACTCTAGCTAAATACTTTAGAGAAATGGTTGAATCAGGGGATGGAGACTATGTAGTCGTATCACCCGACCTCGGAGGAGTAACAAGAGCTAGAACTTTCGCACATCACCTAAATCTTCCATTAGCAATTATAGAAAAAAGAAGGCCAAGACCAAACGAGTCTGAAGTATTAAATATCATAGGTGAAATTCAAGGCAAAAATGCTATTATCATCGACGATATTATAGATACAGCGGGAACAATTACAAATGCAGCAAAAGTATTAAAAGAAAAAGGTGCAAAAGATGTATATATCACTGCAACTCATGGCGTGCTTTCAGGACCTGCAATGGAAAGAATCGCAAGCTCTGTAGTTGAAAAGTGTGTAATTACCGATACAATTCCACTACCTGAAGGGGTTAAAGCCGAAAAGATAGAAGTTGTATCTGCAGCACCTGCTTTTGCAGCTGCGATTAAAAACATCAACAATAACCAATCAGTATCCTCACTATTTAACGCAACGGAGTGATAGTTTGAAGCTAGTAGTAGGACTTGGAAATCCGGGATCAAAGTACGAAGACACCAAACACAATGCTGGGTTTAGAGTTATTGACCTTTTAGCTAAGAGGCATGGTTTTAAGATAAAAAAGATAAAATTCAAATCACTATATGAGAAGACAAGCATAGGGTCTGAGCAAGTGGTGTTTCTGAAACCACAGACTTATATGAACAACTCTGGGATAGCAGTAAGAGAAGCTTCGGATTTCTTTAAGATAAAGCCGGAAGATATTATAGTGATATACGACGATATTGATATTTCTTTTGGGACTATTAGAGTTAAGAAATTCGGCTCATCGGGAAGTCATAATGGAATGAAATCAATAATCTATCATTTGACCAATGACAGATTTCCAAGAGTAAGAGTAAGCATTGGGAAAAAACCCGACTATATGGACCTAGCCAACTATGTTTTGAGCACTTTTACGGATAGTGAAAGTAAAATTTTTGAAAAAGAAATAGAAGTAGCAGCTGATGCTGTTGAGACAATGCTAGAGTTTGGCGTGGATGAAGCGATGAACAGATACAACGGAATGGAAATAATAGAATGAACTTTTTAACTGACGGACTTAAGAATATCAAGGACTATACGCAGTTACTTGAAAAACTTAATAGTGGGAAGAGCTCTATCTACATCAATGGGATGGTTAGAGAGAGCTTTCCTCACTTTCTTTATGCTCTTTTGCAAAATCAAAAAAAGAGCATTTTTGTAGTGGTTGAAGATGAGTTAAGAGCAAAGGAAATTTATGATTCTGCAAACAATCTACCGAATATAGATATAAGCTTATACCCTAAATCAGATATAGGATTTTATAATATTACTCCACTCGAAAGCTCGCAAAACGATTCCAGGATAAAGATTATGAATCGGCTAACAGGAGAAGAGACTTTTATAATTGTAGCTTCAGTTGAAGCAATTAGAAAGAAGATATCAACACCAAAATATTTCAAAAGCTCAACGATTGATATTAATGTATCGGATGAGCTGGATGTTGAAGAGTTTGTAAACAAGCTTAATAATCTACAATATGAAAGAGTTGAAACAGTAGAGTCTCGAGGACAATTTGCGATAAGAGGCGGGATCATAGATATCTATCCAATTGACAATGAGCATCCTGTGAGAATAGAACTGTTTGATGTAGAAGTTGATTCGATAAGAGTGTTTAGTATAAGCGACCAAAGGTCGATAGAGAATACTGATAAAATTACAATTACTCCGGCCAGAGAATTTTTACTTACAGAAAAAGATAAAGCAAACATAATCAAGGGAATCGACAGGGACATAGATATAGCACGAAACAAATTTATGTACGGAGTTGATAAGGAAAAATTAATAGAAAAGTACACTCAAATAAGGGAGATGGTAGAAAACAACTTCATCTTATCTAACCCTGATCTTGTAATGCCTTATATAAAACCCGATTCCTATGCCAGTATACTCGATTATATTGATGAAGACAGCATCGTAATCTTCGAGGACCTTGCAAGAGTTTACGATAGAGCATCTGATATAGAAGCCAGATATCAAGAGGACATAAGCTACCAAATTGAAAAGGGAGAAGTATTTGTTTCTCATGAAAAAATTCCTTTTAAATTTAACGACAACTTAAAACAGATTAAAGAGTTTTCAACTATCAATATAACTCAGCTTAAGAAAAGAACTAGATTATTAAGTCCTGAACTAGATCTTTCGCTTGTCACTGTCGAGACTCAGGTGTATAACAGAAACTTCAGTCTATTGACTTCAAATTTGAAAGATATGATCTACTCCGGATATAAAGTTATCATTATGGCACAAAATCATGAAAAGGCATCCGGACTTGTAGAGTTATTAAAAACCGAGGACATACCTGCCTTATATACAGACACCATAGAACATGAAATAAAATCGTCTCAAATATATATAACACCATTTAGTTTGAGTAAGGGATTCGAGTATAGAGCATTAAAACAAATATTTATAACTCACAATGAAATCTACGGCAAAACTCATGTTGGGACTAAAAAGCGTAGATACAAGAAGATGAGTGGTCAAGACATAGTATCCTATTCGGATTTAATTGCAGGAGACTATGTCGTTCATGAAAACCATGGTATCGGATTATATAAAGGTATAGAGCAAATAAAAGTTGCTCAAAAAGTCAAAGATTATTTAGTAGTCGAATATAGAGGTACTGACAGACTATTTATTCCGACTGATCAGATGAACCTCATCCAGAAGTATATAGGTGGAGAAAACAGAGCGCCAAGACTAAACAAACTGGGAGCACCTGAATGGTCAAAGACCAAGCAAAGAGCAAAAAAAGCACTCGACGAAATTGCGGAGGATCTACTCGAGAACTACGCAAGGAGAATGAAAGAAAGTGGCTATGCATTTTCAAAAGACACGCATTGGCAAAGGGAGTTTGAAGACTCATTTATATACGAAGAAACGGAAGCGCAGCTTAGGAGCATCGAAGAGATTAAAGGTGATATGGAAAAAGCCAGACCAATGGAGAGGCTCCTTTGTGGAGATGTTGGATATGGAAAGACCGAGGTAGCCCTTAGAGCGGCTTTTAAAGCGATAATGGACGGAAAGCAAGTAGCTTTTCTAGTGCCAACCACCATTCTTGCTCAGCAGCATTACCATACTGCCATAGAGAGATTTAAAGATTTTCCTGTAAATATAGAAATGATATCCAGATTTAGAACGGCTAAAGAACAAAGAGAAATCCTCAAAAAGGTATCAGAGGGAAGCGTAGATTTGCTTATCGGAACTCACAGGCTATTATCTAAAGATTTAAAATTTAAAGAATTAGGACTATTAATAATAGACGAGGAGCAGAGATTTGGAGTTAGGCATAAGGATAAATTAAAAGAACTTAGAGAAAATATAGATGTATTAATGCTTAGTGCAACGCCAATCCCAAGGACACTTCAAATGGGACTTGTAGGAATAAGGGATATGAGCTTGCTGGACGAAGCGCCGGAAGAAAGATTCCCGACCACTACCTATGTTTTGGAATATGAACCTATGATCATAAGGGAAGCCATCATTAAAGAGATGGAAAGAGGCGGACAAATATACTTTGTTTATAATAGAGTTTATGATATAGAAGAAATGGCATTTAAAATTCAGGAGCTGGTGCCTGAGGCAAGTATAGTAACTGCCCATGGTAGGATGAACGAAAGATCCTTGGAAAAAGTCATGATAGACTTTACAAACGGAGAATACGATATACTACTTTCTACATCAATTATTGAAACCGGACTTGATATACATAATGTCAACACAATGATAATATATAATGCAGATTACATGGGTTTATCACAGCTCTATCAATTAAAAGGTAGGATAGGAAGAGGAGGTAGAACTTCATATGCTTATTTTACCTATGAAAAAGGCAAGAGCTTAACAGAGATTTCAGAAAAAAGATTAAAAGCCATCAGAGACTTCACGGAATTTGGATCAGGATTTAAGATTGCTATGAGGGATTTAGAACTTCGAGGAGCAGGAAACCTACTAGGAGAAGTTCAGCATGGACATATAGACCAGATTGGATACGATCTGTATGTAAAGCTGCTTGAAAGAGCAATTTCTGAGGCTAAAGGCGAAGAGTCAAGCACAGAGTCTAGGGAAGTAGCAATTGATTTGGGTGTAGATTCATACATTCCAACCAATTACATCAAATCAGGCACTGACAAAGTCGAAATATACAAAAGGATTGCCGAAATAGAATCAACTGAAGAGCTCGAAGACATGATCGATGAGCTTATAGATAGATTTGGAGATCTACCTGATCCGGTAATCAATGTCATGTATATATCACTACTTAAATCGCTGGCAACCAAAATTGGTTTCACTCAGATTTCCGGTGGTGATGAGAGCATAAAGTTTGAATATGACAATATTAACCTATTTAGCTTAGAAGAGTTTGAAGCGCTAACAGGTAAATTCGGCAGTGAACTCGAGCTCGGACTTGCGACGCCACCATCCTTAACAATTAGGACTAAATCAGATCAGTTAAGGAGAGGTTATGAGCTTTTAGAAGAGATAGTACTGTTAAAAAAACTATAAAAAACTTGAAAGTTTAAAAAAATTCTATATAATAGTTAGAGTAGCCCGGCACGGCATGTGACCCATAACTACAAAAAATGAAATGGAGATGACTTAATGAAAAGAATCGCAAAAGCACTGGCATTGTTACTATCAGTAGCTACACTGCTTACTGCATGTGCAGGAAAGCCAAAAGATGCCATCGCAAAAGTAAATGGAGAATACATTACAAAAGCTGACTTTGATAAAGAATATGGTATATTTAGAAAGATGATGTACGGTCAAATACCTGATGAAGAACTAAATAAAACCAATGAACAAGGTTCATCCATAAAAGCTGAATTAGAAAAAAGAGTTACAGATGTAATGGTAATGGACAAGCTGATTGATGCAGAACTTAAAAAGAATAAGATTGAGATCACAGATGAAGATAGAGCAGCTGAAAGACAAAGAATGGTTGAGCAAACAGGTGGAGAAGAGAAGTTCAATGCTCAGTTAGAAGAAGGCGGCCTGTCAGAAGACGATATCACATATGTTATCAACAAAGGACTTAAGCAAACTAAGCTTAAAGAATGGTTTATTCAAGAAAACAAAGTATCCGATGAAGAAATCAATAAATTCTTCGAAGAACATAAAGACGATTTAGTCACTTATGAAGTTGCTCATATTCTTGTTGACACTGAAGAAGAAGCAAATGAAATAAAAAAAGAACTTGACGGTGGAAAAGATTTTGCTGAACTTGCAAAAGAAAAATCTACAGACGAAGGATCAGCTGTTAAAGGTGGAGACCTTGGTCCGGTGAAAAACAATACACCATTCGTTGAAGAATTTATGACAACCATGAAAGGGTTAAAACCAGGAGAAATATCAGAACCTGTACAATCACAGTTCGGTTATCATATCATCTATCTTAAATCAGTTGCAGATACAGTAGAAGATGTTAGAGACACAATTGAGAATTCAATTCTAGAGCCAAAGTTCCAAGCTTATGTAGGAGAACTTTACAATAAGGCGGAAATAGAAACATATAAATCAAGTGAAACTACTGCACCTGCTGAAGAGAAAAAAGAAGAGACTCCGGCAGAAACAGAAAAACAAGAAGAAGCAAAACCGGCAGAGACAGAACCGGCAGAAACAGAAAAACCGGCTGAGACAGAAAAACCTGCAGAAGATAAAAAAGATTAATTTAACGAAGAGCAAGTAGATAACTACTTGCTTTTTTGATGCAAAATATGAGCAAACGTCATAAACAACGACAATTTAGCAAAAACATAAACAAAGATTATGATAAATTTTTAGTTTTTTACTAAAAAACTGAATTTGGAACACGAAAAGTAAAAATAATCCGATAAAATAGCTATTTTAGGTTGACAATTGCTCTCAAACTCGGTTATAATCATATTGACTGGAACTATATTAATAAAAATTATCAATAATAAAATCTATTAATAAATTTAACTTATAATAGAAATAGTTCCTATAAAATTGGCAGTCATTTTTTAGATAGTGGCGCATAAATTCAAAGGAGGAGATTAACTAATGAATAAAGCTGAATTATTAGCAAGCATTGCTGAAAAAAGTAATTTAACTAAAGTTGAATCTGAAAGAGCTTTAAATGCATTCCTTGAAACTGTTCAAGAAAGCCTTGCAAAAGGTGAAAAAGTACAGTTAGTTGGATTTGGTACTTTCGAAGCTAGAGAAAGAAAAGCAAGAGAAGGAAGAAACCCAAGAAATCCACAAGAAGTTATTAAGATTCCTGCATCAGTTGCACCTGTATTCAAAGCAGGTAAAACCCTTAAAGAAGCAGTAAACGTAAAAGGAAAGAAAAAGAAAAAATAATCTCTTGATTATTAACGGTGGACAATAACGTGAAGAGCAGCTCAACTGAGCTGCTTTTCATTATTACATAAATATTTGGAGGAATTATGAGAATAGATATATTTTTGAAAAACTCTAGAATAATAAAAAGAAGAACCATAGCAAAGCAAGCATGCCAAGCAGGAAGAGTCCTAATCAATGACAAAGTCTGCAAACCGGGTGACGAAGTAGCAGTTGGAGACATCATAGAAGTTAGATTTGGTTCCTCAAACCCTAAGTTTAAAGTAAAAGAACTGATCAACAATTCCAATAAGGACAATACAGAAAAAATGGTGGAAGTAGTAGAAGAATAAATGATATAGAAATATAGAAGTAAGAAGTGAGAGTTGAGAGGTTAGAAAAAAGACTATAGATGTTAATGTCTATATAAAACAAGGAAAGCTAGGCTTTCCAATAAGAAATCTCACGTCTAACCTCTAATTTCTCACATCTAAATTAAACCACACACATTCTATTGAATTAAAACTAATCCTAAATAACCCAAATTGATTTATTAAACCATGCCAATTATAAAAAACAAAATATAACTGAATGGAAGTGAGGGCACTTCCTCTACGAAAAATAATTGTATATTATAAACGACAAGGAACTTGTCGTGTTAGACGTATGGGGCGAACTCTGATTCGCCTTTCCATAAATCTTTTAAACCATCGATATTCTTATGAATTAAAGCTAATCATAAATTACCTTTCTTGATTAATTAAACCATGTTACAGACGTAGCGGAAGTGCCCACACTTCCAATTATTTTAGCTACAAATTAAAGTACTGCAAATGAATTAA